>MGQS01000032.1:0-32731 GCA_001797905.1 Deltaproteobacteria bacterium RBG_16_54_11 | reverse complement strand
CCCAGAAAGGGCAGAAGATCGAGTTCATTTTTCCTTTTGATGCCAAGCTCGAGGACGATACCGTCGATGCCTATAATCAATTCCTGTTGGTGTGCAGGGAAAACGGCGACAGCACGAGTGTGAAGCTTTTTGAAGCCATCATCGATGAAGAGCAGATACATTTCAATTACTTTGACAATGTCGACGATCACATCAAGAAGCTCGGAGAGACGTATCTTGCCCAAATCGCCGGCACGCCGTCTGCCACCGGGCTGCAGACCCAGGGCTTTGTCGCCAGACAGGGCGCTGCCGCACCGCAAGGCGGCGCATAACGTTTGGCAAGAAACATTTCAGACAGTTTCATGTGGCTCACATAAAAAAGTGCCCGGGGATCTGAGTTCCCTGGGCACCTTTTTAAATAGCGATAACCGTATAGCCGATTCGCCTTTGTTTCCTCTATCTCTTTTCAGCCTTTGCCGTCCTTGTCTTGAGCGTCAACGTGATGATGACGCCGACGATGAGGAAGGCAACCGCCGTCAAAAAAGATGAGGTATAACTCTTGCTGCTGGCGTACAACATCTGCGACAGCCGGCTCATGACAAATCCGCCCACACCCCAGGCGGTAAACACGATGCCGTAGTTGATGCCGAAGTTCTTGAGTCCCCACTTGTCCTTTGTCAAGGCGGGGAAGAGGGAGAGATTGGTCCCGTAGTTGAAGCCGACAAAGGTGGCCAGCAGGACCATCACAAGGGCGCTTGTCTGTTCAGCGCCTACCACGGGGATGGCGACGAGCATGAGGATTGCCTGGAACGACAGCATGATGATGAGGGTCGCCTTGCGGCCGATCTTGTCCGATATCAGGCCGGCGATGATCCGGCCGCCTGCATTACCAATGGCCAAAATGGCTACGGCCACAAAGGCTAGTTCTCCCATACTCTTCTTAGCCATGTCCGAAACGCTGCTGATCACCATCAGTCCGGCGCCGGCCCCGATAAAATAGATAAACCATATCTTACAGAAAGCCAATGTCTTTATCATGTGCGATGGTGAGGCTTCGGTTTGGGCTGCCACGACAGGAGCTTTTTTGCCTGCTTTAGCCTTGCCTTTGGGCACATATCCGGCTGGTGGGTTTACCAGGAGCAGGGAAAGTGAGCACACGACGATCAAAAAGGCTATTGCGAAAAAGAGCATGGCGCTTTGCAGCCCCCAGATTTGCAAGAGATATTTTGATAAGGGTGCGATATAGACGGAGGCAAGGCCGAAACCGGCGACCACCAAGCCGGCGATCAATCCCGTCTTTTGCGGCGGGAACCATTTGAGCGCAGGCGGGGTTGCCGAGGAGTATCCGAAGCCGATTCCCGCACCGGCCAGGACGCCGAAACCCAGAATCCAGAGGTAATAATTTGTGGTCTGCGAGATCAAGAGAAAACCTAATCCCACAAGGATACCACCGATGAAGGCGGTAATGCGGGGGCCGAACTTATCCTGACACTTCCCTGCCAAAATCATGGCAAAGGCAAAGACGAGACAACAGGCGGCGTAGGGGTCATTGAGCTTAGCGAGGTCCCAGCTGAATGCGCCTGTACCCCCAGCCTCAATGGATTGCTTGATCGCCACCTTGAAGATGCTCCACGTATAGAGGATGCCCAGGGCAAGGTTGATCCCTGTCCCGCTGAAGGTGACACTCCAGCCCTTATTCTTAACCTTTTGTGCCATATTATAACCTCCTTGATGAGTTAATTGTTTGCTGCTTTTTTGTGAATAGTTTCACACTTAAAATCAAAAAAAATGTTTTTAACTGCCCTCGTGTGATCTCAGGTATTTTCTCAACGCCGTCCAAGGGATATTCGTGAAATTTATAACAAAATAAGAGGGAAAAAGCAAGCATAAATTTTACCCAAAATATGGAGTCCTTAGGGGACATGGCACAACAAAAATTTCACCACGGAGTTTTCATGGAACGCCACGGAAATAATAGAATATTCCTCTAAATCCTTGGGGCTGGGGAAAGGGGGCTCAGGTAGGGACCAGGGGGCTTACACACGCTTCTTTAACTCATCAAAGCTTATGGTGGATTCGTTTTTACGTTCAGCAATAATGGCGAGGTCATGCACATCCTCTAGAAGATCTTCATATTCCTCGACAGGTATCACTACTGCGGTTTTGTTGCCGCTTTCATCTACTATGTAACGCGGTTGGGATTTGCTCATATTTCCCTCCTTCCTTGATATACGATATCATAGTATAGCAGCATAGGTAAAGGATTGGAATAGGCGTATGTTTTTTGGTACTTTGTCCGTAGTTAACGGGTAACAAGGAGGGGCGGCGTAGTCCCGCTGAAGTCGGGGTTTGAGCACCATCGCAAGCCTGCCCCCACCTCGAATCCTTGTCAAGCTAGTCAACAACGTCCCGGCCTTCTCGTCCATGGCACAACAAGAATTTTACCACGGAATTTTCACGGAATAACACGGAAAAAACAGAATATTTCTTCTAAACCGAATATAACAAAAGCGAAATCTCACCACGGAATTTTCACGTCCCGCACTGTGTCGCTTTGCGACATCCCCTCTTTAAAACTATCCGAATGTCCCTCTCAGCTTTCTACAAAATATAAATGTTGGGATGTATCGCCCTACGATATAGTGGGGGACTTTGTATAATGATGCTCCTTTAAATCTTTCTAATGACATCATGCCGCAAGGCGGCAAAATATGAATGACGGCCCCGCACCTCAATATGATTTTTGTGGACAACGGGGTCCCTTAAAACGGGAGATGTCGCAAAGCGACAGAACACCACGGAAATAACAGAATATTCCTCTCAAATCCTTGGGTCTGGGGAAAGGGGGCTCAGGTAGGGACCAGGGGGCTTATTTTCTGAAGAGGGCAAAGAGGAGGGTCAGCAGGAGGCTGATGATGATGCTGGTCATGAGGGGGAAGTAGAAGGTGAACTTATCACGCTTGATATAGATATCACCGGGAAGTCTCCCGATCCAGGGGATCTTATCTCCGAGGATCAGAATTAACCCTATCACCGCGAGGCATATGCCAAAGATAATGAGGAACTTTCCGAGACTACCGAAAGAGGGCATCCTATTACCTCGTGCTCAAGGGGAAATCGTCCGATGTATCCTTTTGCACTTCCAAACGAACTCCGCCGCCTCCTCCAGCCAGGTAAGGATATCTCTGGGTGTCATCGTGAGGTGACCTCTGAGCTCTTCTTCATCCTGTTCCCGCTGATAGTCATAGGCGTCTTTCCACCAATCGTACCAAAATTCTTCGGGTACCTCCTCAGGCTTGGAATAAACCTCGGTCAGCGGCCTCCTTATATAGGCATAGCGAAAGAGATCTGCAAGAATCATGTTCCCCTCAAATCTTTAATCCTTTTGAGGTGTTTTATGTCTTCAAGGTCCCTCGGCCTCCCAGAGATATTCTTCAATACGATTAAGTCATCAAGGGAGATCAAATCTACGGTGATCCACTCCTCAATGGATATCGTCTGTTTTTTCATGAACGCCTCATCGAAGTCAATGGGATTTGAGAGGAAGAGATCAACCTGACGAAAGGGTTTTTGACGATGTATAAAGGTAAAGACCTTAGCATCCTTTTCTTTAAGCCACTCCTGACGCCTTTCCTCTTTCGTCAATTCTTCTGATGAGACCGGCACCCTGGGGTGGTAATTGAGCTTGTCCATCACCTCTATGACCTTGTGAAGATTCTCTTCACCGAGGTCGACCATGATGTCCATATCCATCGTGAAGCGGATGCAGCCATAGAGGTTGGCAGCCAAACCACCCACCAGGAGATAGCGAACACCTTTCAGCTCAAATTCTTTGAATACCTCTTCATAGAACATACGTCTCCTCGGCGTTCAGGATGAGGTAGTCTTTTTAAGATACCTCTCCTTCTCGCTGTAGATGCACCCGCAGTAGCTTTGCCTATAGAGTCCCAGGGCCTTTGATTCCTCGATCCCCTGCTTCCATCCATCCCGAAAGTCCTTGTAAAGGAACTGCACCCCCTGCTCCCTGCCTACGGCCTCTCCGATGGCCTTGATAAGCTCGTGGTTTTGGCGCTTGCTGTGCAGCAGGGTGGAGGTGAAGGCGTCGAATTTGCCGCGCTTGGCCACCTGGGCTGTGGCCTGCAGCCGGAGGTGATAGCAGAACCGGCACCGATCATCCTCGCGAAAGGCCACCCCGCGCAAAAACTCCTCCAGGTCATATTCATCCCGATAGATCACCTGGATGGCGGCCTCCTTTTCATATGCCTGCATTGCCGCGAGCCGGCGCTGATACTCCTGATAGGGGTGGATGTTGGGGTTGTAGAAAAACCCCATGGCATCCCACCCCTCTTCCCGCAAGGCCTTGAGGGGGTAGATCAGGCAGTTGGCGCAGCAGATATGGATGAGCGCCTTCAATCCCCTGAGCGCTCCTTGAGGGCCGCGTGGGCAGCGGCCATGCGCGCGATGGGCACCCGATAGGGAGAACAGCTCACGTAATCGAGTCCAATCTGGTGACAGAACTCCACGGAGCTCGGCTCCCCGCCGTGCTCTCCGCAGATCCCGATCTTGAGATCGGGCCTGGTCGCCCGGCCTTTGTTGACGGCGATGGCCATCAACTGGCCGACGCCGATGCGGTCGAGTTTCTCAAAGGGATCCGCTTCCCAGATATCGGCCTCCAAGTATGCCTGCCGAAACTTGCCTGCATCGTCCCGGCTGATACCGTAGGTGGTCTGGGTCAGATCGTTGGTCCCGAAGGAGAAGAACTGGGCCTCCTGGGCTATTTGGTCGGCAGTCAGGGCGCCGCGGGGGACCTCGATCATGGTCCCGACCTTGTACTCCACCCGGGCCTTATAGCGGGCGAAGACCTCGTGGGCCTTCTCGTCCACTATCTTGCGCTGGTTCGCCAGCTCGCGGACATCACCGACCAGGGGGATCATCACCTCGGGGTGGACCTTGATGCCCTCTTGCGTCTTTTCGCAGGCAGCCTCGAAGATGGCCTGGGCCTGCATGGCGGTGATCTCGGGGTAGACGATGCCCAAGCGGCACCCCCGGTGCCCCAGCATGGGATTGGCCTCCTGCAGCGACTGCACCTTGGCCTGGAGCTTTTCCGGAGCAACCCCCATCTTGCCGGCCAGCTCCTCTATCTCCTCCTGTGTATGGGGGAGGAATTCATGTAAAGGGGGATCCAGGGTCCGGATGGTGACCGGCCGCTCCCCCATGGCCTGGAAGATCCCCTTGAAGTCCGCCTTCTGCATGGGGAGGAGCAGGGCCAATGCCTTCTCCCTACCTGCCTTATCAGCGGCCAGGATCATCTCCCTGACGGCATCGATCCGGTCCCCCTCGAAGAACATGTGCTCGGTGCGGCACAAGCCGATCCCCTCGGCGCCGAAGGCAACGGCGATTGCGGCCTGATCGGGCTTGTCCGCATTGGTGCGCACACCCAGGCGCCTGACCTCATCGGCCCAGGCCATCATCTCGGCATAATAGCTGTAGATTTCTGATTTTTCTGGTTTCAGGCTTTTCTCGATCAGGACCTGGAGGATCTCGGAGGGTCGGGTGGGGATCTTACCGATGATCACCTCCCCGGTGGTCCCGTCGATGGAAAGGTAGTCGCCTTCTTTGATAAGATGGCTGTCCACCGTAATCTGCCGCTTCTTGTAATCGATGTTGAGGGCGCCGCACCCTGCCACGCAGACCTTGCCCATCTGGCGCGCGACCAGGGCGGCGTGGGAGGTCATCCCGCCGCGGGCGGTGAGGATGCCCTGCGCGGCATTCATCCCGCGGATATCTTCAGGGGAGGTCTCGATCCGCACCAGGAGGACCTCTTCCCCCCGGGCAGCCCACTCCTCGGCATCAGGGGCATTGAAGACTACTTTACCCGACGCGGCGCCTGGGCCGGCGTTGAGGCCATGGGCGATGAGCTTGCCTTGGTCGATGGCCTTTCGTTTTTCCTGGGAATCGAAGACCGGCCGCAAGACCTGATTCAACTGATCAGGCTCCACGCGCAGCAAGGCCTCCTCCTTGGTGATCAGCCCCTGGCGCACCATATCCACGGCGATGCGCAGGGCGGCCAAGCCGGTGCGCTTCCCGCTCCTCGTCTGGAGCATCCACAGCTTTCCCTGCTGGATGGTGAACTCGGTGTCCTGCATGTCGCGGTAGTGGCGATCGAGCTTTGTCCGGATCTCATCCAGTTGTTGGTAGATTTCAGGCATCTCCTCTTCCAAAGAGGGGACATCCTTGTCACCCTTCTGCCGCTTGTTGATGGGCTGCGGGGTGCGGATCCCCGCCACCACGTCCTCCCCCTGGGCATTCATCAGGTATTCGCCGAAAAAGACGTCCGTCCCGGTGGCGGGGTCCCTGGTAAAGGCCACGCCGGTGCCCGAGGTCTTTCCCATGTTGCCGAAGACCATGGCCTGGACATTTACTGCGGTCCCCATATCAGAGGGGATGTTATTCAGCTCCCGGTAGGCGATGGCCCGGGGGTTGTTCCAGGAGTTAAAGACCGCACCGATGGCGCCCCAGAGCTGCGCTTTCGGGTCCTCGGGAAAATCGGCCCCCACTTTTTTCTTGATCTCTTTCTTGTACTCACTGACGAGCTCCTTGAGGTCTTGGGCGTTCAGCTCATGATCGACGTTTACCCCCTTGGCCTGCTTTTTGGCCTCCAGGATCAGCTCAAACGGGTCCTGCTCATCCTTGCCGTGGGGCTTAAGCCCCAGGACCACGTCGCCGTACATGGCGACAAACCTCCGAAAGCAGTCATAGGCGAACCGCTCATCACCCGTGCGTTTTGCCAGGCCCTGCACCGTCTTGCCATTGAGACCGAGGTTGAGGATGGTATCCATCATCCCGGGCATGCTGCGGGCAGCGCCCGAGCGCACCGAGAGAAGCAGGGGGTTCTCCGGATCGCCGAACTTTGATCCCATGACCCGCTCCACCTTGGCGAGGGCCGCCTCCACCTCCTTCTCCAGCTCAGGGGGATACGCCCCTGCGTGTTTTTCGTAATAACCGCATATCTCCGTCGAGATGGTGAAACCAGAGGGAACGGGTACGCCGAGGTTGGTCATCTCCGCCAGGTTGGCCCCTTTGCCGCCCAACAGGTCCTTCATCCCGGCGTTGCCGTCGGCCTTGCCCTGACCGAAGAAAAAGACGTACTTGGGCATCGCTATCTCCTTATCGCTCCGTAATTTTTTGTGGCGACGCGCCACCCTGTATTTCACCAAGGACGGGTACAATCATAAATCCCCCTTTACCCCCCCTTTAACAAACCGAAGGTGACCCTTTGGTCAGGGGGGGATGGGGGGATTTGAACGCTCATTTTCTTGGTACATTCACATAGCGGGTCATCACCAACGACGGTTGAAGACCATACCCTCATTTTCTTTAGCCTTTCTGCTGAGGGATGAATACCTTAGCCTTCTTCCCCTGTCCCGAGCCGGGAGAAATCAACCAGCTGGGAAAAGAGCCCGGCGATCTCGCCCAACAGGGCCAGACGATTAGCTTGCACCTTTTTGTCCTCGGCCATGACCATGCAATGGTCGAAGAACGCATCCACCGGTAAGCGGAGCTTTGCCAGCTCAGCAAGGGCCTTCTCATAGTCCCCCTTCTTGATCGCTGCGGAGAATCTTTCCTCGATCGCCCGGTATCGGTCATGGAGATCTCGTTCCTCGGGGGCCTCGAAGCGAGCAGGATCGACCTGCCCTTGGTGATCAACCCCCTTGAGGATATTGGCCACCCTTTTGAAGGCCACGGCCACAGGCGTAAATTCAGGCGTGACCCTGAATCTGGCTACGGCCTCGACGCGTGCTTGTGCATCCATGAGATCATCGCATTGGACGGCCAACACGGCCTCTACCAGATCAACGGGATACCCCTGGGCATTCAGCAGATTGACAAACCTACCCCGGAAGAAGGCCAGGCAATCTCCCCGCACCTCTTGAGGGGGGCGTTCTATCTTCCCCTGCAAGAGATCGATGCCCATCTCGATGATCCTGCGCAGCGAGAGGCAATAGCCCTTGCCGAGGATGATATTGATAATGCCCAGGGTCTGCCGCCTCAGGGCAAAGGGATCGGAGGTGCCGGTGGGTATCAACCCGGCGCCAAAGCAGCCGACGACGGTGTCCATCTTGTCGGCGATGCCGACCACTGCACCTGCCGAACTGGAAGGGAGCTCGTCCCCGGCAAACCGGGGCAGGTAGTGTTCAAAGATCACCTGCGCTACAGCCGGGTCTTCACCCGCAAGGAGCGCATATTCCCTGCCCATGACCCCCTGGAGTTGGGGGAACTCGCCCACCATCTCGGTTGTCAGGTCCGCCTTGCAGAGAAAGGCGCCTCTGGCCACCACCTTCGTATCATCAGGGGCCAGCTCCCCGGCCAATTTTACTGCCAAGGCCTGAATCCGCATGACCTTTTCATAGGAGGTGCCCAGCTTGGCCTGGAAGATCACTCCCTTCAGCTTTTCTACACGCTCCTCGAGGGTGCGCTTTTGGTCCTCCTGGAAGAAGAACCGGGCATCGGCGAGCCTGGCCCGCAGGACCCGCTCGTTTCCCTTCTTCACCACCTCCATGGCGCGCGCCTTGATGTTGCTCACGGCGACAAAGCAGGGGAGTAAGTCCCCTTTCTTATTTACCACGGGTATATACCGCTGGTGCTGTTGCATGGCGGTGATGAGGACCTCCCTCGGGAGGTCGAGGTATTCCTTAGCAAAGTTGCCGCTGACGGCCACCGGGTACTCCACCAGATAGGTGATCTCTTCCAGGAGGTCTTTTGTTTCCAGGGGTTTTCCTCCTGCCTGCTGAGCCGCTTCTTGCACGCCTTTGCGGATCATCTCCCTGCGCTCCTCCGGGTCGACGATGACGCAGGCCTTGCGCAACCCCTCCAGGTAATCCTTCAATCCCTTGATGGCGAAGGGATCAGGGCATAAAAAGCGGTGGCCCCTGGTAAAGTGATTGCTTTTTATATTCTCTAAGGTAAAGGGTATCACCTCGTTGTCGAAGAGCGCCAGGATCCAGTGGATGGGGCGTGCGAAGCGCAGCTCGAGATCGGACCAGCGCATCGACTTCGCAAAGGGGATGGCGGTGATCAGGCGCGGGAGGGCCTCGGCGAGGATCGCGCAGGTCTCCCTTCCTTGCTCATGCTTGCGCACGCAGAGGTACTCGCCTTTCTCCGTCTCTATTACCTCGAGGGCTTCCACCCGCACCCCTTCCTTTTGGGCAAATCCCAAAGCGGCCTTGGTGGGCTTGCCTTGAGGGTCAAAGGCGACGGCCTTGGGCGGGCCGATTCGTTGCTGTTCCAGGGGCAGCTGTTGCTCCTCGAGCTCGGCAAACAGGGTGAGCCGGCGCGGGGCGCCCATCACCTTTATCTCCCCGCACTCCACCCGCTGGAGCTCCATCTCTTTTTGCAAGATCTCTTGCATCCCCTGGAGGGCTCGGGGGATAAAGCCGGAGGGTATCTCCTCGGTCCCTATCTCCAGCAGCATCCCCTTTTTCATGCCTTGCTCCTCATCAGAGGGTATCCCATCTCCTCCCGCTGGCGGAGGTAACGCTCGGCACAGCCGCGGGCCATCTCCCGCACCCGGAGGATGAATCCCATCCTCTCCGTGACGCTGATGGCCCCCCTCGCCTCCAAGAGGTTGAAGGTGTGAGAGCACTTCAGGCAATAGTCATAGGCAGGCAGGACCAACCCCTTTTCTAAGAGCTTTTTTGCCTCCCCTTCATACAGAGCAAAGAGTTTGAGCAGCATCCCCACGTCGGCTTCTTCGAAGTTGTAGCGGGAGAACTCCACCTCACCCTGGTGGTGGATGTCCCCGTAGCGGATGTCATCGGTCCAGATAAGGTCATAGACGTTCTCCACCCCCTGCAAATACATGGCGATCCGCTCAATGCCATAGGTGATCTCCACGGAGACGGGCTTGAGATCAATTCCCCCTGCCTGCTGAAAGTAGGTGAACTGGGTGATCTCCATCCCGTCGAGCCAGACCTCCCAGCCCAGCCCCCAGGCGCCGAGGGTAGGGGATTCCCAATCATCCTCCACAAATCTGATGTCATGGGCCAGGGGATCGATCCCGAAGCTGCGCAGACTGTCTAAATAGATCTCTTGAATTGCGA
Source organism: Deltaproteobacteria bacterium RBG_16_54_11 (assembly GCA_001797905.1). Taxonomy (GTDB): domain Bacteria; phylum Desulfobacterota; class B13-G15; order B13-G15; family RBG-16-54-18; genus RBG-16-54-11. The sequence continues at coordinate 22,652 of MGQS01000032.1, read as the reverse complement.
GGGGTGAGGGCTTCATGATGACCTGATACTGATAGTAGTGTTGCAGGCGGTTGGGATTTTCTCCGTAGCGGCCGTCGGCAGGGCGTCGCGAGGGCTCCACATAGGCGGCATTCCAGGGCTCGGGACCGAGGACCCGCAGGAAGGTGGCGGGGTTGAAGGTCCCGGCCCCTACCTCTATGTCATACGGCTGCTGGATGACACACCCCTTGTCGTTCCAAAAATGCTCCAGGGCCAAGATCAACTCTTGTAAGGTCACCTGCTCCTCTCCTAATGTCGTGTCTCGGAAATTCGATGAATAAGTCCCAGGCCAAATCGGCCTCTGTTATTGACACGCATGATAATAACCTCTTTAAAGTCAAAGAATTGGAAAATAAAAACTCATCAAGATCCGTCGCGACTTATTCATTTTAATTGTAAGACATGACACTAATCCCCCTGCACCTCTTCCATAACCCGCAATGATTTCAATCCCTTGCCCAACTGGTGCTGAACGAACCGCGGGAGGATCTCTCTCCCTTCGGCGAGGACCTGAGGGGAGAATCGAATCCCCTCTACCCCGGCGAGGTCCATCATGAGGGCCTGCTCCATGGCCTGCAAGGTCTCACCGGAGATGGCGACTGCCCCCTGGGCATTGATATGGCATCCCTGGCACACTGCTCCGCCGTGGCGAAAGCTGAACCACGCTCCATCCGCCCAGGGAAGCTGCTCGTTGCAGATGCTGCACTCCGTCACCCGGGGCCGGTAGCCCAGGAGGTCAAGGAACCGCAGCTCAAAGACCCGCGGGTACTCCTCGCGCGGGGGGGCGTCATTGAGCAAGGTCAAGAAGGTCACCACTAGTTCAAAGAGCGGTGGGTTTGCCTCCTTCTCGCCGGTCATCTCCTTGACCATCTCGAGGAAATAGCTCCCATAGAGGACCTTGGAGATATCGTCACTGATCCGAAAAAAGGGCTGTATCATATCAGCTTCATCCACTCTGATCAACCCCCCCCTCCCCTCGGCGAAGAGGACCCGGATATAGGAGAAGGGCTGCAGGTTATTGACAAACCGCCTCTTGCTCCGCTTGGCCCCTTTGGCGATCCCTTTGACCTTGCCCAGATCAGGGGTGTAGAGGGTGACGAGCAGATCGGATTCTCCGAAATCGGCGCGGTAGATCACCACGGCATCGGTCTTGCGCAGCTGCATAGCGATGAATATGGCCTTCTATATCTTATGAATCAGAACACCCCTGGGCTTGACGCCATCAGAGGGGCCGACGATCCCTTCCTCTTCCATTTGCTCGATGATCCTCGCTGCCCGGTTATATCCTATTCTCATTTTTCTTTGAATGAGGGAGATGGATGCCTGGCCGGTCCTGGCCACAAAGGCCACGGCCTCATCGTATTTTTCGTCGTGCTCCTCATCCTCGAGTTCCTTGCGCTCCCTGCGCTCCCGCAGGATGCTCCGATCATAGGTAGGCCCCCCTTGCCCACGCCAGAACTCCACGAGCCTCTTCATCTCTCCCTCGGAGACATAGGCCCCGTGGACGCGCAAGAGCTTGGAGCTTCCTGGCGGCAGAAAGAGCATGTCCCCTGCTCCCAAGAGGTGCTCGGCCCCCTGGGTGTCGAGGATGGTCCTGGAGTCGATCTTGGTGGAGACCTGGAAGGAGATCCGGGCGGGGAAGTTCACCTTGATCAGCCCCGTCAAGACATCCACCGAGGGGCGCTGTGTGGCGAGGATCAAATGGATCCCCGCGGCCCGGGCCATCTGGGCCAGGCGGATGATGGACTCTTCCACCTCCCTGCCCGAGACGATCATAAGGTCGGCCAGCTCATCGATCACCACCAGCACATAGGGGAGCCGCTTGGGAGGCAGTGCTCCCTCCGCCCCCTCGATGGGGCGGCCTGTGGCGAGCGTAGCCTTGCCAATCGTGCCATCCTTGACCTTCTGGTTATAGTTCTCGATGTTTCTGATCCCCTGCTCTGCCATCATGGCGTATCTGCGCTCCATCTCCTCTACCATCCATCGCAGCGCGATGGCCGCCTCTTTTGCATCCGTCACCACGGGCAATAATAAGTGGGGAATGCCTTCATACGCGGGGAGCTCCAACATCTTGGGATCGATGAGAAGAAACTTGACGGCGTCCGGCGTGGCCCTCAACAGGAGGCTGCAGATCATGGCGTTGATGGATACGCTCTTGCCGGAACCGGTCGAGCCGGCTACCAACAGGTGCGGCAGGCGGGCCAGATCGATCACAAAGGGGCTGCCGGAGATATCCTTGCCGATGGCCAGGGTCAAGGTCGAGCCGCCCCCCTGAAAGAGGTCTGAGCTTGCCACATCTTTCAAACAGACGACCTCGCGCACAGGATTGGGGAGCTCGATCCCCACCACCGGTTTGCCGGGGATAGGGGCCTGTATCCTCACGCTGTGGGCGCTCAAGGCCAACGCCAGATCGTCATCCAGGTTGAGGATCTTATTGACCTTGACCCCCGCAGCAGGCTCAAATTCATAGACGGTCACGATGGGGCCGGGCCTCACCCCCACGACCTTCCCCTGCACGCCGTAGTCCTTGAGTTTGCTCTCCAAGATCTGCGAGTTGGCCCACAGGACATCCTCGGAGACCTTTACCCCTTTGTCCTTTCTCTCCTCCAGGATGGATAGGGGGGGGAGTTGATACTTTTCGCTCGTCGGTGTGGGGAAGGGGAGGGATTCCTGTTGCGGCTCGCTTTCCTGCTCGACCTTGTGGGATAGGATAATGGGGGGATGGGAGGGACCCTTGCTGATCCTCGCGCTTTTTTTCAGGGCCCTCTTTTTTTTCCATTTCCCCCCGTACAGGTCCTTGGCCCGTATAAGCCACCGGACGAGCACCTGCACGGCCTTCATCATCGCCTTCAATACCTTCCTGAGGGATATGCTCGTGGTCAGTATGGTCGAGGAGATAAATATCAAGATGATTAGGAAGGATGTCCCTACCACGCCGAGGTATCGCTCCAAGAAGGTTCCCACGACCTTGCCCAGGACCCCTCCGGCTATCCCCTCGTAGGAGAAGACCTTCACCGCTCCTATGAAGATGTCCAGCAGTGCCGCGAAGGAGATAACCAGAAGGCCAAACCCAATCCGCCGGAGCCCTCTGTGCTCGGGTTTTCGGTTGGCGAAGATGGAGATCCCCATTACCAAGAGGGCGATGGGGAGCAGAAAGGAGGAGCAGCCGAAGACCTGCCAGAGGATATCGGAGAGATAGGCGCCGATCAACCCTCCCAAGTTGTGGATCTTGGCCGGCGCGGGTTGATAGAGGTTGAAGGAGGGATCGTGAGGGTGAAAGGAGTACAGGCACAGGATGAGGAAGCCGCCCGCACCCACAGCGAGGAGGCCGCCGATCTCCCTGAGCAATTCCTTTTTGGACATCTGGGGCCTCCTACATCTCGATGATCACGGGGATGATGACGGGCCGGCGGTCCATCTCCTTGCGGAAGAATCGCTTGAGGGCGCGGCGCACCTGCTCCTCCACCGCGAGATCGTCGGTCTTGGAATCGAGCGGAACACCCTCTAAGGCATCCTTAATGACGGCTTTGGCCTGCTCTAAGACCTCTCCCATCTTTTCCTCAAAGATAACCCCCCGGGATATGATGTCGGGACCAGAGACCACCTCCCCAGTTTTTTCATTGATGACCATCACGGGGATCACCATCCCGTCCTCGGAGAGCTGCTTTCTGTCCCTCAGGACCACATCTTCTACGTCTCCCACGCCCTTGCCGTCGACAAAGACCTTGCCGACCTCTACCCGGTCGACGATCTTACCCCTTCCATTATTGAGGAGGATGACATCGCCATCTTCAGCCAGGAGCAGTTTGTCCTCGGCTATCCCCACCTCCCTGGCCAGCTGGATGTGCTGGACCAGGTGCCGATACTCACCATGGATGGGGATGAAATATTCGGGGCGGATCAGGTTGAGCATCATCCGCAATTCCTCGCGGTAGCCATGACCCGAGACATGGATGGCCGATATCTTTTCGTATATGACATTTGCCCCCCGACGGCAGAGGTGGTTGATCATGTGGGTGATGGCCTTCTCGTTGCCCGGGATGAAGCGGGAGGAGAGGACGACGGTATCCCCCTTTTGGATCTGAACGTCCTTGTGGCTGTCCGTAGCAATGAGGCTCAGGGCGGAGAGGGGTTCTCCCTGGCTGCCCGTCGTAAAGAGCAGCAGCTTGTCCGGCGGGTAGTGGTCGATCTTCTTGATGTCGATCAGTCCGCCAGGGGGAAGACGCATGTAGCCGAGCTCTCGGGCGATACGGGTATTGTTTACGATGTTTCTCCCCACCAGGGCCACCTTGCGACCAAACTTGACGGCCGTATCCATGACCTGTTGGATCCGTTGAATGTTGGAGGCAAAGAGGGCTACGATGACCCTGCCCGGACTCACCCTGATGATCTCCTCGAGCTTCTGGCCTATCTCCCGCTCCGAGAGGGTATGTCCCTCCCGTTCGGCATTGGTGCTGTCGGAGAGCAGGGCCAATACCCCCCGTTCCCCATACTCGGCGAACTTCCTCAGATCGGTCAACTCCCCTCCGGCCGGGGCCTGGTCGATCTTGAAATCCCCGGTGTGGATCAAGATCCCCACCGGCGTCGTGATACCCAACCCTACCCCGTCAACGATGCTGTGGCACGTGCGGATGAACTCCACCTGAAAGGGGCCGATCTCCACCTGGTCCCGCGGCCGCACCCTCTTAAAGTTTACCTTCCCCACTCCCTCATGCTCCTGCAGTTTCTCTTCTACCAGGGCCAGGGTGAAGGGTGTGCCATAGACCGGCACCTTCAATTCCTTGAGGATGAAGGGGAGGGCCCCGATGTGATCTTCATGACCATGGGTAAGGATGATGGCCCGCACCTTATCCTTGTTCTGGCGGAGATAGGTGATATCGGGGATCACCATGTCGATCCCCAGCATATAGTCTTCAGGGAACATAAGGCCCGAGTCGATGACGATAAGGTCATCACCGTACTCCAAGACCATCATATTGAGGCCGATCTCCCCCAACCCCCCTAAGGGGATCAGCCGCAGGCCGCTCGGCTGAGCTGCGTGGTCCTGAGCGCCCAGCCGAAGGGCTCGCCGCGGGCCATCATGGTGCATCTGCATGCCCCCTGTCAGGAGCGGGGAGGTTGGCCGTAATCCGCCTTTCTGTCTCCGCCATCAGTCGCCTTCTATCCTTCATAGTGCAATCTTTAGTCTCGATGGGTGGTTCTATCACGACCCGTATCTTCCCCTTCTTGACCCTTTTGGTGGTCCTCGGCATGATCTCCCAGGTCCCATGGATGGTGATGGGCACAATGGGGACCCCTGCCCTGATGGCCAGGTTAAAGCCCCCGTTCATAAAGGGCTGGATGGCCCCGTCAAAAGAGCGGGCGCCCTCCGGAAAGATGACCACCGAGGTCTCCTCCCTGATCTTTCTGGCGGCGATCTCCATGCTCTCGTAGACCCGTCTGCGCTTCGAGCGGTCGAGGCTGATATACCCCGCAGCACGCATGCCCCATCCCAAGATCGGAATCCTGAACAGCTCGGCCTTGGCCAGCCATCGGAACTGCACGGGGAGGCAGGCAAGCAGGGCGAAGATGTCAAAACTCCCCAGGTGGTTGCACATGTAGATACAGGGCTTCCCGGGATCGATGTGCTCTAATCCCGCGACCTGCATCTTGACGCCGGCAACCTTGAGGATGAGCCAGCCCCACAGCCTGGCATAGAGATGGACCACCCGCCCCCGGCGGTCAAAGGGAAAGGTCAGGTATGCGCAAATCCCCAAGACTGTGGTGAAAACAGCAGCGCACGACCAGGCAAATATTGTCCTAAGCACTTGGTTCTCCTTGTAATCGCTTGACGATCTCTTGTACCTCTTTTTTTATGGCCCCGTCCAGGTCATAAGGGGAGATCCCCTGCTTGTCGGCCTCTATCACCTTCTGATTAAAGGAAAGGTGCCCCAAGAACGATAGCTCGCTCAACCCCTTCTCGATCAACGCCCGGTCCTCCGGAGAGGTCACCTTGTTCCCCACGCCGTACACCTTCTGCACCCCCAGATCCAGGGCCAACCTCCGGATCTGCTTGGCCGTGGAGATGCTCCGCTGCCCCGGTTCCACCACGATGATGAAGGCATCGACGTGTTTGGTGCTCCCCCGGGTGAGGTGCTCCAGGCCTGCCTCCATATCGATGATGACCATCTCGTCCCTCTTGACCAGGATATGGTGGAGCAACCCCTTGAGCAGAATGTTCTCCGGACAAAAACACCCGCCCTCGGCCTGGGGGATGCTCCCCACGGTGAGGAGCTTTACCCCGTGGTGGGTCACGCTGTAGGTGTCCGGGATATCGTCGACCTTGGGGTTCAGCCTGAAGACCCCGCTGAAGGTTCCTTTTTTAGCCCCGGTTCTCTCCTCCACCAGCGGGGTCATCTCCGCCAGGGGGGTGACCCCCTTGAGGAGTTCCGGGGGGAATCCCAGGGCTGAGGCGAGGTTGGCATCAGGGTCGGCATCGATGGTCAGGACCTTGTATCCCTCCTCGGCTAAATACCGAGCCATCACCCCGGCGAGGGTGGTCTTTCCCACCCCGCCCTTGCCCGCAATGGCGATCTTCATTGACGCGATTTCCTATCCTATAGCCCAAGCCATGAAGGGTTATTCTCTCACCTCTGGGAAGATACCATGTACTCCCTCAGGATTCAAGTACTTGTACTCGTTGCTGCGTATTATGAGCAGGCCTTAGAGGATAGGATATCCGGTGCATGGTGCCCAATGACGGACGGCGGGAGAAGGGGGGCCCTGGATGAAAAGGTGCATACGAGGCTTTCACCATAGTTCTTTGTCGGGTTACCGAAAGGACTAAGGGCCGTCCTCAGGGACGGCCCTTAATTTCCATTTAAAGGGGGAAAACACGGTACAGGCTATGGGGTTTTAGGGGGGTTCCTGAACCACAGCGCCGGCTGGCGCCAACGCAGGAGCTTTTACGCCCTGTTTTCCCCCTTGTTGTATATAGCACAACCCCCGTGCCTTGTAAAGACCTTAAATGATGAATCTGCTACAAAAAAGGAGAAAAAGAACTTTTACCCCTTCTGGAAAGACGCCCACAACCAAAGGATTTTCCCCTGCTGTCTTCGTTCTTTGTCGCCGAGGTTTTGCCTATAAAAATTCTTGACAGCCTGGCAGTAACCTGGTAGAGGAATCCGAGGCACAAAGGGGTGTCCAGACGCAGAAAATGGCGTCCAAAGGGACGCCATTTTTTTGTCTCTCAGAGAGGTTTGCAAGAGCGCTATAATTTCAACAGGTTAGGCAATGTCGCCAATAACAGAAGAGGAGGTCATCCGATGAATTTAAGAAGGCCAAATGCCAGTGCGGCAACGGGGACGTTCAACCGTTCGAGAACGGTCGTTCCCATGTCCGGTATCTGCACCGACTGTCTTGACGGGTGTAAGGGTGGTTGTGAGGTGTGGCTCGCCTCATTCCGGGGCAGGGAGGTGATCTATCCGGGGCCATTCGGGGAGATCACGGCAGGGGCGGACAAGGAATATCCGGTGGATTATTCCCACCTGAACATCCAGGGGTACGCCGTCGGCGCAGAAGGATTGCCCGATGGGGTGAAACCGGGCCCTGACACGGCCATTTTTCCTGTTGTCGATACCGAGACGGAGTATGGGTGGGATAAAAAGGTCCGGATGCGCGTGCCTGTCTTTACCGGCGCATTGGGTTCCACCTTCATCGCCCAGAAGAACTGGGAGCACTTTGCCATCGGCGCCGCTATCTCGGGGATCACCCTCGTGTGCGGCGAGAACGTCTGCGGTATCGACCCCAAGTTGGAGCTGGACAACAACGGGAAGGTCAAGAACTCGCCCGAGATGGATCGCCGGATCGAGACATACCGGAGGTTCCACGAGGGTTTTGGTGAGATCCTCGTGCAAATGAATGTCGAGGATACGCGCTTTGGCGTGGCGGAATACGTCCTGAACAAGCACAAGCTCGATACCATTGAGCTCAAGTGGGGGCAGGGCGCCAAGTGCATCGGCGGTGAGATCAAGGTCAGAGAGATCGAGCGGGCCCTGGAGCTCAAAAAACGGGGGTACATTGTCACCCCGGATCCCATCATCCCTGAGGTCCAGAAGGCCTTCAAGGAAGGGGAGATCAAGGAATTCGAGCGGCATTCTCGACTGGGTTTTGTGGATAAGGATGGGTTTCTGAAGGAGATCGAGAGGCTGCGCAAGCTCGGGTTTAAGCGGATCACCCTGAAGACCGGCGCCTACTCCGCCGTGGAGCTCGCCATGGCGTTGCGGTATGGGGCGGAGGCGCACTTGGATCTCCTTACCATCGACGGCGCCCCCGGCGGCACGGGGATGAGCCCGTGGCCGATGATGAACGAGTGGGGCATCCCGTCGTTCTACCTCCACTGCCTTGCCTATCAGTTCTGTGAGAAGCTCGCCAAGCGAAAGATCAGGGTGCCTGACCTCGCCATGGCCGGTGGATTCTCGGGCGAAGACGGGGTGTTCAAGGCCATCGCCATGGGGAGCCCCTATGTCAAGGCGGTCTGCATGGGTCGGGCCCTCATGATCCCCGGCATGGTGGGGAAGCATATCGGACAGTGGCTGGCGGAGAATGACCTGCCGAAGGGCGTTGCCAAATACGGAAAGAGCGTCGAGGAGATCTTCGTCACCTATGAAGAGCTGAAAGGGAAGTATGGGAATCGGATGAAGGATATACCCCTCGGCGCGATGGGTGTCTATACCTTCTGCCAGAAGATCAGGGTCGGGCTCCAGCAGTTGATGGCGGGGAGCAGGAACTTTAAGCTCTCCCTCGTCTCCCGCAAGGACCTCATGGCCCTGACCGAGGAGGCGGCAAAGATCTCCGGCATCGCCTATGTGATGGATGCCTATCGGCAAGAGGCGGAAAAGATCCTGGCCGAATAATGACCCGTTTAAGGAGAAAATCTGCTTGACAGACGGTTTGTAAAGGCATACTATTATAAAAAGGCACAAGGAAGTGTCAGCGGATTGACAAGGGCGTCTTACAAGGCGCCCTTTTTTTGTCGACACAAAGGCCGAATAAAGGAGAGGCATCTATGGATCAAAAGAGTGCGGGACTGAAGATAACCATATTCTTCTGTCAGCGAATCGATGCTGACCAGGATGCCCACCGGCGTCCCCTTGAAAAAGAGCTCGGCTCACAGATAAGATTTTTCCCTTTGCCATGCAGCGGGCGCATCGAGCCCCTGCACCTCCTGCGTGCGCTGGAGTCCGGCGCCGATAAGGTTTATGTTGTCACCTGTGCCGAGGGGGCATGCCGCTACCGGGAAGGAAACATCCGTGCGAAGAAGCGTCTTGCCTATGCCCAGGGGCTTATTGAGGAGATTGGCCTTGCAAAGGATCATCTGGAGCTCATCCATGTACTTGCCGGAACGACGACGACCATCGCTCAGTTGGCAGAAGAGCTCCTCGCACGGGAAGCTTTTGTCGGCCCCTTGCCTGTGGATGCTCCGGGACAGGAAAGGCAACAGAGACAGCTATAAAGGAGTGAGGGCATGATTACTGCTGAAAGAAAGCCTTTGTCTGAAATCAAGGAGATGATTGCACCCTACAGGAAGGTTCTTGTGGTCGGCTGCGGAAGTTGTGTCGCCGAGTGTGCGGCGGGCGGCGAAAAGGAAGTAGGGCTTCTTGCCTCAGCCCTGAGGATGGATGCCCGCACAGAGGGGCGCGATCTTGAAATCAAGGAGATGACACTGGACCGCCAGTGCGTCTACGAGTTTATCGACCAGCTTACGGAGTTTATCGATCAATACGATGTCGTGCTTTCTCTCGGGTGCGGCGCAGGCGTTCAGGCCGTGGCAGAGGTCTTTCCCAGGGCGATCATCGTTCCTGCGTTGAACACCACCTTCGTCGGCGAAACAAAAGAAGCAGGTCTCTGGGTTGAAAATTGCCGCGGGTGCGGCGACTGCAAGCTCGGCTTTTTTGCCGCTGTCTGTCCAATAACCGGTTGCGCCAAGGGGCTTTTTAACGGTCCGTGCGGCGGTTCTCAGGACGGCAAGTGCGAAGTTGATCCCGATACACCCTGCGCCTGGCAGCTGATCATTACCCGCCTTGAAGAAAGCGGCAGAATGAACCTCCTGGACAAGGTCTATCCACCGGCAGACTGGTCCAAACAGCAGGGCAGGGGCCCCCGGAAAATCGTCAGGGAGGATCAGAAGATATGAAAGAAGAAAGCCGTCTGAAAAACGTCTTGCAGGGAGGCCACTTCGCCGTTACCGCAGAGTGCGGTCCGCCGAAGGGGGCCGATCCGAAGGCCATACAAAAAAAAGGAAAGATGCTGAAGGCTTTTGTCGACAGCGTCAATGTCACCGATAATCAGACAGGCGTTGTTCGGCTTTCCAGTCTCGCCGCATGCGCACTCCTCTTGAAGGACGGTCTCGATCCGGTACTTCAAATGGTAACCCGCGACCGGAACCGTATTGCGCTTCAGTCCGATATACTCGGTGCATCCGCCCTGGGCATCCGCAACATTCTTTGCTTGAGCGGCGACCACCAGTCCTTCGGGAACCAGCCCCAGGCCAAAGGCGTATTCGATATAGACTCCATGCAGCTTATACAGCTTGTCCGTCAGATGAGAGACAAAGGTGTGATCCTCGGCGGGGAAAGACTTACCGAACCGCCCCATCTCTTTGTCGGCGCCGTTGAGAACCCCTTTGCAGATCCCTTTTCCTACCGGGTGCTCCGGCTGGAGAAAAAGGTCGCTGCCGGCGCCGAGTTTATCCAGACACAGTGCGTCTACAACATCGTCCGTTTTAAGGAGTGGATGGAACAGGCCGGTGATTGCGGCATCCCTGAGAAGGTCTACATCCTGGGCGGTGTCACTCCTTTGAAATCAACCCGTATGGCGGAATATATGAGCAAACAGGTGGCCGGTATGGATGTGCCCGATGAGATTATTAAACGGATGAAATCCGTACCAGCAGACAAGCAGCGTGAGGAAGGGATCCGGATTGCCGTGGAAACCATTCAAGCCCTCAAAGGGATGAAGGGTATTCACGGTGTCCACATCATGGCCATTGAGTGGGAAGACGTGGTGCCGCAGCTCGTCGAAGAAGCCGGGCTAGCCCCGCGCCCCACCGTATAAAAGGGATATAGAAATGCCCCCTAAATATCATATAAAAACCGCCCAGGCACCCAACCGATTTCAGGCGATCACGCGATCCGGCGTTATCGCATGGGAAGAGGGGTGCCTCAAATGTCCCCGTTGCGTGAAGAAGGATTGTGTCTATCAGGTATACGAAAAGCGAGGCCTTGAGGCGCGTCAGATGCTTGATTCGCTGGACACTGCCTGCAAAGACTGTTTCAGGTGTGTACAGGGTTGCCCCAATAAGCTCATCCAGAAGGGGTTGAACCCTCAGTATAAAGCGCTGGGAGATCATTACTGGACGCCTGAGATTATTTCTGTGCTCTGGTCTCAGGCTGAAAGCGGGCGGATCCCCGTGTCGGGGGCCGGTTACGGTGGTCCCTTTTCAGGTCCCGGTTTTGACGCCATGTGGACCGATATGTCGGAGATCGTGCGACCCACGCGGGATGGCATCCACGGGCGTGAATATATCAGCACCACCGTCGATTTGGGGCGAAAGGTCATGGCCCTGGAATTCGATGCCGGAGGGAAGATTACTACTACGGTGCCGCCTCTCGTGGAGATACCCCTGCCGATTATATTCGACATTCTGCCCTGGTCGCCGCCCCGCAGGCAGATTACCCTGGCCTTTCTTGAGGCCGCGCGAGCACTCGGCACCTTTGCTGTCGTACGGCAGTCCGAGATGAATGCCGCCATCGAAGAACATCTTTCCAATGTGGTTCTCTGGGTCGATGGCGCTGTGAACGATCTTACTGATGAACTTCTCAAGACTCTTTCTCTTATCGAAATCCCTGACGGCGATCATGTCATGGAGATGCAGAGACTGCTCAAAGAGAAAAATCCGAAGGCAATCGTCTTTATCAGGATGGAATTGAATCCCACTGCATCAGAGCGCGTGATATGGCTTACCCAAGAGGGTGCCGAGGTATTCCATCTTGTAGCTAATGAATATGGCTTGGAAAAAGGAGAAGATCCGCTCTTTATCAAAGAACGGATGAGGGAGATACATGGAAGTTTGGTCGAAAAGGGCTTGAGAGATGAGGTGACCCTGATTGCCTCAGGGGGGATCGCCATGGCCGAACATATGGCAAAGATCATCCTCTGCGGAGCCGATGCGCTTGGTGTCGACATTCCGCTTCTTGTGGCTATGGAGTGCAGGGTTTGCCGCCGCTGCAAGGAAGGCGTGGCCTGTCCGGTGGAGCTTGAGGGGGTCGATCCGGCATGGGGCGCCGGGCGGATCAAAAACCTGATGGCTGCGTGGCATAATCAGCTTCTTGAGGTCCTCGGTGCCATGGGCATCCGCGAGGCGCGAAGGTTGCGGGGCGAGATGGGCCGGGCCATGTTCTTTGAAGACCTCGAAAAAGAGGTCTTTGCACCCATGGGGAAGAGGGTTTAGCTCATGTCGTTTCAAGAAGTTACAGGTATCTATCCGAAGGCAAAGAAAGTGCCGAGCCGCTTCCGCCATGCCCTCGGCAAGCACCGGATTACCATCACCGGCGCCTGCAACAATTGCGGGCTCTGCATAACACTCTGTCCCTATGGGGTTTATAAGGCGGGAGCAAGGCGGCCCAAGGTCATTGCGGAACACCTTTGCCTCGGGTTCTCTTGCTGCGAGAATGCGTTTTACTGTGTCTCCAGATGCCCTGTTCAAGCCATCTCCCTCCAGCTTAACCCGTCATTTGAATGCCTCGGTGATAAACGCTGGACCGCGGACCTTCTTGCCAGCGCCTGGCATATGGCAGAAACCGGCCAGGTTCCCTATCAGGGACTCAATTATAAGATCGGTGATGCAGGCGGAGGGTTTGACAAGATCCGCTTCATTTTTCCGAAAAAAGGCAGCAAAGAGATACCGGATATGGAAATCTCCACGGCCATCGAACTCAATCGATCGGGAGACAGCCGGCCCAAGGTTTCCATCCCCTTGCCCTTCTATCTCGGCGGTATGTCCTTTGGTTCCGTCAGTATTGTCACCATGCTCGCGCGGGTGCGGGCAGCTCAAGCACTCGGCACCTTCTGCTGTACCGGCGAGGGAGGGTACCCTGAAGAGCTTATCCCCTATGACGACCACGTGATTACCCAGGTCGCCACTGGCTTATTCGGCGTGAGAGAAGAGACGATAAAACGCGTTCGTATCGTGGAGTTCAAATACGCCCAAGGGGCGAAGCCGGGTCTCGGAGGCCACCTCCTCGGCGACAAGGTAACCCCGGCAGTTGCGGCCATGCGCGAAGCAATTTCGGGGAGCGCCCTTTTTTCACCCTTTCCTTTTCACAGCGTCTATTCCGTGGAGGACCACAAAAAGCATGTGGACTGGATCAAGGAGATAAACCATAAGGCCCTTGTGGCAGTCAAGGTGTCGACACCCACCGATGTGGACATGGTAGCCGTGGGAAGTTTTTATGCGGGGGCGCATATCGTGCAGCTGGACGGCAGTTACGGCGGGACAGGGGCTGCACCGGACATTGCGAAAAAGAATATCGCCATGCCTATTGAGTACGCCATCCCAAAGGTACATACATTTCTCCAGGCTGAAGGGATTCGGGATAAGATCACCATCATTGCCAGCGGCGGCATCCGCACGGCCTATGATATGGCCAAGATCATTGCCATGGGGGCCGATGGGGTCTGCCTTGGCACCGCCGATTTGGTGGCCTTGGAGTGTATCCGCTGTCATCACTGCGAATCGGGCCGCGGCTGTGCCCGCGGCATCGCCACGACCGATCCTGCGCTGACGAAGCTTATGGAGATCGAGTGGGCCACGCAGCGTATCATTAATATGTATCTGGCATGGCAGCATCAGCTTACCGACATCCTCAAGCACCTGGGCATGAGGAGCGTTACAGAGCTTGTTGGGCGCTTTGATCTCCTGGCGCATCTGGATTATATAAAGCCCGAAGAGGTCGAGGGAGAGCTTAATTGATGCCTATAACAGATGCAGAAATGGAAACAACATAGAGGATTTTGCGCATCGGGATAAGCAAGCATGGAGCAACAAAGGATAGCACAGGCAATCATAGATGCACGGCGGCCGTTCCGGGAAGCGGAAAGGCTCGTAAGGCGTGCGGATATGAAGGTTGATGAAGGCGGCTGCGGCGTAACGGGTTTTGCATGCAGCATACCCGTGAGTGGGAAACATATCTTTGCGCCTTCGGTACAGATGCACAATCGCGGCAACGGGAAAGGCGGAGGCCTTGCCGCCGTCGGCCTTACGCCGGCAAAGATGGGGGTAGACCAGAAGACCCTTGATGAGGATTTTCTCCTCCAGGTGGCCCTGCTCGATGATGCGGTCCTCCCCGAGATGGAAGCGCGTTTCATCAGACCCCACTTCCGGGTTGACCACGAGGCCTTTCTTGAGACCATCGATGATTACCGGGATGTTCCCGGACTGGAAGTAAAACCTCCTGCGGTAAAACGCTATTTTGTCCGCGTAAAGCCCGAAGCCCTCGCTGCCTTTTGCAGGGAGCGCCACCTGGAGATACTCCCGCTTGATAAGGCAGAAGAAGAGTTTATCTACCAGAATACCTACCAGCTCAACCTTGCTCTGTACAGCGCCCTGGGAGAAAAGAAGGCCTTTGTCCTTTCCCATGGCCGCAACATGATGATCCTCAAGATCGTGGGCTATGCGGAACAGGTAGCCCAGTATTATAAACTGGAGAATTTCGATGCCCATATCTGGATTGCCCACCAGCGGTATCCTACCAAGGGCCGTGTCTGGCATCCCGGGGGCGCCCATCCTTTCATCGGTCTCGATGAGGCCCTCGTTCACAACGGCGATTTTGCCAATTACTATTCGGTTTCTCAATACCTGCGCCAGCGCAATATCTATCCCCTTTTTCTTACCGACACGGAGGTCTCTGTCCAGATCGTGGACCTCCTCAGCAGGGTCTACGGCTACCCCCTCGAATATGTCATCGAAGCCCTCGCCCCTACGGTAGAGATGGACTTTGATCACCTCCCCGAGGAGAAGCAGCGCATCTACCGGCAGATCCAGACAACACATATCCACGGCTCTCCTGACGGCCCCTGGTTCTTCATCATCGCCCGCACCGATGTGAGGAATAAGCAATTCCAGCTGATCGGCATTACCGATACGTCCATGCTGAGGCCCCAGGTCTTTGCGCTCCAGAAAGGAGAGGTCGAGATCGGCCTCATCTGTTCGGAAAAACAGGCCATCGATGCCACCCTTGAGAGCCTCGCAAAGGAGGACCCCAGATTCGGCACCGTTGCCGATTATTACTGGAATGCCCGCGGCGGAAGCTATACCGATGGAGGGGCCTTCATCTTTACCGTAAAAAAGTCTTCTCCTGGCCTGATGAACCTTACCTGTACTGATAAGTTCGGCCGGGTCATCGATGTGCCCGCACACCAGGTACCTCTCGATGCCCGGACGCAGTTGCCCCGGCAAACCACCCACGGAGATACCCTGAGGGGCATAGTGAAGGAGTTGTCTCAGCAGAATGCAAAGGAACTCTTCACCACTGTGAAGAGGGACTTCCATACGTGGGACTATGCCGATATCAACAGCTTGCTCGCTCTCTTGCTGAGCCGTTCCGCAGAAGACGGGCTGACGGAGCCGGTGATCGGCTTGCTCACGCTCCTCCTCACCCAGCGCTACCCTCTGGGGAGCAAGAGGCGCCGCAGTGTCCTCCAGATGGTCTCTGGTACGCTCGATTTGATCTTCAAGGGGGTTCCCATGATCAACGATACCGGAGCCGTGCTGGATGGCCGCCGGATCGATTTCGAAAGCCGCAAGGCGCTCCGTGCACCCGAAGGGGCTGAAAAGGTGCTCGTTTGTGATGCCAGCCAGTTTCCCTCGGAAGGTGCAGATTCTTTTGCCGGCCTCATATCTGAGGCCTATCAGCTGGGCTGGAGACGGTTCGTTTGCTTTGGCCAGCGGGGGCAGCGCTTCCTGGGCTGCGGTCTGGGTCCCGATACGAGAGGCGTTCGCATCGATGCCTATGGCTCCACAGGGGACTATCTCGCATCCGGCATAGACGGTCTCGAGATCTATGTCCACGGCAATGCTCAGGATCAACTTGGGCAGATCATGAAGTCAGGCAAGCTCGTCGTCTACGGCGATGTGGGCCAAACCTTTATGTATGGCGCAAAAGGCGGCGAGGTGTATGTGCTGGGAAACGCAGCAGGCCGCCCCTTTATCAATGCCGTGGGCAAACCGAAGGCTGTTATCAACGGCACGGCCCTTGATTTTCTCGCAGAGTCCTTTATGGCCGGAGACCCCCATAATGGCGGCGGGTTTGTTGTCCTTAACGGGTTGACCTTTGACCATGATGGCAAGGTGACCCCCCTGGCGACGCCCTACCTGGGATCAAACCTCTTTTCCCTTGCCTCCGGCGGAGCCATCTACGTTCGTGATCCCCATAAAAAGATCGTTCCGGAGCAGCTCAACGGCGGCATGATCTCTCCTTTTACGGACCGCGACTGGCAGCTCATCCTTCCCTTTCTTCAGGAAAACGAGCGACTCTTCGGTATCTCCATCGATGACCACCTTTTGATGGTTGACGGGAAGAAGATGGAGCCCCGGGACATCTACCGTACCATCAGCGCCGCTAAAGTATCGGTCCTTACAAGCAGCGGCTTGAAGATGAACGAAGAGTGGGAGGCAGAGGGCTGACTTTCAAGTGGATGGTTTTATGGCCAAGGGACGCGGCCGTGATAGTGATGGAGTAGTACCGTAGTAGATACGCTTATAGGGGTTTTAGCTGCTTGAGCAGGATCCGTTTTATCTCTTTTACCCTCCCGACATCTTCAATCTTCTGACCCTCCAGGTCTCGCACGTAGAAGACGTCCACGACTTGGTCTGCAGCGGCGGCAATTCTGGCGCTATGAATGTCCAGGCCGAGGTCAAACAGTGTATGAGTAATACGATAGAGAAGCACGACATGGTCGTGGGAATAGACTTCAATTATCGTAAAGAAATCTGATGATTCGTTATCTACGATCACGGTCGGCTTTCGTGCTAGCTTTTTTAAGCCTGTTGGACTACGAGGTGTTTCTTCATTACCGACGGAGGATTCGAGAGATAATCTGCCGGCGAGAACGTTTTTAAGATCCTCTTTGCCCTTGGCCCATTTCTCTTGTACGAACAGGCCGTCAAGCGGATTGGTCGTGCGCAGGACATCAACGGCAGTTCCATCTCGCCACGTGTATATGTCGGCAGAAAGTATGTTAATGGCATTAAGGGCGAGAACGCCGGCCATGTTGGCAAACAAACCAGGTCTATCTATGGCTACAATTGTTATCTCCCAACAATTTCCTTTTTTGTCCTCTCTGGATTCAAAGATGAAAACCTCATCCCCCGCATGGCCTCCGGATTTAGTCTCGTTAGCTTGCTTTTTTGCTTTCAAGCTTTCTGCCATGCCCAGATGTTGAACAATTTTCCGGGGATGTGTATTGAGCAGATAACGGGGGGGCATAAGCTCGAAAGAGTTTTCAAGATCCTGCCTCTCTATAATGGGGCCAACTTTCTTGTGCACTTCAGCTTTGACGTGCTCAACACGAGATAAAGCGTCCTGCGTGGCCAATTCTTTACTCTCCATGATATGGAGGACTTTAAAGAAGAGTTCACTAATCAAGTTGGCGATCCAGTCGTTCCATGCTTTTGGACCGGTAGCCCGAGAATCAGCCCAGGTAAGCAGGTACAGAAGCTTCAGTCTCTCCAGGCTACCGATCATACGGGCACATTGAACGATTACCTTCTCATCGTTTAAGTCTCTCCGGGTTGCCGTTTCCGCCAGAAGCAGGTGGGAGCGTACAAGAAAGCAAATATCCTCAATTGCGTCATCAGTTAGTCCAAACCGCTTCAGGATATTTTTTGTAATCTTCGTCCCTCTGCGTGCATGGTCTGAACCGATCTTCCCGATGTCATGAAAAAGGCCTGCCAGGAAGAGCCGTTCGGGATGCTGCAGTTCTACAAAGAGATCTCTGAGCAGGATATCTTTCTCCTCTGTTAAACTTTTAAGGTACCGAATCGTCTGTAGAGAATGTATTCCAACGGGATAGATATGATAGGCATCAAACTCAACCCTATTGTGTATCCGCCCAAATTCGGGAATGAAGCTATCGAGAAACCCAATTTCCATCATTTGGCTCAACGTTTCAAACGCGCAGTTCGATTGCGTCACAATCTTTATAAAAGAATTGATAATGGTTTTTGATCGGCGGAAGGAATCATCCACGAGGTATAAAAACTCGCGGATTATTCTCCTTGCCTCCAAAGAAAGGGCGTAACCAAGGAGAGCGCTGTGCTCAAAAATGATCATTAATAAAGAAGGATTTTTTATGATGGTACGGACTGTATCAAAACAGAGTTCTCCTCCATCAACAACAAGGCCTCGGGGAACCAGGGGCATCTGCCTTATCTTCGAGCGCTTCTTCTTCGTCGCAAAAAGGCCGCCGATGAAGGAGCGGGACAGGGATTTAAGAGCAGCCATGGTGGCATGCACCAGCTCGTTAAATTGCTCTGCGGCGAGTGATGTTTTTTTGTCTCGTAATCCAAGCCTGTTGGCGATTTCTTCCTGATCTTCGAATGTCAAACGGTCATTCTTACGAAGTGACCGGAGGTGTAGATGGTTTCTTATATTCAAGAGGAAGCTCACGTGCTGTCTCAAGTCCTGATATTCTTGATACGATAGTCTTGCGCGAAACGCTTGCTCATGGGTTTCCCGGGGGCCAAAAGATGCCTTGGCCAGCCACAGCATATGGTGGTAATCTCTCAGGCCGCCAATTCCCTCTTTGAGGTTAGGCTCAAGGAGATAACTTGAGTCGCCAAAAGTCTCCAGTCGTTTTTTGTCTTGTTCGGCCAACCACCGGTGCAGGTCGCGCGCTTTTTTAGTTACGACTTTCTTGTAAAGCTTTTCAATAAGATCGAGATAGAGTGGATACTCTCCTCCAATGAAACGTGCATCGAGTAACGACGTAAGGACCTCAAAATCTATTTTTGCAATCCTCAGGCAATCCTTGATGGTGCGAGTCCCATATCCTAAATCAAGGCCGAGATCCCAGAGGGGGAAAAGTATCTCCTGCACCAGGGTCTTTGCCTGGGACGGAACCTTTTTCCCGAACAACAAGAGCGTGTCGATATCAGAGTGGAGGCATAGTTCTCTTCGGCCATATCCTCCCAACGCGATAAAAGCAAAGGGGATGCCCTGCTGCAGCAATGTCCTCCCCACGTGGCTTTCCGGCAAACTATCCTGAAAATACTGATCTATGAGGGCTGTATTTTCCTCGGGGAAGGATTTTGTATTCAAACCGTCCGTAAACAGCGTAATAAGTTGCTGTCTAGATGTTTTAAGCTGCGCAGCCGAATATTCCACTCTTCTGTCAGTTCTCCTTGAGTTATTATCCGAGGAGGTACTGTCGTTGATGCAGGCAGTACCTCCTCATCGCCATAGACATTTAATAGTAGTTTATATGTTATATTGCCTCTTTGCCCGTTTCCCCGGTACGGATACGAACTACCTCCTCAACGGGGATCACAAAGATCTTTCCGTCGCCGATCTTTCCCGTTCGGGCTTTTTCTTGGATCAGCGCAATGGCCTGCGGCACCAGTTTAGAATCCAGGATCACTTCGATCTTAACCTTCGGAACAAAATCGACCTGATACTCCGCTCCGCGGTAGACCTCCTTGTGCCCCCGTTGCCGTCCGAAACCTTTGACTTCGGTTACGGTCATGCCTTTTACTCCCATCCGTGATAGGCCATCCTTCACCTCTTCCAGCTTAAATGGTTTTATAATGGCTTCGATTTTTTTCATGATCGTTACTCCTTATATATAGTAGAGGTTTTTTCATGAGACACTGTATCCGGTCTCGTTGTGTTGGCTGATATCGAGCCCTCTTTCTTCATCCTCGTCAGTGACCCTCAAGCCGACGATAACATCGACCACCTTAAGGATGATCGAGGTCATGACAAAGGCAAAGATCCAGGTTACGGCCACGGCAAGAAATTGGGTCCAGAGTTGGCCAGGGTTTCCGAAGAAGAGTCCATTGGCTCCATTAGGGTTGATCAGCTTGCTGGCGAACAGACCGGTGGCCAAAGCCCCCCACGTTCCTCCCAATCCATGGATGCCGAACACGTCGAGGGAATCATCATAACCAAGCTTTGATTTTAACATGATGCCGCCGTAGCAGATGACACTGACCAAAGCCCCAATGATAAGGGCCGCTACCGGACCTACAAACCCGGAGCCTGGCGTAATTGCGACTAAGCCGGCCACAGCCCCACTTGCAGCGCCCAGGGTAGTAGGCTTGCCCCGGTGTAACCACTCAAGTATTATCCAGGACAGGGCGGCCGTGGCTGAGGCGACATGGGTGACCACGAAGGCGTTGGCAGCGAGGCCATTACTCGCCAGGGCGCTGCCGGCATTAAAGCCGAACCAGCCGAACCACAGGAGGCCGGCCCCGGTGACGGTCATGGGGAGGTTGTGAGGAATGAAGGGCACGGTTCCATAGCCTCGGCGTTTGCCGACAATGATGGCTGCAGCTAAAGCGGAAATCCCGGAACTGATGTGTACCACTGTCCCCCCGGCGAAGTCCAGGGCCCCCATTTTGCCTAGCCACCCGCCGACGCCCCAAACCCAGTGAGCTAGGGGGTTGTAGACCAGGGTGGCCCAAAGTATAGAAAAGAGCATAAATGCGCTGAACTTTATACGCTCGGCAAAGGCGCCGGTGATCAGGGCCGGCGTGATGATGGCAAACATACATTGGAAGACCATAAAAACCATATGCGGTATGGTGGGGCCATAAACAGCGCTCGGCTCCATCCCGACGCCTTTGAGCCCAAACCAGTTTAAACCGCCTATGATGCCTCCATGATCCGGACCGAAGGCCATGGAGTATCCCCAGAGCACCCATTCCACCGTGATGATGCCCAGCATAATGAAACTCTGCATCAGGGTGCCGAGGACGTTTTTGTTTCTGGCCATTCCCCCGTAGAACAAGGCGAGGCCCGGTGTCATGAGCATGACCAAAGCCGACGAGACCAAGACAAAAGCAGTATCTCCCGTATTCATATCCTTTTTCCTCCTCGTCAAATTTATTTTTTAATCTGCGAATATTAATATCCGATCTTTGTTACGGGAATATTGCAGATCTGTTACAAAAAAATTAAGAGATACAACAGCAATCTAAAAAGTGAGGCAGAGTTCTCAGTCCCCTCTTGCGAGAGGATCTTAAAAGAGGCGCTCTATTAGAAATGGAAGGAGACACTCAAGCCGCCGTACACATGATTGCTTTTCTTGTCCCAGGAGAGCCCCTTAATGCAATCCGACGCCTTATTTCCCAGGGGGAACCAGTAGCCGAACTTGGGTGAAACGGTAATATATTTATGCACCGGGATATTTAAGGCGGCCGATAAGTACCCTGCATGGAAACCAGAATAGGCATCTCTGGGGTCGTCCGGATCAGGAAAGGCGCCGGCATCATTGGAAGCCTGGTAGATCAAGCCGGCTCCAAGATCCAGACTAGTCTCATACCAGGGGAGAGGGAAGCTTCTGGAGATATCAAACTGAAACCACCACCCCGGGTAGTGCAAGACCTCGCGGTACACGGTAAACTTGGCCGTGAGCCAGGAGAGATCGGCTGAAAGGCCGCCGAATACCTCCAACGAATCATCTGCATTATCCAAGGCATAGTAGATGCCTCCCATTGTGGCGCTCAATATCTTGTAGATTTTCAGGTTGTAGGACAAGGTGAGGTCGGTCTCATTCCAGTTGGCCTGGCCATGCGGGCGAAACTCATTGTTCTCGTCGGTGTCAAAGTTGCCCCAAATATTTGCCGAAAATCCTTTGTAACCTATTGTCATGGAAGGCTGAATGACTAAACTGTTATTGCTCAATGCATATCCCCGCCACACATACTGGCTCAGAAAATCAGTCGAAAAATTAAATGAAGGCCTTTCTGTAGGGGTTTCTTCTTCTGCCGGGTTTTCCTGAGCCAAGCACGGCGAGGCCGTTAGTAAAATAGCCAGGCCCAGAGAAAAAGCGATTATGTAAGACCGAAAATTTTTGAAGCCCGACCTGTCCATAACAAAATCCTCCTTATTTTAATTTTTATGATTATTTTTTATCGCCTGTTTGTTACGTAAATATTGCGGGTATGTTACGAAAAAATTAAATCCTTTTTTTAAAGGAGGATTTGCGGCTTGCGTATTGCAGAGGGTATCATGATGCGCTCACACTATTCTCCTTTTTGTAAATGAGAATAATGTGAGAGGATCCTACGAGGGTCATTTGGATGTGGGGGATAATCAAAAAGGTATCTATAGAGGTTTTTGCTATTTTTGGGGATAAGGTTATCGCACCCTCTCTTAAGTCAGGATGGTGTATTTATCTGCCCTTGGAGATGCGGGAATAGAGTATGAGACTTTGTTCGCCGAATCAATTTTCTACAGTCACGTCTACTATATTTTGTCTGACAACGGCGAACTCCTCATCTGCTTTTTTGACAAAAACGTGCATTAAGCCGAGCACCTGATATGCTCCATTCTTGAGCGCGGTCGTATCCCACTGGACCGAAAAGTCGCTTT
>MGQS01000031.1:6037-7304 GCA_001797905.1 Deltaproteobacteria bacterium RBG_16_54_11 | reverse complement strand
CCCGATATCTTTTAAATGGGTGACCAAGGCGATGGAGCGGGGAGGAACCCTCATCTCCGTCGATCCCCGCTTTACCCAGACCTCAGCGAAGGCGGACATCTATGCCCCCCTCAGATCCGGCACCGACATCGCCTTTCTGGGCGGGATGATCAAGTATATCCTGGACAAGGGTCTCTACTTCAAGGAGTACGTGGTCGAATACACGAATGCTTCGTACATCTTGGCGGAGAAGTACGGCTTCAACGACGGGCTCTTTGCGGGATACAATCCCCAAACCAAGGGCTACGACAAGGGCTTCTGGGCCTTCGAAATGGATGCTAAGGGTATCCCCAAGAAGGACCGGCGCCTCAAGAACAAGCAGTGCGTCTTCCAGCAGCTCAAAAAACACTACGCACGCTACACGCTCGACACGGTGTCGGCTATAACCGGCACTTCCAAGGACCTCCTGGTCAAGGTCTATGAGGCCTATGCGAAGACAGGCAAGGCCGATAAGGCCGGCACGATCATGTACGCTATGGGCTGGACCCAGCATACGGTCGGCGTGCAGAATATCCGCGCCATGACCATGATCCAGCTCCTCTTGGGCAACATGGGGGTGGCCGGCGGCGGCGTCAATGCCCTCAGGGGTGAGTCCAACGTGCAGGGCTCCACGGACCACGGCCTGCTCTTCCATATCTTGCCGGGATACCTGTCCACCCCCAGCCCCCAATGGCCTCAACTCGACGACTACCTCAAGAGGAGACCCAAGAGCACCGACCCCATGAGTGCCAACTGGTGGCAGAATGAGCCGAAGTATATGGTGAGCTTCCTCAAGTCGATGTTCGGGGATGCAGCCACCGCTGCCAACGAGTTCGGCTATCAATGGATGCCCAAGGTGGATACGGGGGTCGACTATTCCTGGTTGAGCCTCTTCGATGCCATGTATCAGGGGAAATTCACCGGCTTCTTTGCCTGGGGTCAAAACCCGGCCTGCTCCAGCGCCAACGCCAACAAGACGAGGCGGGCATTGGCCGAGCTCAAATGGCTGGTGAACGTCAACATGTTCGAGAACGAGACAGGCTCCTTTTGGAAGGGCCCGGGGATGGATCCCGCGAAAGTCAAGACCGAGGTCTTTTTCCTTCCGTGTGCCGTCTCGGCGGAAAAGGAGGGGTCGATCAGCAACTCCGGGCGCTGGATGCAGTGGCGCTACACAGCAGCCAAGCCCTTGGGACAGTCCAAGCCTGACGGTGATATCATCGTCGAACTGTTCAATAAGATACGGGGACTC
>MGQS01000031.1:5693-6024 GCA_001797905.1 Deltaproteobacteria bacterium RBG_16_54_11 | reverse complement strand
CTTCCCCGAACCGATCTTCAACCTCAAGTGGAACTACACCACCAAAGGCGCGTTCGACTCTCACAAGGTAGCAAAGGAGATCAACGGCTACTTTCTGAAGGACGTGACGTTGCAAGGCACCGCCTACAAGCAGGGGAGCCTTGTTCCTGGCTTTGCATCCTTGCAGGCTGACGGCTCCACCTCCTCGGGCTGCTGGATCTACTGCAACTCCTATACGGACAAGGGGAACATGGCCGCCCGCAGGGGCTTGAAAGACGCCTCCGGCATCGGCCTTTTCGCCGAGTGGGCGTGGTGCTGGCCGGTGAACCGCCGGATCATCTACAACCGCGCC
>MGQS01000031.1:1873-5683 GCA_001797905.1 Deltaproteobacteria bacterium RBG_16_54_11 | reverse complement strand
GCTTCGGCAAGCCATGGGCGCCCAAGAAACCCGTGATCAAATGGGACGGCGCCAAGTGGGCCGGTGATGTGCCGGACGGTGCGTGGCCGCCGATGGCCAACCCCGATGGGAAACCAAACCCCAACTCCAAGTATCCCTTCATCATGAAACCCGATGGCGTTGCCGCCATCTTCGGACCTGGTCTGGCAGATGGTCCCTTCCCCGAGCACTATGAGCCTTTGGAGTGCCCGGTGGATCGGAACCTGATGAGCTCACAGTTCATCAACCCCACGGTGAAGCTGTATGGGACCGATATGGACAAGTTCTACACCTGCGATCCCCGCTACCCCTTTGTGGGCACCACCTACCGGGTAACCGAACACTGGCAAACCGGCGTTATGACCAGATGGCAGCCGTGGCTGCTGGAGGCGGAGCCCCAGCAGTTCTGCGAGATGAGCGAGGAGCTGGGACAATTGAGGGGTATCAAGAACGGGGAGAAAGTTATCGTGGAGTCTGGGCGCGGCAAGGTGACGGCGATAGCCATCGTGACCAAGCGGTTCAAACCCATGCTCATCATGGGCCAGCAGATCCACCAGGTAGGACTTCCCTGGTGCTACGGCTGGGTGCACCCGAAAGACGGCGGCGACTCTGCCAATTTGCTGACCCCATCGGTGGGCGATCCCAACACAAGAATACCCGAGACCAAGGCGTTCATGGTGAACGTGCGCAAGGCATAAAGGAGGTGATCCCATGGCTGATAAAACATTCTTTATCGATACCACCCGCTGCACTGCTTGTCGCGGCTGCCAGATAGCCTGTAAGCAGTGGAACCGCAACCCCGCTACCAAGACCAAGAATTGGGGGAGTCATCAGAACCCTGAGGATCTCTCCTTTGCGACCTACAAGCTCGTTCGCTTCTCCGAGGTGGTCTCCGACGGCGGGCTTCATTGGTACTTCTTCGCCGATCAGTGCCGCCACTGTGTAGAGCCGCCGTGCAAAGATACCGCCGAATCCCTGGGTTACAAAAAGGCCATCACGCAAGATGCGGCGACCGGTGCGGTGCTCTTTCATCGGAACGTGAAGGTAAAGCCGAAGGACTTCGAGGAGATCAGGGAGTCCTGTCCCTATAACATCCCGCGATACGATGCCAAACAGATGGCCATGGCCAAATGCACCATGTGCTTCGACCGTGTCTCCAACGGCCTGTTGCCTGCCTGCGTCAAGGTCTGTCCCACGGGGACCATGAACTTTGGCGACCGCAGCCAGATGCTGGCCTTGGCCGATAAGCGCCTGAAGGAGCTGAAGGCCGAATACCCCAAGGCCCGACTTCTCAATGCCGAAGATGTCCGCGCCATCTTTCTGGTCATCGATGACGCTGAGAAGTACCACAAGTTTGCCAAGGCACGCAGCCCCTTGGGGATTACCCGTTTGGTGGCCATGAAGAAGCTTATCAGACCCCTGGTGAGCATACCGGGATTGAAGAAGGGGTAGTCTACCCTTCATGAGCAATCATGGAAGGGCTTGTCCCGAGGGATTTCCTCTCGGGACAAGCCCTTTCTTTGCCCAGATAGATGATATAGTATAAAGAGGGAGAGGGTTGTCTATGACGGTTGCGCTGGATCAAATCAAGAAACAGATCGCAGGGTTTAAGAAAGAGAAGCCTCACTATCGGGAGGTCCTGGATCTTTATGCCCTGGTCCTGGAGGAACAGGCGCGGATGCGCCCTCAGTTAAAGGTTATTGTGCCGGAGGTGAGCAAGAAACAGGTGAAGGCCAGATGGGACAAGGGTCTTCCACTGCTGGGCAAAGAGGGATTCGCCATAGACCTTGAGGCGGCACAAAGACTTTTTTTTACACTGAGCGCGATCGGGCAGCGATCGACTTCGAAGATGGGCGATGAGATTCCGAGGATTAAAGAGGCAGCAGAGACAGGGGCATTGGCGTTGGAAGATCTGCTCAGCAGACACTACGATATGGATCATCTCAACCAAGCGGCTGAGCGATGTAGTGTAGACAAGGGGATCCTCTCTTTCTTGATCCGGGCCAGTGTCAGACCTTGTCTCGAAACCCAGATGGAACAGCTGCGGGGTTTTCTCAACCCGGAAGAATGGCTGCAGGGGCAGTGTCCCCTGTGCGGATCTGCCCCCCAGATGGCCGAGTTGAGGGATGAGGGGGGGAAGCGGTATCTCCAGTGCTCTTTGTGCGGCTGTCAGTGGCGCTGGGAGCGGATAGCCTGCCCCTATTGCTCCAACAAGGCGTTCGACTCGCTGCACTACCTCTGCTTTGAAGAGGAGGAGGCATATCGGGCGGATCTCTGCGATTCTTGCAAAGGCTACATCAAGACAATTGATACCCGCAAGCTCGATTATGAGCCCTATCTGGATCTTGAGGATGTCGTCACCATCCATTTGGATATCCTGGCCATGGAGAAGGGTTACCGAAGACCCATCTCCACCCCCTGGAGCCCTCTCACCGGCGCATGAAGGGGAAGGCCATCATAAAGAGATATTCTGCCCTCCTCATACAAGGGGGCAGGACACAAAAGGTTAAAGACTGGGTGGCCGTTGAGGGCTCATATGAGCTCTATCTCAATGATACCTTGGTGGACGCCATCGTGGTCTCCCCTTCGGACCTTAAGGCCCACGCCCTCGGCTACGTGGTGACTGAGGGGTTGGTGAAACCAGAGGAGGTGGGCGAAGTCCGCCAAAGAGGGGGTCGGGTTTTCGTCAGGACCCGTCGTACCACGGGTGATGGCTTGTCCAAGACGGTCTTGCGGAGCTCGGCCTATCGGGGAAGCGACGGGGCATCGATTACCCCGATTGCCACTGCCGTCACGGTGCTCCCATCACTAATCGTACAGTGTGCACGGCAAATCACCGAGCAGGCTGCGAACTGGAAGAAGACCGGGGGTGTGCACATCTCGCTGCTGTTCAATCTGGAGGGCGATCTGATAAAGGCAGCCGAGGACATCGGGAGGCATAATAGCGTAGACAAGGTGGTGGGGTATGCCCTTCTCCATACCGTCCCTTTGCATGAGACCATCCTGGCCTGCAGCGGCAGGCAGCCTGAGGGGATGGTTTTGAAGGCTGCCCGGGCCAGGATACCCATCGTCCTGACCAAGGCCGCCGTGACCGATAAAGGGATTGAGCAGGCAGAACGATTAGGGGTGACCCTCATCGGCTTTGCGCGGGCGGATCGCTTTACCATCTATGCCCACCCGGAGAGGATACAGGTTGTCCTTTCGCGACAAATAAGATAAGATCCAATCTGTACGGCTCGTTTTTGATCAAGGAGGCTAAAGATGGAGAAGACATTAGCCGGGGTTTTTATCGCTGCCTTGCTTTTTGTAGCCGTTACGGCCTCGGCCGCCTGGGCGGATAGCACACAGGTCACCATCATCTACAGCAACGACATCAACGGCCAGATCGATCCCGTCGGCTGAGGGGCGTCCAAGTCTGGCGGTCTTGCCAGAAGAGCAGCAATGATACAGGAGACCAAGAAGACCGAGAAAGACGTTCTCGTCCTTGATGCGGGGAATCTTCTCTTCTTTAAAAATGTAGAGCCTTCCTTCCCCTCTGCCCAAAAGAAAGAGGCTCTGTTGAGCGCCCAATTGATGGTTCAGGCCTTCAACCTCATGGGGTGTGACGCGGCGGGCATAGGGGCGGACGACCTCAGGCTGGGCACCATAGATTTTGCCGCGGTGAACAAGATGGCCCAATTTCCTTTTATCTCCGCCAATGTGGTCTCGAAGGATGGCCATAAGGTATCCGTCTCCTCTGTGGTAAAGAACGCGGGAGGGCTGCGTTGGGGGATCTTCAGCCTTATGAGCGCC
>MGQS01000031.1:0-1858 GCA_001797905.1 Deltaproteobacteria bacterium RBG_16_54_11 | reverse complement strand
TCTCGCTCCCAGCGCTGGAAGGTATTGGATCCGGTGACGACGGGCAATCAGGCGGTAAAGGAATTGCAGGCTCAGGCCGATATCATTATCCTCCTCGCAGCCATGCCTGTGGAGGAGTTGAGGGCCCTCCTTACCCAGCTGCCAGGGGTAACGATCGCTGTGGCCGGTGGCGCGCCGGGCGGATTGATACGCCCCCTGCAGGTAGGCCGGACCATCGTGGTGTGCAGTCCCGGTTTCGGAAAATATCTGGGCATGCTCCGCCTCTCGCTCAAGGACCCCAAGGCGCCCTTTGTCGATGAGGCCAGGATCACGGAATTGGAAAGAGATCTGGCCCTGGTGGAGAGGAAGACAAAGGAAGGGAGAACAGAGGCCTCTCAAGACGAAAAGAAAAAAATCGAGGCAGAGCTTCTGGAACTGAAAAAAGGGAATATCTATCACAACGAGCTCATTGCGCTCTCAGCGAATGTCCGGGAAGAGCCAGGGGTGAAGCGATTTATCGAGGATTTCAGGTCAAAGAAAGGGGAACTGGGAAAGGGGTGCAAATAGAACGAGATAGCCAGGCTTAGTCTTGCACTGTCAGACCTGTCATGGGAAAGGAGGGTAGCGCCAAAGGCGTTGTTTGTCTTTTTAAAATCTCCCTAGTGCCCCTCATCCTCATGACCTTCCCGGGGTCGAACTTGCCGTCCGCTGACTGTCCCAGAGATCTATCTGCGTTTCATGTCTTCTCTCTTTGTATCTTTCACGGGGCAGTTCGTGTGACAGCCCGAACAACATGAACCTTTGCCAGAAAAGGTTTTCTTGAAATACCTTACCGCAAAAAAAAGC
This sequence comes from Deltaproteobacteria bacterium RBG_16_54_11, assembly GCA_001797905.1. GTDB lineage: Bacteria > Desulfobacterota > B13-G15 > B13-G15 > RBG-16-54-18 > RBG-16-54-11. The sequence goes on along the minus strand of MGQS01000031.1, from coordinate 1,033 downwards.
GTTCCAGCCAATATGGCAATAAGGATGATATATTGAAGCATTTTTCACCTCAAAGTTAAAAGGTTTTAGGTACTCCTCACTTTACCCCAGTCCGAGAAGCATTCCTCCCTGGTAGACGACAAAGGCCAAGCACCAGGCCAGGACAAGGGCGTAGCCGACGGCAAAGGCCGTCCACTTCCGGGACCCTGTCTCCCGCCGAATAGCGGCCACCGTGGCTAAGCACGGGGTATAAACCAAGATAAAGATCATAAAGGCGTAGCCGATCAACGGCGTCATGGCCTTTTGGATAGCGGTGCGCAGGCTCTCGCTCTCCTCTCCACTCTCTCTCCCCACCTGATAGAGGACCCCGAAGGTGCTCACCACGATCTCCTTGGCCACAAAACCGGTAAGCAGGGCAACGCCCCCCCTCCAGTCAAAACCCAGGGGGCGCAAGACAGGCGCTATGACCTTTCCCAGCCTTCCCAAATAACTCTTCTCCTGGAACTCCCTTTTTCTGAGGATCTCCACCTCGGTGAGCTTCTGATCCCTTTCCTTGACGAGCAGCTCTGCCCTTTCTGGCGCAACGCTTTGGATTGAGGTCACATACTCCTCTTGGATGCGGCGCTCTTCGCCGGCATAATCCCTCGCATAGTCCACGGTCTGGGGAAAGGAGCTGAGGGCCCACACCACGATCGATCCGATAAGGATCACGCCCCCCATCTTTTTGATGAAGATGGAACCGCGCTCCCACATATGGATGAGGGTACCTTTCAGGGTCGGCATGCGGTACGGCGGGAGCTCCAGCACAAAGGGGGCGATCTCCCCCCTAAAGAGGGTCCGCTTGAAGATCTGCCCCGTGATGATGGACAGGGCGATGCCGATGATATAGAGAGAAAAGATGACGTTCCCTGCCCGCGCTCCAAACAGGGCCCCGGCGATGAGGACATAGATGGGGAGCCTGGCACTGCAGCTGATCAACGGGATGATCAAGATAGTGAGGATTCTATCCCTCCTGCTTTCCAACACGCGTGTCGCCATGATGGCCGGCACATTG
>MGQS01000030.1:18988-19310 GCA_001797905.1 Deltaproteobacteria bacterium RBG_16_54_11 | reverse complement strand
CATCCAACAGGGTTTCAAGCGGGCATCAAAGACCCTCAGGGGGATCACCGGCATGCGCGTCTTGGAGTCTAGGGTGTCGGTGGAGAACGACAAGATAGTGGAATACCGGGTGCGGATGGAGGTCATTTTCGTCCTGGAGGATTAAAACGTAAAATAACCGCGCCTACAGAGGGGACAGCTTCTGATCGAGCTGTCCCTTTTTGCTGAATATGAAAGTCATGTTTGCGATGCGCTCCATAATCATTCTTTTTCTCTTTTCCCTTTTCCTTACCTCGTGTGCCAACACCCTCTATATAGGAAAACTCGCATGGGGTGCGGCGAA
>MGQS01000030.1:0-18949 GCA_001797905.1 Deltaproteobacteria bacterium RBG_16_54_11 | reverse complement strand
GAACGGTCTGCTCCTTCTGCTTCGGCGTTCGACCTTTTTCTCAAACTCCCACCCTTGTCATTCCCCCAAAGGCGGGATAGGTTACTCCTTGCGCAGGCTCTCGAGGTATCCCATCACCTTCTCAAAGCCCCTCGGCAGATCCTCCTCCTGATGCACCTCGAGGGTATAGAGAGGCGAGAGCCGCTGCGTCCACAGGTGGCGAAAGAAACCCATAAAGTCGAATGTGCCGTCGCCGGGGGGTAGATGTTGGTCCTCTTTACCCGTATTGTCGTGCAGGTGCACCTCGACCAAACGACTGCCGAGTACCTCCATCCAGCCTCTCCAGCCTTTTTTGCTGAATACGAGCCAGTGACCGGTGTCAAAACAAAAGCCGCAACGAGGGGAGTTGATCTTCTCCAAAAGCTTTTGGATGGTCTCCGGTCCCTGCTCAAAGACATTTTCCAAGGCCAGCGTCACGCCGAGCTTCTCCGCCTCTTTTACCAAGGGGGTCCACATCTGAAGACTCCCCTCAAACCAGAGATCGAATGCTTCTCCGTGACGCCACTGTTCGTATTCCGGATGAAAAACCACGATCGTGGGCCTGGTCAAAGCAGCAAGGTGAAGGACGTGCTCCAATCTCTCCTGCGTAGCCCTTCTGATCTTGCTGTCCACCCCACCGGGGGCCAAGTCCATGAACGGGGCGTGAAAGGTATGGGAGAGTCCCGCCTTTTTCAACGCATCGCCCAGGCGGCGCACATCCGCGTCCTGACACCTATCCAGGGCTGCAGCGCTCAGGTATATCTCCGGATTGACCCCCATGCCGATGATCTCATCTTGACGTTGGACGAGAATATCATAGGGGACAGTGATGTGGATGATCATCGAGATTTCTTCTTTGGGAGTACTTCCACTGAACGCACCAGTTGTTCAAGCATGCCCAGGTGCTTCTTTTCTCCGAGTACGATGAGGACGTCCCCTTTTTCGATCAGGGTCTCAGAGGAGGGGTTAAAGATCATATCACCCGATGCCTTTTTGATTGCCACGACAATCAATTCGAGCTCTCGTCTGATCCCCGATTCCCGCAAGGGCTTTCCCTTGAATCTGGCATTATCCTCGACGGTGATCTCCTCTAACTGGAGCTCGAGGTGCTTCCTCTCGACGACCAGGTCGATGAATTCTACGATATTGGGCCGCAGGACAGCGTTGAACATCCTAGCGGCACCTATCAGATATGGAGAGACCACTCGATTAGCGCCGGCGCTCAGCAGCTTTCGTTCTGCTCCTTCCTCTCCGGCTCGGCTCAGGATATAGATGGCGGGGTTTAATGACCTGGTGGAGAGGGTGATGTAGAGGTTGTCTGCGTCAGAGCCGGTAGCGGCGACCAGACACTTGGCCCTCTCTACCCCTGCGCTGGTGAGGATCTCGTCATCCGTGGCGTCCCCTTCCACATAGGGGAATCCATCCTCCTCGATCACCTTTATCCTATCCAGGTCTTTCTCGACCACTACAAAAGCGATATTTTCGACAGCAAATTCCCTGGCGATGAATGAGCCGATACGGCCATAACCGCACAAGATATAGTGATTTTTTAGCCTTTTGACCTTCTTTTCCAATTTTCTCCTCCCTAAGGCCATGCGGATTTGGCCGGCGATAAAGGTTTGGGCAATGCTCCCTAAAACATATCCCATCCCCCCAAAGCCGGACAGAATGAGGAATACCGTAAATATCCTTCCCTGCGTCGATAGCTGGTGGATCTCTCCATACCCAACCGTGGTGATGGTGATAACGGTCATATACAGGGCGTCGAATAGGGGCCATCCTTCTATCAAACGATAGCCTGCTGTCCCGGACAAAAGGAGTATAAAGATGACAATGACTGCTATGATCAGATGGCGTAGAAGCTTCAACTGTTCCTCTTTTTTCGTAATGTCTCACGATATTATAACTTTTGTTGGAAGGCAACCCCTGACCGCTCTTGACATCTCGTCCATGAGACAGTATAACAAGGTGAACATTTGTACTCCCCACGAGCCATGGATCAATTGACAAAAAAACAGGAAGAAGTGCTCTTTCTTATCCGAAAGTTCCTTCGTGATAAGGGGTATCCCCCGACGGTGAGGGAGTTGGTTTTCCTGACGGGCAGGAAGAGCACCGCCGGGGTGCAGAAGATCCTCGACGCCCTGGAGCGAAAGGGGCATATCAAAAAGGCGCCTGGCCGCTCCAGGGGAATAGTGCCCCTGCCCCTGGGAGGGGTCCAATCGTTTTGGGTGCCTCTGGTAGGATGGGTGGCGGCTGGGAGCCCGGCCCCGGCCGAAGAGCACATCGAGGGGTATCACGCCTTGGATGGATTTGCGGCGCCTGAGGGCTCTTTTCTGCTCAGGGTCCGGGGGGATAGCATGATTGGGGACCATATACAGGACGGCGATCTGATCTTGGTGAGCCCGCAAGCCAGGGCAGAGGATGGGGCGATCGTGGTTGCTATGGTGGATGGAGAGACCACGGTCAAGAGGCTTTGCAGGAGTGGCGATAGGATACAACTTCTTCCCTCCCATCCCGCCATGGAGCCCTTATCGATCCGGCAAGATGTCCAGCTGAGGATCATCGGCAAGGTCGTCGCCGTCCTCAGGTTTCTGGAGCCGGCATGCTCCTTATCTCCTGTGCCCGGGATGCACCGGGAATCATGGAAATATGCACTTCACCACCAGCGAGATGATAAAGGTAGGGGTTGCGTAGAGTGACCTCATGCGTTCTGCACGGTGATACATTAAGGGAGTTTCTACGTTTCAATGTAGTACCTCGCTGAGGAGGTATTTATCATGACACAGAGAGCTAAGTACAAAGAACAATTGGCAACTGAAGTAGCGCAATTACGCCAGCGGGTTGCTGAGTTGGAAGCCGCAGGGATTGAGCGTAAACAGGCCGAAGAGGCATTGCGGAAAAGCGAGGAGAAGTACCGCACAGTCGTTGATATTTCTCCCGATGGGATTGCCATTAGTGCCAAGGGACGCCATGTATTTGTGAATCAAAGTCTTGCCAGGATGTTTGGTGTCTCCAGCCCCGACGAGCTGGTGGGCAGGCCGATCATGGATTACATTCACCCGGACTACCGTAAAATCGTAAAGGAGCGCATAGAGAAGCAGACCAAACGAGGGGCATCGGTTCCTTTGATTGAGGAGAAGATGATTCGGGCCGACGGAACGGTTATTGACACGGAGGTGGCTGCTGCTCCTCTGGAATATCAGGGGGAACAGGCCGTTCTGGCAGTTATAAGGGACATCACCGACCGCAAGCGGATAGAGGATGCGCTGCGGGAGAGCGAGGAGCGATTTCGCGCCATATTTGAAGGCGCCCCTGACGCCATATTTCTTGCCGATCCCGAATCAGGCGAAATCATCGATCTAAACCCAGCTGCATCACAGTTGCTGTTAAGGCCGCACGAAGAAATTGTCGGGCTCCATCATGCAAATCTACATCCACCTGAGCTGCAGGATCATGAGAAGAAAAACTTTATTAAGTATGTTCGAGATGTACGAGCAAAGAAACAGACACATCCCATCGAAAGCACGGTCATTCGGTCGGATGGGCGCACCGTCCCCGTTGAAATCTTGGCGCAAATGATTCATATAAAGGGCAGGCCTGTTTTTCAAGGGACTTTTCGCGACATCGCCGAGCGCAAGAGGATTGAGGAAGCATTGCGCAAAAGCGAGGAGCGCTATCGATCTGTGGTTGATAACATTGACCTGGGGATTAACCTTATAGATGCCGACCACACTATAATTATGGTAAACGCTACAATGGGCGACAGATTTAGCAAACCTGTCAGTGAGATAATCGGGAAGAAGTGTTTCCGGGAATTCGAAAAACGTGATGCCGTGTGCCCGCATTGCCCTGGGGTTCAGACGATGGCTGCCGGCAAACATGGAGAGGTCGAGACAGAGGGGGTGCTGGATGACGGAAGCCGTTTTCATGTGAGACTTCAAACCTTTCCCGTGGTCGGGCAGGGTGGGACGGCGACCGCCTTCATAGAAATTGCAGAGGACATCACCGAGCGCAAACGGATGGAAGAGGCTCTGCGGGAGAGCGAGGGGAAGTACCGTTCATTGGTAGAGTCAAGCGAAGACTCCATTTATTTGGTAGATGAGGAGTGCACCTACCTTTTTATGAACAAAAAACATCTTGCAAGGCTTAGGGTACCGAGCAGTCAAGTCGTCGGGAGGGCCTATGCCGAATTTCATTCACCTGAAGAAACAAAAGACTTCGCTCGGAAAGTCACTAGGGTATTAAAAACTGGAAAATCGTTATCCTATGAATATAGAAGCTTGCGAGATAATAGATATTTTATTCGAACGTTAAATCCCGTTAAAGCTTCAAAAGGTGATAAACCTAGTACTATAACGGTCATTTCAAAAGACATCACCGAGCTCAAGCAAACCGAGGATACCCTACGTGAAAAGGAGGCCTTTAATTTTGCGTTGTTCCAGTACAATCCCGTCGAAACCATCGTGGTGGATTTCGAAGGCAGGGTGACCGGATTCAATCTGGCAAAAGGGAAATCTGGAAACAGGTTACCCGTTATAGGCGATATGATGTACCAGGATTATGCCGGCAAGCATGAGATCGACATGCGTGCCGAGTTGATGAAGTGCATCAAATCAGGCAAGGCGAAAGCGTTTTCCGAGCGAAAATATGGCGATAGGTATTTATCAATAACCATATCACCTTTTTCGCAGGGTGCTCTTATCATCTCCGAGGATTTTACCGATCGGAAGCGCGCCGAGGAGTTATTACAAAGGGAGCGCGATACCTTTTTCTCTATCTTGCAAAAGGCCCCCTATGGGGTGGTATTCCTGGATAAGGAGGGGAAAAGTATCCTCGCAAATACTGAATTCGCCGCCATCACGGGCTATACCCGCGAAGATATCCCGACCATCGAGGATTGGTTTCGTCTGGCTTACCCCGATAAAAAAAACCGAGAGATGGTAATTGATACATTGAAAACAGATGCTGCCCATGGCGATGATGACAAGAAATTTCATAAGACGTTTCATAGGGCATTCTTTCGGACCTTTAAGGTAACCTGCAAAGACGGAACTATCAAAGAGATAGAGTTTAGACCAACGGTGTTGGAAGACGGCGCCACTATCGTGATGATTGCGGACATCACTGAGCGGAAAAGGATGCATGAGTTGTTGGAAGTAGCCGTTACGGAGTGGCGTACAACCTTTGATGCCATTACCGATGCGGTATGTCTGCTCGACCAGAAAGGCAGGATCAAGAGGTGTAATAATGCTATGATGAAGATGATAGGAAAGCCGTTCAACGAGATTGCCGATTGCACCTGCTGGGAAGTACTGCACGGCGTTTCAAAACCTCCGGAAGGATGCCCCATTGCAAGCGTGCAGGAGACCCATCGTCGGGAAACCGAGGTATTCTTAAAAAATAATCGTTGGTTGAACATCACAGTCGATCCCTTGCTTGATGATGAAGGCAATTTCGTGGGAGGTGTTCATATCACGTCCGACATCACCGAGCGCATGAAGACAGAGCAAGAACTGCAAAGTTCACGTGAAGAGTTACGTAATCTTACCGTCTATTTAGAGTCCGTGCGAGAGCAGGAGAGAACAAACATTGCGCGTGAGATCCACGATGAATTAGCGCAGGCCTTGACAGCCTTGAAGATGGACTTGTCTTGGTTGGATAACAAATTGCCGCGAAACCAAATGCCGTTGGTTGCTAAGATGCGCTCGATGAGCGACCTCATCGATACCACTCTCCAAACCGTCAAACGAATCTCAGCAGAACTGAGACCGGGAATATTGGACGATCTTGGATTGATTGCAGCGATTGAATGGCAAGCGGAAGAATTCCAAAATCGGACGGGTATTACCTGTCGCGTTACGGTCGATCCTGTAGATTTTACCGTAGATAAAGATCGTTCAACAGCTATCTTCCGCATATTTCAGGAAACGCTGACCAATATAGCTCGACACGCCCATGCTACACGGGTTACGGTTGACTTGATTAAGACGGATGGCGCATTGATGCTGCTGGTGATTGATAATGGCACAGGCATTACTAAAGAGCAGATTTATGACTCTAAATCCTTTGGTCTTATCGGCATGAGAGAGCGTGTCCATCCGTGGGGAGGGCAGGTCAGGATCAAGGGCACCCCAAGCGAGGGAACGACGGTAGAGGTGGAAGTGCCGGTTGGGAAAGAATAAAATAAACAATCAGTCGCAAGGTATCAGCTAGACACTAGACAAGGAGCCCTGCATTGATCAAGATATTAATTGCCGATGATCACGCTATTGTCCGAGAGGGACTGAAGCAGATAGTGGTTGAGACGTCGGATATGGTGGTTGCCGATGAAGCAAGCACTGGGCACGAAGTCCTGGATAAGGTGCGACACAATGAATATACCGTGGTGGTGTTGGATATCTCTATGCCCGGGGGAGACGGGCTGAACATCTTGAAACAGATAAAACGAGAAAAGCACAAGCTTCCAGTGCTCGTGCTCAGCGTGCATTCTGAAGAGCAATATGCAGTGCGTGCCTTGAGAGCCGGGGCTGCCGGATATCTAACAAAAGAGAGCGCTCCCAGTGAATTGATCTTGGCTATCAGAAGGGTATCGGGTGGAAGGAAATATATCAGTCCCCTTCTTGCTGAGAAATTAGCCTTCGACCTGGAGAGTGGCAGAGAGAAGCCGTACCATGAGACACTCTCCGATCGTGAGTATCAGGTGATGTGCATGATAGCTTCAGGGAAAAGGGTGAAAGAAATATCGGAGGAACTATGCCTAAGCGTTAAGACAATCAGCACTTACCGCTCCCGTATTTTGGAAAAAATGAGAATGAATAATAATGCGGAATTAACCCACTATGCCATCAAACATGGGCTGGTGGAATAAAACAATCGTAGATAGAGGCAGGTATGAAACGGCGAGACGGAGAATGGGTGAGAAAATAGCTAGTTATAAAGATCTACGTGTCTACCAAAATGCGATGGCAGCTGCTATGGAGATATTTCAACTATCTAAGATTTTTCCACCAGAAGAAAAGTATTCCCTCGTTGATCAGATGCGCAGGTCTGCGCGGTCTGTGTGCGCAAACACAGCTGAAGCTTGGCGAAAGCGACGATATAAAGCAGCGTTTATTGCAAAGTTGAGTGACGCTGAAAGTGAAGCGTGTGAAACGCAAGTATGGATAGAGTTTGCAAACAGATGTAATTACATCAACGTAGAAACAATGGAAAAGTTAGATAATATGATATTATCGCACAGCTTGTTAAAGTGATTGATGAGGCTGATAAATGGTTGATTAGGAAGAAATAAGCCCCGTTTCTCCGGCACTCCCTCTCACTGAGTCGTTGTTTCCCTCTTTTGCTTGCTGCCGGCTGCCTACTGCAATCCGAGACCTTGTAAGACAAACTCCGACAACAAAATCAGTCGTATGCCGATACTTTATTGGTATTTTTTGCTTTAGATTAGTGTACGCAAGTATAACGGCAGCCAAAGGGAGAAGCATATGAAGGTCTTTATCGCTGATGATTCAACAGTGCTCCGTGAAAGGCTGATTGAGATGCTATCTGAGCTTCCCGGATTAGAAATCATAGGTCATGCGCAAGATGTCCCCGAAGCTTGCGCATCCATAAAAAAATTAAATCCCGATGTTGTAATCTTGGATATTCGCATGCCTGGGGGAAGCGGAATAGATGTGCTCCAAGACATCAAGAAAGATAAGCAGGCTCCTTTGGTTATTATTCTTACCAACTATCCCTATCCCCAATACCGAAAAAAATGCTTGGAACTGGGTGCGGATTACTTTTTTGATAAATCGACCGAGTTCGAAAAGGTTACGGAGCTTTTCAAACGGTTCGGAGGGTTGTGACAGCAGCGACAAAGAACTAATACGTTATCATAGTGAAGATTATCTCTAAATATAAGAACGATTCTTGGAATATATATTCAACATACTGAGATAATGCTATTTTCTATATTATTTTTTTGAAGCGTAATACCGGGAAATGCCGAAGTATTTGCAGCAAGCACAAAGAAAAAAGATGGTCAAGGGCCAACGAACTGAGCAAAAAAAAACCGTGTTACAAAAACAACCCTACGACGTCTTTCGGGTTTTGCTGATTGAGGACAATCCCGGATACTCCGAAGTAATCCGGATAATACTTGATAAGGCGGAAGATATCAGATTTGACCTCAAGGGTGTAAAAATGCTCTCTGAGGGTCTCGATTACCTCGGAGAAGATGGGATTGATTTAATCCTGTTAGATCTCAAGTTACCCGACAGCCAGGGCATAGAGACGTTTGATAAGGTGTACGCACACGCACAAAACGTACCGATCGTTGTGTTAACGGTGACTGACAATAATGAGCTGGCCCTAGAAGCAGTGCAGAAAGGCGCCCAGGATTATCTGGTCAAAGAGCAGGTGGATCAGAAATCACTGGTGCGTGCCATACGGTATGCCGTCGAGCGCAAGCGAATAGAGGAGACACTGCGCGATACAAACCTTTTTTTACAAAACATTTTAGAAAGCTCTTTTGCCATTTCCATTTTATATACCGATTGTGAGGGCAACATCCTCTATTGGAATAAGGGAGCTGAAAACATATTCGGTTATAAGGCAGAAGAGATTATCGGCCATCATAAAACGAATATACTGTATCCACGAGATGACGCCGAAACGAAAAATAAAATAGAAGAGGTCAGATCTTTCATTTTTAAAAATAAACAGGGGACAAGATGCGAGATACGAGAGACAACAAAAGATAAACGAAAGCTCTGGATCGACTTGAACTTGACTCCTCGCTTCGGCGTAAAAGGCGAGGTGATAGGAATTCTTGGTATAGGACAAGATATCACGGAACGCAAGCGCATGGAGGAGATGCTGCTCAAAGCAGCTCAGGAATGGCGCACGACGTTCGATGCCATCAGCGATGTTGTTTGTCTTATAGATTCAGAAAGAAAGATTCTTCGATGCAATAAGGCTATGACCGATCTATTGCAGAAGCCCTTCATCGATATTATCGGACAAAACTGTTGTGAACTCATGCATGACACCTGCGAGCCTATTGAGGAATGTCCCTTCGAACGCATGCGAAAAACCCATCGAACCGAGTCGATTGTCCTGCAACGAGATGCCCGGTGGTTCGGCGTCTCTGTCGATCCGTTGCTGGATGAAGATGGTAATCCTATCGGCGGAGTTCATATCATGAGCGACATCACTAAAGAGAAAGAGGTAGAAAAGATTAAATCGGAGCTGATCTCCAATGTATCCCATGAATTGCGTACACCATTGAGCACCATTAAAGAGGGAATTGCTCTTATCGACGATGGTGCCCTGGGTTCCCTCCATGCAGATCAAAAGGATATGCTCTCGAGAGTCAAAAAAAATATTGATCGGTTAAGTCGATTGATCAATGATCTCTTAGATATGTCTAAGATCGAGGCTGGCAGAATGGAGTTGAAGAAGTCATCGGTTAACATTCCCGCGTTAGTTGCAGAGGTACTTGCTTCCTTTCGGGATCAAGCAAAAAATAAGAAGATTGAGTTCGCGGCCAGGGTGGGGAAGGATATTGGTCCCCTGTATATTGATCGAGATAGGATCAGTCAAGTGCTGACCAATTTGATTGCAAATAGCGTCAAGTTTACCCCTGCGAACGGGCGCATTACAGTGGGGATCAAGGATAAGAAAAAAGAGGCGGAGATCAGCGTTGCGGACACTGGTATAGGAATCTCGGCCAAGAACATCTCAGGGTTGTTTGATCGATTCTCCCAGTTTAATCGAGACTTTGGCCCGGGAGAACGGGGCACGGGATTGGGATTGCCTATATCAAAGGAGATCATCGAGCTGCATGGCGGGCGGATATGGGTGGAGAGCGAGCCGGGGACGGGGAGTACCTTTACTTTTAGCTTACCCCGGCTGAGTCAGGATGAGATCTTTCGGGAGTGCCTGACCGCAGGGTTACAAGAGGCGGAGGATAAGAACTGCCCCTTGTCCCTGCTCGTTGTTCGCATAAAAAATATTGAGAAGCTTGAAAGGGATCATAGGATGGAAACTGTTTTTGAGGTCTTGCAGGCGATTGAGGGGCTCATCGCGAAGACCCTCCGTCGCAAGAGTGACATCGTTTCCAGATATAAATATGGAGAGATCATCATAGCGATATTAATGGATACGCCGAAGCAGGATGCCCTGTTCGTTAAGAAGAGGATTAGGCAGGCGATCGAGCATGAGATGTACGAAAAAATATGGCCGAAAGATATAGAGCTTTTTTTGGATATCGTCACATATCCTGATGATGCCTTGGATGGGGTAGCTTTAATCAACAAGATTTCCGAAAAGTTTTGGGGTGAAGAAAGAACTGATGCAGAAACTAAAGGAGGTCGTGATGGATAAGAAGAGAATCTTAATCATCGATGATGAGCCCGATTTTGTGCGCGTGGTCCAAATCAGGTTGGAGGCGGCAGGCTACGAGGTTTTGGTTGCCTTTGATGGAATGCAGGGTGTCAGCTTTGCTCATAAAGAAAAGCCCGATTTAGTCATTCTGGATATCATGATGCCGGCCATGCATGGACACCGGGTATGCGAGGCTCTGAAAAAGTCATCCAAAACCTGGACTATTCCGATTATCTATCTTACCGCAAAGGGGAACAAAGAAGATGAAGAGTTGGCATACAAACTGGGAGCTGAGCACTTTCTCACGAAGCCATATGATCCTCAGGTTTTATTAGAGACTATCAAAAAGGCGTTGGAGCCTGGCGTGCAATTAGAAAGATATGAAAAAGCAGAGAAAGAATTGTCTTAAAGTAACGCGTTGTGCAATCGTTCATCTTTCAACAAAGAAATGGGAGTGGGAAAGAGAAAAATGCCTCGGGAGTTAAAAACGATATCTAAACAAGCACTTTTGTTAAAGCAATCTTCTCCAAGTGCAAAGTATAAGCGAGTAAAGCGAAAGCTGAAGAGATCTGAAACTCGTTATCAAAGGCTTTGCGAATCAGGTCAAGATGGTATATTAGTTCTCGATGCACTGACGGGGAAAATTATCGATGTTAACCCTTTTTTGATAGAAATGTTGGGTTATTCTCACGAGGAATTCCTGGGAAAGCAGTTTTGGGAGATCGGCATATTCAACGATATTCTGCCGAATAAGAAAGCTTTCAAGCAATTGCAGGAGAAAAAATATATGCGGTATGATCATATCCCGCTCGAAACCAGGGATGGAAAGCGTATAGATGTAGAGTTTGTATGCAACACCTATTTGGTCGACGGCGGGGGAACGATTCAATGCAACATCCATGACATCACCGAGCGCAGGCTCGCCGAGGAGGAACTACGCAGGCATGCTCTTATTTATGAAAATATCCACGACAGCATCATAGTGATTGATTTAGAAGGTAACATCATGAGTTGGAACCCGGCAGCGGAGCGGATGTTCGGCTATGATGAAGACGAAGTGTTCCGAAAGACCATCGGCGTGCTGGCGACGAAGGTTATTAATGGAATGTTGCGTGATGGCCGCTGGACCGGGGAGATGAACTTCACCCGTAAGGACGGTATCGAAGGCGTTTGTGAAACAAGCATCTTCCCTCTGCGCGACAAACATGACGATATGATCGCCGTATTCGGTGTATGCCGTGACATTACCGAGCGCAGGCAGTCGGCAGAAAGCCTGCAACGAAGCTACGATCAACTGCGGGAAAACCTTATTGCAACGGTTAACACCTTGGCATCAACAATAGAAATGAGAGATCCGTATACCGCCGGCCATCAGCGGAGGGTCACCATTCTCGCGTGCGCCATTGCTGAGGAGATGGGGCTGACGGAAGACCAGTTTGATGGGCTTCGTCTGGCCGGGCTCATCCATGACCTAGGCAAGATCAATGTGCCTGCTGAGATCCTCAGTAAGCCAGGGCGCATAAACGAAATAGAATTCAGTCTTATTCGATATCACCCTCAGATCTGCCACGATATACTAAAGACGATAGAATTACCTTGGCCCGTTGCCAAGATCGTTTTGCAACATCATGAACGACTGGATGGCTCGGGATATCCTCAAGGGCTGCAGGGTGATGAGATCATGACGGAGTCGAGAATTTTGGCCGTAGCTGACGTGGTGGAAGCCATGGCTTCGCACCGGCCGTACCGACCTGCGCTGGGCATCGAGCTGGCTTTTGAAGAGATCACCAAGAACAGGGGCATTCTCTACGATCCTGAGGTAGTTGACGCCTGCGTAAGGCTCTTTTCCATGAAAAGATTTACATTCGACTAAAGATCGAAAGATCTGCTTTGTTCAGCTTTTTTTACTCTTTTATTCATGACATAATGCTTTTCCCGCCGCGCATTTAATCATGCAATATTCAGGTAGTGATCCTCTACCCGTTCAGCTTAAGAGGAGAAAAATGTAAAGCTGGTCCGTTGTTATGAGAAATTATTGACTTATGAGATCGAGGCGGATACAATTCGTCGGTCAAAACAAAGGAGGAAGTGTTGCCGAAAATTGGCCCCTTTCGCGGCGTTTATTATAATCCCCAAAAAATCGCGGACCTCTCTCAGGTTGCGACGCCGCCCTATGACGTCATCGCGTTTGAGGAAGAGGGACGTTATAGAGCAAGGCATCCAAACAACATAATCCGGCTCATCCTCCCTCGGGGGGAGGGCGGGGTTGATAGATATCGAGAGGCCGCACGCTACTTGCGGGAATGGGAGAAGGAGGGCGTCCTCATAAGGGACGAAAAACCTTCTCTCTATCCATATCAACAGGTTTTTACCTCACCCTCGGGCGAGATAAAAAAGAGGAACGGGTTCATAGCATTGGTAAAACTTGAACCGTGGGGGCACGGGCGTATCATCCCTCACGAAGAAACGAGCCCCAAACCGGTGGAAGACCGGCTCCGACTGACGGAGGCATGCGGGGCGAACCTCAGTCAAGTCTTCACCCTCTATTCCGACCCAGCCGGAGAGATCGAGGGACAATTTGCCGAGGTATGGACTTCGCCCCCACGATATGAATTCCAGGATGATGATGGCGTATTCCATCGCCTTTGGCAGGCGGATGACCGAAGAATCCTCACCGAAGTAGAGAAGAGGATGCGGGACAAGACACTTCTCATCGCCGATGGCCATCATCGGTATAAAACCGCTCTTATCTATCGTGAGAGAATGAGAGAGCGGTTTCCTTCCTATACCGAGAGATCGCCCTTTGAATATACGATGCTGTATCTTACCCCCATAGAAGGAGAGGGTCTCCTTATCCTTCCCACCCACCGGCTCGTTACCCCTCGTGAACCATTTGATCTCAAAGGGTTTTATACTGCTCTAAAGAAATATTTTTCTTTTAATTTTTTCAATTTTAACGATACCGGCGGAGAAAAGGCTGCTCGAGAGAGCTTTTTTATGGCCCTCGACAAAAAAATCCCGGGCAGATATAGCTTTGGTCTTTACATTGGTGGAGAGAAGAGATATAGTCACATAATTTCCAAAGAAGAGATTAAGGTTAAAGATCTCCTGAAGGGCTATCCGGAGGTCTTACGGGAACTCGATGTGACCCTGGTGGATGGTTTTATCTTGAAAGAACTGCTCGAGGTTGAGCAGGAAGACGTAGGATTGTTAAAAGGCAGAAATACGGCCCTGGAAGAGGTTCATGCGGGGAGATACAGAACGGCTTTTCTTATGAATCCCCCTTCCATCCAACAGGTCAAACGAGTCGTCGATGCCGGAGAGGTAATGCCTCGCAAAACAACCTTTTTTTACCCCAAAGTAGCTACCGGTTTGGTAATCAACAAGATTGTTCCCGCTGAGGAGGTGGCATTAGTTTAATGCATGACCTTTCGTCGTCCCATACCAGGAGCGAGACCTTCGATACCCTTTTCGGCGGAAAGATAAGGGTAGTTCAGGAAAAGTACGGTTACCGCTTTTCCCTAGACGCCATCTTGCTGGCTGGTTTCGTGTGGCTGAGGAGAGGGGAACGGGTTATCGATTTGGGGACGGGAATCGGGGTTATTCCCCTCATACTGGGTAAGAGGGGGGAAGGTGCTGAAGAGATCGTGGGGGTGGAGCTCCAAGAAAGGTTAACCGAGCTGGCTAAGCGGAACGTCCTTATCAATAGTCTCGCAAGCCTCATCCATATCTATCAGGGAGATATCAAGTGTATGGACGCACTTTTTCCCCACTCTACGTTTGATGTTGTGGTGACCAACCCCCCGTACTATCGGGTCGCGAGCGGGAGGATCAATCCCTATTCCCAAAAGGCCATTGCCCGGCATGAGATCACGTGTACCGCCGACGATGTGCTGCAGGCGGCCCGTTATCTTTTAAAGGAGGGGGGGAGGATTTTTATTATCTTTCCCGCCCGGAGGGCCGTCACGCTCTTGGATAGGTTGCGAAACGCCATGCTGGAGCCGAAGACGCTTCGCTGGGTGCACTCGCGGGAAGGCGAGGAGGCCAAATTCATTCTCACTGAGGCATATAAAGGCGGAGGTGAAGGGGTGAAAGTATTGCCGCCTTTCTTTGTCTATTCGCACGATGGAAAATATACGCCGGAAATGGAAACATTATATTCCGATGCAATTATGAATTAAAATAAGGAGCGCAATCATGAAGAGCAAAAGGATAGTTGTGTTAGTATTGGTGATGTTTACCGCTTCTTTCTTTATCTCCTCTTGTGCCCTCTTCGGGAAGAAGGAAAAGGATCAGGCCAAAGGAAAGGAAGGGCAGTGGGTCTACAGCACGCAAAAAACCTCTCCGACCGGCGAGCAAAAGAGGGCTACTACCTATTCCAAGAAGCCTTATGCTGGCAAGGAGGGTGAGGATGTGGCCCTTGCCGGCACCGAGACCAAACCCGTCATCACGCCTTATTTTTTGGGGAGACTAAAATATAAGGTAGTTGTAGCGGAGTTTCAGGATAAAACCAAGCAGGGGGGCAAGCGGGGGCTCGGTGCCCTCGTGACTCAACAGTTGGCCAAGCAACTGGAGGAGAGTGGGGCAGCGATCGTCGTGGATATGGAACTGGTGAAAAAGAGCCTGGGAGGAGGAGATGTTAGCTCCCTATCGACTGCTTCTTCGCTTTGGAAATTACGGACCTTGTTAGGTGTTCAAGGGCTGGTGACGGGAAAGATACAGGATGTATTGGTAGGAACCGGAAAACAGGCGAGGACTGAAGAAGCGATGGCCGTTACCAAGATGGATGTCCTGCTCTTGGATACGGAGACTGGAAACGTCATCAGATCCATCAAGGGAGAAAACCCCATATACACCTCCAGAGCCGTAGGGGAGTCGAGTCAGGATAAGGCCCTTTTCAATGCCGTCACTGTTTCCCTCCAAGGGGTTACCGATGGGATCATCAGAGGGCTGGCATGCCTTGAATGGTCTACCAGTGTAGCCACTGTCGAAGGCGACAAGCTCTATCTCAATGCCGGCAAGTCAACAGGCCTGAAGGTCGGAGATGAACTGGAAATCTATAACCCCGGCAGGCAGGTGAAAAACCCTACAACAGGGGTTTGTCTTGGAAGGCTGCCGGGTACTGTGCAAGGGAAGGTGAAGGTCAGTCAGCTCTTCGGATTTGACGCCGCGGAGGCGAAGATAGTCAGTGGCGGAAATATAACGACAGGTGATTTGGCGAGGCTGTCCCAATAGCATCATTAGGTTCCCCTGCTTTGCTTCAGTGCTGGTGAGATTTCGCTGGCAGCCCGGGAAAGGGGGCGCTCTCTCGCCTCCGGGATCGTTATTTCCATTGTGATTTCTCCCGTCATACCCTTAATCTCTATCAGAATTACATGTTTCTCGCAAGGGCCCATGGTGAGGGCGTATCCATGCGTCTGTCGAGGCGACACTCTAAAGTCGCGCTCTGATTGACAAGATAGATTTGTTTGTTATAGTAAAACAACAGACACCGAGATGGTAAAAGAGATTTAATTTAAAAAAAATTGTCATGGCCGCTTGGCCACCCACGAACCCCGCCTTGGCGGGGATAATCCCCCCTCACCCCCCTTTTGCAAAGGGGGATAGGGGGATTTGAGACCTATTTTCTCAGTAATCTTATGACGGTGAAGGACGCCGACAATAATCATCTCATAGTCAAAACAAAGTGAGGATGGATTAATGATCGAGGAGTTTAAACAGTGGTATGACGATCGGCATAGTTATGCAAAGGAGTGGAAGAAAAATAATCGCAATGGAAAGGTAGTGGGGTATTTTTGCACCTATGTCCCCGAGGAGATACTCTATGCAGCAAATTGCCTCCCTGTTCGCATAATGGGCGGCCATGAACCTCCGGCACTCGCAACGCCGCATATGTTTGATATGTGGTGCCCATTCTCTCGCGACTGTCTGAGCCAGGGTCTGGCAGGCAAGTATGATTACCTGGACGGGGTCATGATCGCTCAATCTTGTCTCCATATCCGACAGGCCTTCGGCGCCTGGCAGCTTCAAGTCCCAACGCCCTGGTCATATTACTTGTGTATGCCCAACGCCGTAACAACCTCACACGCCAAGAAATTCCTCGCCGGAGAATTAGCGGAGTTCAAAAAGGCGGTAGAGGAATGGGTGGGTAAAACGATAACGGACGCGGATCTTGACAGAGGTATCGATATCATGAATACGAACCGGCGTCTGATGAAGCAGGTATATGAATTCCGGAAAGAAGACAACCCTCCTCTTACCGGTGCCGAGGCCATGACGATGGTATGGTCCAGCCAGATAATGGATAAACGAGAGCATACCGTCTTGGTGGAACAGTTGCTCAGGGATCTTCCGAACAGAAGGCTCGATCGCGACCCGGGTGTGAGGCTCATGATCGTTGGCAGCGAAAATGATGACCGTCTCTTTATGGAGATGGTGGAGTCAATCGGGGCTACCTTTGTGATTGATGATCACTGTACCGGTTCAAGGTACTTCTGGGATGAGATCGTGGCACAGGGAGATCGACTGCAGGCTATTGCCAACCGATACTGCGACCGCGTGCCGTGTCCTAGCAAAGACTTTACGCAGGGGACCTGGGAGAGAAAACGGTTTCCCCATATAACTAATTTGGCCAAGGAATATCGGGCGCAAGGTGCGGTGCTCATTCAGCAGAAATTCTGTGATCCCCACGAGTGCGATATACCGAGTTTGAGGCGGCAACTCGAAAATAACGGCATCCCCTGTTACTTCCTTGAGTTCGAGGTTACCGTGCCGGTGGGGCAATTCCGCATCCGCATCGAAGCGTTTATCGAGCAGCTCAGGGCAGATGAATTATTCGATTAAAAACGGCTGAAGACAAAGGGGTGTATTGATGCCGAAGTATAAAACGAAAGGTCTCGATTGTTGGAACAAGGCCAAAGAGCTGAGGGATCGATATTACCGAGACTATAAAGAGTCACATGAGCGAGGGGGTCTGCGCTGGGAGGGCGGCGCCTGGAGCTTTGATGCTATTCCTCAGGCTTTGGAGGGCGAGGTGCATGGGCTTAGCGAGGAGCCCTATGGGGCCAGCATCGGGCATATCCCCGAGCTGCAGGTCAGATACCAGGAGGCTGCCGAAGGCAAGTGGGGTTGTGCGCGCGATCTCTGCTCCTACATGCGCGCCTACTGGGGTTCCGTGGCACTGAACGAATATGCCTTTGGAGGAGAATGGCCCCACGCAGATTTTATCTTCCAGAATCAGATTTGTTGCTGTCATTCCAAATGGCTGCAAGTCGCTGATGAAATCGATGGTGGAACAACCCCTTATTTCTGTTTTGATGTCGGTGCCGGCCCATACGATAAAATAGGAGATCGGCAGATAGAGGATGTGGTGGGGCAACTCTATGATGGAATAGAGTTTATTCAAAAGGTTACCGGCAGGAAGATCGTCGATGAAAAGCTGATACAGAATGTCTATAATACGTATCGTTCGAACTGTTACTGGGCCAAGACGTGCGAGCTCAATCAGGCGATTCCAGCGCCTCTGGACGAAAAGACGATGTTCTCCCTCTACGTGTTGGGAACACTCGAGAAGTCCAACCAAGCAATAGCCGACTTTTATGAGAAGGAGTTATACCCGGAGGTAAAGGATCGGGTTGCCGATAAGATTGCGGCGGTAGCCGATGAGCGATGCCGGGTTCTGGGTGATAGCCAGCCGCCATGGGGTTTTCTGAGGATATATCGGTATCTCGAACAGTACGGCATCGTATCGGTGGCAAGCCTGTACACCTTTTCCCTCATTGGGTGGATGCTGGTAGACAAAAAAGGCGATATTGTTCCCTATCCCACTCTCGAAGAACAAGGCATCACCATCAAAGACCGCGACCACGCCCTGAGGCTTTTGGCCGAGGGGGAACTGAAGGGCAAACTCATGTGGGCCCCTTTTTATGGCGCCAACTATAAAAACGATCTGGTGACAAAAATTGCCAAGCAGTGGAGGTGCGATGCGGCGATAATACACCTGAACCGCGGTTGCGAGGGCACCGCCCAGCACCAGATGCAGTTGAAGATCGCCTTGCAGGAAATGGGCATCCCTGTCTTGACCTTCGAGGGGAATATGGCGGATGAGAGGGAGTTCGATGAGGGACGCGTCATGCGGCTCATTGAGCTCTTCGTTACCGAGACCTTAGGGCTCAAAAAGGTAGCCTAAAGATAGTAAGGGAGAGGATAGTGGAAGTCCCACACCTATCAGATAAAAATAATATGGATGGGATGTCGCTAAGCGACAGTCCCACACTCCCCCACCTTTTATCCCGCACCTTTTTAGATAGATAAATGTAATGTCGGGATGACGCAAGGCGGCAGATAAAATTATATTAGAGGGGATGTGTCACTACGCGATCCCCTACCAATCGGATTTTTTTATTATTGAGGGGATGTCGCTTCGCGACACAAAGGCAAACGGGATGATAAGAGAGGGAGAGCGATGATCGTTGCGGGGATCGATGTCGGCGGGAAAAATGCCCATGTTGTTATCTTAAAAAATGGTGAGATCGCGGCGCAAGGAGAGGCCGCAACAGGCATA
>MGQS01000029.1:14044-14801 GCA_001797905.1 Deltaproteobacteria bacterium RBG_16_54_11 | reverse complement strand
GAGTACCGCTAAAGGGTATCCCCACAGTTATATTTTTTATTAAAGAGGTGGGGGACATGAAACCATCAGACAAACCTACGGGTTTTACCCTCACGGAGCTTTTGATAGTGCTGCTCATCATCGGCATCCCCTACTTCATATTTCTTATTAAAGAGGTGGGGGCACCACTAAAGGGTATCGCCTCTTTATATTTTTTATAAAAGAGGTGGGGGATTGCCATTGCGATCCCGAATTATTTGAAGTTCGTGCAAAAAATCAAAGAATTGACTGGGTGGTAAAATGGGCGTGCCTGTACCGGGTCAATACCAAGCTAATCATTTGAATCGTAAGTTTATATAGAGAAAAATAAGGGGACTGAGGGCTGCACATTTGGGGTTAAGATAATCCTTGAATGAAAGTGTAAGGATGGACAATACAAATCGTGCAAATATAAAAGCAGGTTTTCGGGTTTTAATTGTATTAAAGAAAGACCAGCATTCTGGAAAACTAACCGAAGGTATAGTGAAAGACATTTTGACGAAATCTCCTACTCACCCCCATGGTATTAAAGTCCGCTTAGAAAGTGGTGAAATTGGTCGTGTAAAAAAAATAATGTAAGCAAAGGGTCTGGCGTTCAAAGAGGAGCAGTTGCTGGCTAGCTTGGCTGATTAAATCTCTGCCGCTGCGCGGCATCCCCACCTCCATATTTTTTATTAAAGCGGAGGGGGACTTCCCTGCCCGGGCACCTTCATCCCGACGCGAGGAAACGACTTGACTT
>MGQS01000029.1:12330-13976 GCA_001797905.1 Deltaproteobacteria bacterium RBG_16_54_11 | reverse complement strand
GAATATTACCCTCTCCCTGCCAAAGGAGCTCCTGAAAAAGGGGAAATCGTTGGCTGCCAAGAAGGGGGTTTCTCTCAATGAGCTTGTCCGGGAGCTGCTGCAACAATCTGCTGAAAATGCAGAAGGGTTTCAGAGGGCGTCTGACCGGCAGATAAGACAGATGAAGGAGGGGATTCCTCTTGGCACGGGGGGAAAGATCGCCTGGAAGAGAGATGAATTATACCAGAGGTAGGTTTTTCGTCGATACCAACCTGCTGGTGTATGCATACGATTCAAGCGCGGGCAAAAAATGGGAGCTTGCATCCGCCGTTATATCCGCGCTCTGGAAGCACCGCACCGGGATCATCAGTACGCAGGTCGTCCAGGAACTTTTTGTAGCCCTGGCACAAAAGGTAGCAGATCCGATTTCGCCGAAAAAGGCCAAGGAGATCATCGCCGACCTTCTTCATTGGCCGCTGGTGGTGATTGATGCGGACAATATCCTTCGAGCCGTTGATGTACAGATCACCTACCGCCTTTCGTTTTGGGACAGCCTCATTCTGCAAGCTGCCATATCCTCACGGACTGATTACCTTCTTTCGGAAGATCTCCAACACGGACAGGTAATAGAGTCCGTGACCATTGTGAACCCCTTTCTGGAATAAGGGGATTTATTGCCAGTTCTCTTTTCTTTGTCTCCGGGTCCAACAGGGGGTATTATGGAGGGCCGTAAAAAACCGCCTGATAGGCGTAACCTGAAGCTGACCAGCCTATGGGTAATTCGTCGAAAGGAGGGACTATCGTGAGCACGGATGTTTACACCAGACTCAGAGAATTTATGGATACGCTGCCTGCGGGATTTCCCGCTACCCCGAGCGGCGTCGAGATCCGGATCTTGAAAAAGCTTTTTACCCCGGAGCAGGCAGAGCTTGCCATGCAGCTCGGCAGGGAGGCGGAAGAGGTTGGCGCGATTGCCGCCAGGATCGGGATGGATGCAGCAAAGCTTGGTCCGAAGCTGGAGGAGATGGCGCAAAAGGGCCTGATCTTCCGGAAGCGCGAGGGAGATAAAGTATCGTATCAGGCCGCCCAGTTCCTCGTCGGGGTTTACGAGTTCCAGCTCAACCGCCTGGACAAGGAATTCTGCGAGCTGTATGAGGAGTATCTGCCGCACATCGGGGGTACTCTCATGGCACTCAAGACAAAACAGCTCCGCGTCATTCCCGTGGAATCTGCGGTGGAAGCTGGCTCATCAGTGGCTTCGTATAACAGGATCCGGGAGCTCGTCAAAGAACAGGAGGTCATCTCTTTAATGCAGTGCATCTGCCGCCAGGAGCAAGGCATTCTCGGCAAGCCATGCGCCAGGCCGCCGGAGACCTGCTTCGGCTTTGGCGCATTTGGGCAGTTCTTCATAGACAACCACCTGGCGCGGGCTGTCACTACCGATGAGGCGCTGCGAGTGCTCGACCAGGCGGAGGAGGCGGGGCTGGTGCTCAACCCCTCCAACACCCAAAAGCTGGAATGGCTTTGCTGCTGCTGCACCTGCTGCTGCCCGACACTTAAATTTGTCAAGATGATGCCGCGGCCCGTTGACTGGGTGAGATCGTACTTTCAGGCCGCGATCGCAGCCGATCTCTGCATTGCCTGCGGTGAGTGCATCGAGCGCTGCC
>MGQS01000029.1:10953-12306 GCA_001797905.1 Deltaproteobacteria bacterium RBG_16_54_11 | reverse complement strand
AGGATCGCTCAGTGATAATCGAGGGGAGATGTATCGGCTGCGGACTGTGCGTATCTGCGTGCCCAATGGAGGCTATCTCCTTGCAGCCGAAACCCGGCATGGAAGCCCCGCCTGCGAGCCTTTTCGAGACACTCAGAAAGATCGAGATCGAGAGGAAAGCCTTAGCACGGACCAAATAGCCAGGGCGGAGACGACGCGGCCTTGCGGAGTGGCAACGTCGGCTATGGTTCGTGCGGCCCATTCTGTTTGTATCAATTGCCTTTCAGGTATATAGTTATAGCAAATCATGCCACCAGCCCTGATGCAGGATACAATTCTCAACCAGCCCCAAAGGAGGGAGCAATGAGTCATTCAGCGGCAATCAGGAGTGTGCAGAAGATCAAAGAACCCCAAAACCTCTCCGAGCGGATAACGTGGCTCAGGAACTACTACTTCCAAGGGGCGAGCCGCGCCTGGAACAACGAGTTCACGGCCTGGACCACGGGTACGCCGTGGGATGTCCAGTTCGACGAGATGACCTTCTACATTGTGCCCGAGACCTACGCCTTCCTCCAACCCTTCCGCGCCTCCATGCAGCAGAGCGCACGGCCGGTAAAACTCCACCCGGATTTCTGGTCGTGGAGCCTGCCCGAGCGCAAGGCCTGGTTTGTCAAAGAGGTGATGGTGCATTACGTGCCCCAGGAGATCCTGCCGGGCGACCTCATTGCAGGCTCACGCTTCAACCTCCAGACATCCAAGTGCTGGACCGAGAAAGAGGTAAATGAGCGCGACAGGCTCATCTATGGTACAAAGCGGGGCCCGAAGGGCGTGCGGCAGCAGATGAAGTGGTTCCACGATCATGGCTACGGCAATTCGGGTGCCACAAGCGGCCACCTCATCCCCGGATATGAGCGGGCTTTGCAGATCGGGTGGAAAGGAATCTCTAAAGACCTGAAGGCGAGATACAATGCCCTGTCCGAGAAAGAAAAGAAGGGCAAAAAGGGCGCCCGGCTGCGGGCCATGATCATTGCCGCACAGATGCCCAGGGCATTGGCCAGGAAGTATGCAATCCTGTGTAAGAAGCTTGCTGCATCGGAGAAGGATGCAACCCGCAGGGTCGAGCTGAAGCAGATGGCGCGAAATCTACACCATGTTCCCTGGGAGCCGGCCAGGACCTTCTGGGAGGCCGTCCAGTCTCTGTGGCTCACTCATATGCTTGTCATGAGCGACGAGAACTACCCGGGGCCGGGCGTCTCCTTCGGGAGGATTGATCAGTACCTGCTGCCCTACTGGCAGTACTCGCTGAAAAACGGCATGGACCGGGAATTCGGCAAGGAGATACTGAAATGCTTCTGGATCCACGCCAACACGGTA
>MGQS01000029.1:0-10945 GCA_001797905.1 Deltaproteobacteria bacterium RBG_16_54_11 | reverse complement strand
CATGATCCGCATCGGCAACCAGGGCATCACCTCGGGTTACGGACAGCTCATTACGCTTTCGGGTGTGGGGCCCGGCCACAGGGACATGACCAATGACCTGTCCTACGCCATGCTGGAGGTCATCGATGAACTGTCGCCCATCCTGGAGCCCAAGCCCAACGTGCGTCTCCATCAAGGCAGCCCGGAAGCGCTTCTGGATAAAGTGGTAGACATGATCTCGGTGAGTCAGGGTGCACCCTTCCTGCTCAACTTCGACGAGCGTTCCATGGCCGGTATGCTGCGCGAGGCCAAGAAGGCCGGCGTCACCCATCTCATTAACGCGAACAACGTGCACGACTACGCACCCGTCGGCTGCCTGGAGAACACCATGCAGGGCAACGACCGTTCCGGCACGGTGGACAATAACCTCAATCTTTTGAAGTCCGTGGAACTTGCCCTGAACAACGGCAAAGACTTCCATGTGTTTGTGGACCCTATTACGGGTAAGAGCGAGAAGATCAAGCAGGATGGCCCCAAGACCGGCATGGCGACGGCAGTGACCACCTGGGAGCAGTTTTGGAAGGCGTATGCCGAGCAGACCAGGTTCAGCATCAAGCGCTGTGCAGAGCTCTATGAAAAGTCGGAGTCCATCAGGGCCAGGTTCTGCCCCACGCCCTACCTGTCCTGTCTGGTCAAGGGTTGCGCGGAGAAGGGTCTCGATATCACCGAGGGTGGAGCCGAGCTGAGCTTCACCACGCTGGAGGCGCTGGGCTTTGCCACCACCGTGGACTCTTTGCTGGCCGTCAAATACCTCATCTTCGACAAGAAGGAGTGCACGATGGCGGAGCTGATCGATGCTCTGAAGGCCAACTGGGAAGGCCGGGAAAAGCTGCAGGCCCAAGCCCGGTTCAAGGCCCCCAAATACGGCCGGGATGACGACGAAGCGGATGCCATGGCCAAAGCGGTGATGGAACTATGGTGCGAGGAGACGTGGAAATATAAGACCGTCTCCACAAACCGCCGATTCCGGCCGGGCATGCTGAGCTGGAACTACTGGGTGGGCGACGGTTTTATTCTGCCGGCAAGCCCGGACGGCAGACCGAAAGGGAAATTCCTGTCCAACGCCATCTGCCCGACCAACGGAGCCGACATCAACGGTCCCACGGCCAACGTCAACTCCGTGGGTAAGGCCATGGGCGGCAGGGATGCGGCAGGCAAGGGCGATTTTCAGGGGTATTACAACTGCCTGCCCAACGGCGCGAGCCACACCATCACCATCAACCCCTCGCTGCTGAAAAACCCGGAACACAAGGCCAAGTTCAAGGCCTTCCTGAGAGGCTCTATGGAAAATGGAGGAAGCGCTTTGCAGATCAACATACTCGATGCCGATACGCTGCGTGACGCCCAGAAGCGGCCGGAAGACTACCGTTCACTGCTCGTTCGGATCACGGGTTACAACGCGTATTTCACCAGCATCGGGCGCGAGCTGCAGGACGAAGTCATCGCGCGGATCAGCCACGGGTCGCTGTAGGCTCCGGATGAGCGCCAACGAAAAAGATAGCACAGGGACAATACTCAGAATACAGCGTATGTCCACCGAGGACGGGCCGGGCATCAGGAGTACGGTCTTCTTGAAGGGCTGTCCGCTTGCGTGCGTTTGGTGTCACAACCCGGAGGGTATCTCGCCCAGGAAGCAGATCCACTGGGAAAAAATCAGATGCATCGGCTGCCGGAGCTGTATCGAGGCCTGCATCAAAGGGGCCCTCGCGACGACGGAAACCGGTATTGCCATCGATCGATCAACGTGCGACTCCTGCGAAGCGTGTGTGCAGGCCTGCCCATCCACTGCCATGGAGATCTACGGAGAAGACTGCGGGCCGAATGATGTGGCGCGCGAGGTACTGAAGGATAAGGCATATTTCCAGAAGTCCGGCGGTGGAGTGACGCTGTCGGGTGGCGAGCCCACGATGCAGCCCCTTTTTGCCAAAGGGCTGCTTTCCTCTTTCAAGCAGGGCGGCATCCATACCGCTTTGGACACCTGCGGGCACTATCCGTGGGAGACACTGGATGAACTCCTGCCCTATACCGACCTGGTGCTGTATGACCTCAAGGAGATCAACGCGGATAAACACAAAGAATTCACCGGTGCTTCTAATACCAGGATACTCGAAAACCTTATCCTGCTGAGCCGCTTCATGAAGGAGCACAGCCTGCCCGGCGAGCTCTGGATACGCACACCCCTGATACCGGGCTGCACGGCCACGCCGGAGAACCTCCGGGGCATCGGCATGTTTATCAAGGAGCACGTGGGGCCGTCTGTCAGCAGATGGGAGCTATGCACCTTCAATAACCTGTGCATCCATAAATACGAGGGGCTGGGGAGCGAGTGGGCGTTTCGGAAGGCCGCCCTCCTCTCCCGGGATGAGGCGGAAGGATTCGCCTCTCTGGCACAGGAATCGGGGATCGACCCAGGGATCGTCTCTCTGAGCGGCCCCATGAGAGAGGCCGACACAGATGAATCTCGGGAAGACAAGACACATACAGGCGTCGCCCGGAGCAATGCCTGCTGATTGCGGAGTCAGGGAGGTTGAGCATGAGAAAGACATGGACACGTTTCGCTGAGATTGATCTGAAGCAGTTCGAGCCCGAGGCCAAAGTAGGGTTGATCGCTACCGTCAATCAGGAAGGTCTGCCCCATATCACTCTCATCACGGCCCTGCAGGCAAAAACGCCGGACAAGCTCATCTGGGGTCAGTTCTCGGAAGGACAAAGCAAACAGAATGTGAAGACCAACCCTAAGACCGGCTTCCTCATCATGACCCTGGACAGGAGCCTCTGGCGGGGCAAGGCTCTCTGGACTCATCAGACTACCCATGGCGAAGACTACGAGATGTTCAACAACAAGCCCATGTTCCGCTATAACGCCTACTTCGGCATCCACACCGTGCACTACATGGATCTCATAGAGACCTACGGCAGGGAATCCCTGCCCCTTCTACAGATCGGGCTGGGAGCAATTTTGACGAAGGCCGCGAAGTCCGCCGCTAGGCAAGAGAGTACTACCAAGCGTATCCTGAAACCCTGGGCCGAAGGCCTGTTCAACCGCCTCGACGCGATCAAGTTCCTCTCTTACGTGGGCGATGACGGTTTCCCGGCAATCATACCGCTTATCCAGTGTCAGGCGGCAGACAGCACGCGGCTCGCCTTTTCTCCCCTGGCCTATCATGAAGAACTCGGCGCCCTGCGGCAGGGTTTATCCGTAGCCATCTTCGGCCTTACCATGGAGATGGAGGATGTTCTGATCCGCGGAGTTTTTGCCGGGTTTGGAAAGCACCGGGGGGTCACGCTGGGAAGCGTGGATATTAGCTGGGTCTATAACCCTATGCCGCCCAAGCCCGGACAGATCTACCCTGTACAGAAACTCAGGGCCGTGGTGAACTTCTAATTCCATTTTTAACTCTTTCGTGCATTCATTATCCAAGGCCCAGTAACGATGGAGCGGATAGTTACGACAAGGGGGACGTCCATAAGACAGGGGCTGGGGTTTTCCCTCTATTGAAAGGAGCAGGGAGGAAGCTATCAGACAAGCCTCAAGGCTTTACCCTGACGGAGCTTTTGATAGTGCTGCTCATCATCGGCATCCTGGCTGCGATTGCCATCCCGAACTATATGAAGTTCATCAACAAGATCAGAGAAATGTGGGGGTGAGAAAAAGCGCTGGCGGCTGGTCTTCTTTTTTGCTTCCCATCCCCTGAGTTCGTGAACCCTGCTAATCAGGTTTATTTTTTCCGGCATCTGCTTTTTGACTTTATGGCCGAGAAAAGGAGGATAGTACTATGAATAATCGAGTAAGGCGGTATGGCAATCTTTTTTTGATTGCCTTCCTGATCAGCCTGTTTATTTTTCAGCTGAAGGCAATAGGGCAGGGAGTGCCTGGTGAAAATATTGATACAGCAGAATTTGCACAGGTGCGCATAAATAAATTGCAGCAGGCTGCGAAGCAGCTGCGAGGGCTTGCTGCGGAGCCTCTTCCTGCAAATCTCACTGAAGACGAAAAAAAAGAAGCCGAGCACTATACCCGATGGCTGAGAGAGTCTAGTCGGAAGCTCAATGAATTGGCGCTTCGCTGGCAGGGCACCCTCAGCGACATAGGCATGATTCAGAGCCGTGTTGCATCACAGAAGAAGATGAAAGAAACGAATACGTCTTTCAATCGACAATACTCAAAGTTACGGGATACGATACTGCACGAATCTCGGCAGTTCAGTTTAATTCCTCATAGTATGAAAAAAAATTACGCTATTGCTCAGGGCAGTATAAACAACCTGCGCTAATCAAATTGGAGCCGCTATGAGAGCCTTGGGGTCAGGTCTGGCAATGACACCCCCCTCCCAACTGAATTTTTCAGTCAGTCGTCAAAGAGGTGAGCCGGCAAGAGTGCCTTTGATGGCTTTCATTTACCTGTAGTGGTAAAAATTGGGGGGGGTGCACTCTATCTCTATGGGTTAAAAAGAGGGGTGCACGTTATCTATATCAGTTAAAATGAGGGGGTGCACATTGACCTTGAAACCGATCCTTTGAGGCATTAGCTTATTCCTATGACTTTCGACCTATTCATAGATATCTCCAAGCTTGCTCACGGTTCCTTCAACACCTTGCTGGCGCTTGTCTTTCTGTACCAGGCCCGGATGGGGCTTTCGATCAGAAGGGGGAGGAAAAGGGGCGAATCTCGGGTTATCGCCATGAGAAGACACAGGAGGCTCGGTCCTTTTCTTGTCGTCCTGGGCCTGTTGGGATACTGCCTTGGCCTGATCCTGGTCTCAATCGACAAAGGGCGGCTGTTGGAATACCCGCTCCATTTGGCCGTCGGGTCATTGATTGTGCTCTTTCTTCTCGGCCAATATGCAGTCTCCAGAAAAATAAAGGGGCCGGAATCATCGTGGAGAACGCCTCATCTCGCCATCGGGGTGGGGATCATCTGTCTCTACGTGTTACAAATAGTTATAGGAGTATCAGTATTGATGTGAAGTGTCGTAGGTGCGATCCCCTACCATTTGGATATCTCTAAGGTGGGGATGTCGCAAGGCGACACATCCCCTCATTCAGTATAGAGATATCTAAATAGGAGGGGGAGGGTATTGTTGTAGAGTGTGTCGTATAACGACACATCCTTGCAATTATATAGAGATATCTAAAAGTCGCGCACTTCTCCGTATGGAAATCCAAATGACGTGATGTCGCACAGCGACAGAGGAGGTGAATCATGAAGTATCAAAAATTGCTATTCGTCATTGCCGCAGTAGTGATCGCCCTTTGCATATCGGCGAGCTCGAAGGAGTCCGTAACCGTAGTACCAGTTGCCAAGGATGGTGTTCAGAGGGTGGAAATCGCAGGTGGCAGCTACTTCTTTAAACCGAATCATATAGTCGTAAAAGTCAACATCCCCGTGGAGTTGAAGGTATCAAAAGAATCGGGTCTCGTCCCTCACGACATAGTCGTCAAATCCCCCGAGGCCGGAATAGAATTTCAGGAGAGTCTGAGTTCAACCCCCAAAATCATAAAGTTCACCCCGACCAAGGTTGGGAAATATCCCATCTATTGCAGCAAGAAGGCCCCCTTCTCCAAGAGTCACCGCGCAAAAGGCATGGAGGGCGTCATAGAGGTGGTTCGGTAGATTGCAGGGGCCACATCTGCGCCAAGGTCAAGGGGTAGCCGGGGACCGGTAGATGCACCGGACGTGGCGCGTCGTTTTGCCACGCCGGTGCACCCCCGTTGGTATTCCTTTAATAGCGCGCTTGCGCCTCGTGATATTCACCGAAACCTCCCATGATCCGCTCGATCGCGTCCCTCAGGTTTTACCCTCACGGAGCTTTTAATAAGGCTGCTCATCATCGGCATCCTGGCGGCCATTGCGCACCCGAACTATATGAAGTTCGTTCAAAAAATCAAAGAATTGAGTGGGTAGTAACATGAGCGTGCCTGTACCGGGGCGGTACCAAGCTAATCATTTGAATCGTAAGTTTATATCGAAAAAAATAGGGGCACTGTGGGACTGCGGGCTGCACATTTGGGATTAAGATAATCCTTAATGAAAGTGGAAGGATGGACAATACAAATCGTGCAAATATAAAAGCAGGCTTACGGGTCTTAATTGTATTAAAGAAAGACCAGCATTCTGGAAAACTAACCGAAGGTATAGTGAAAGACATTTTGACGAAATCTCCTACTCACTTCCATGGTATTAAAGTCCGCTTAGAAAGTGGTGAAATTGGTCGTGTAAAAAAAATAATGTAAGCAAAGGGCCTGGGGGGCAGGGCTTGCCTTACCAACTCCTTGAGCCTCGGCAATGACCTTACAGCGTCCCGGATCGAAACGGGGAACGGTCTTAAATAATGCAAATACTTAGCTTACTCCTTCCTTGTTCAGGCGCCGTCTTCACCCCCTGTTCATTCCCCATTGATTCCATCCCTATTTGCTGGTATCTTAGAGGCAGCCTTTTTTTGCAATTGAGGAATCACCTCAGTGAAGCGTAAAAAATTGCTCAAACGGCTCTCCGAGGGGCATTTGAGAAATGTTGCCTTTGGAGACGTAGTAACTATGGTTGAAGGATTTGGTTTTCGGCTGGTGCGCACGAGCGGGAGTCATCATATTTTCTCACATCCTGATGTGGCGGAACTGGTTAATCTGCAAGACGTAAGGGGTGAAGCCAAACCTTACCAGATCCGTCAGTTTCTGCGGTTGGTCGAAAAGTACAATCTCAAATTGGAGGAAGAGGAATGAGCGATTACCATATCAACATTTTTTATAGCGACGAAGATGGCGGCTACATCGCCGATATCCCCGACCTCGATTCCTGCTCTGCTTTCGGTGAAACTCCTGAGCAGGCCCTGGAGGAAGTGGAAAAAGCCAAAAAGGCATGGATTGAAGCGGCGCATCAATCCGGCAAGCCTGTGCCATCCCCCCGTTATCGGCCAGTGATATACCAGGTCTCGCACTGAAAAGACCGAGAGGGGAGACTTGTGGGTCAAATCTTCATTAGGTATGATTATTGAAAACAGGGGAAGGAGGGTGGCGATGAAGGTTGCCGCGAAGTCCATAAATCCTGAGGATTATATTCTGTCCGTGCTTTCTCCCGAAGATCGTCTTGATGCAGCTTTTAAGATTGCTAAAGAGGCATTCAAGAATTCAAAATTGACTATGACGGATATCGATAATGCCGTCATATCAGTAAGGAGAAAGGCTTACGGAAAGAAAAGATAGAGTAGTTATCGATAATGACCTCCTCGCTATGCACTCGTTACCCTTTCAATTAAAAATATTGACCACACGAAAATTTATAGAATATACATGGAAATAATGCTCTCCGGGGATGGGGAGTTAGGTCTTGCCTTTTGCCGGGGGATCGAATTTTTATCCTTGACTTTTACCAGGCCCGCTGGCACATCTGTTCCATGAAGGTATCCGGAACGACCCCATCGCACAAAGCGACTGCCCCGGTATCGCATTCCCGGCCCTTCTACGGCTGGTGGGTTGTGCTGGCGGGCACGGCGGTGTTGTTTGTCTCCTCCGGCATCGGGTTTTACAGCCACGGCGTCATTCTGGACCCCCTGCGAAACCTGCACGGCTGGTCCAAGGCAACGATATCGTCCGCCATTACACTCTATTTTGTCACGGCCGGCATCAACGGCTTTCTCATCGGCCGCCGCATCGACCGATACGGGCCGAAGTGGGTGCTCGTACTTGGTTCCCTGGCCATCGGTTCAGGGTATTGCCTGTTGAGTCTTATCACGGCGAAGTGGCAGCTCTACGCGGCATATCTGGTGATGGCAATCGGGTTTAGCTGTATCAATATCGTACCGATAAACACCCTCATCGCCAACTGGTTCATACGCAGGCGCGGCTTCGCGATGAGTCTCGCCAACACGGGGCTGAGTCTTGGCGGCATCGTGCTGGTGCCGTTGGCGAGCTTCGTCATTGTGCAGTGGGGACTGGGCAGCGCCCTCCCCCTCTTAGGAGCGCTGGGCTGTATCATCATTATTCCTATGGCACTCTTCGTTATTAAGCAGCGCCCCGCCGATCTCAACCAATTCCCTGACGGCGAGACACGGCGGACTTCGGCAGTGGAACCGGGCGGCTTGTCGCTGAGCCACGCCATCCAGTCCCGGGTGTGGACCCGGGTCGAGGCCATGCGCACGATCGCCTTTTGGGCGATTGTGAGCGCCTTTTTGCTCGCCCTGGGGGGCCAGGTGGCCTTTTTGATACATCAGATCTCATTCCTCAGTCGGTATCTCGGCATAACCGGGGCGGCCACCGCGGTGAGTATCACCGCCTTTGCCAGTGTTATCGGCCGGCTCGTGCTGGGCACCTTTGTCGATCGTTTGGACAAGCGGTACGTAGCCATGGCGTGCTTTCTGCTGCAAGGTGCGGCGGTGCTCACCCTCGCCTATTACAACCACGTGGTCATACTCTACCTCGGCACCTTTGTGTTCGGCCTGACCATGGGATCGATTCTTATGGTGCAGTCGCTGATTATCGGAGAATGCTTCGGGCTTGCCTCGTTTGCTACGGTGACGGGATTCACCGGCCTCTTTACGATGTCGGGCGCGGCATTCGGCCCCACGTTGGCGGGGGTCATCTATGATGCAACGGGGAGTTATCGGATGGCGTTTACCATATTTGCCGCCCTCAGTATGATTGCGATGATCGTCGTCTTCTTTGCCCGGCCGCCGAGACCGGGCGCTGAGGTACCGGATCCGGTTGGGCTCCGATCGGGCCGCCCGCGATGAAAGGGGCGCGTGGGGGTCAGGTCTTGCCTTTAGCCTGGATAAAGCCGCCTGGTTGCGTGCCGCTGCCGGTAAGAAAATAAAAGGCGACGGGGTTGTTTATTAAAAAAACGGCGTGTCATCCAGACGGAAGAATTTACCCAAAGGATACACCCACGAAATACAGGTATTGCCTGATATACATTTTCGGCTGATTTTAATACAATGGTGTTTTAAGGGCCCCCAAAGGTAGATGGAAATGGATGGGCGAAGTCTGTCGTCGGAACGGGGGCAAACATGTTTTGGGCCATATGGGCGATTCTCTTAATTTTGTGGCTTCTGGGCCTGGTGAGCGGCTACACGATGAGCGGATTCGTTCATATCCTGCTGGTCATCGCCATCATCGTGTTAGTGGTCCGACTTATTCAGGGACAAAAAATATTCCAGCGATTTGGCCCCTTGCCGGAGAAGGGGAGGTAGTTGGAAGGGAGGTGGTCAGCAGGTCCAGAAAGATTTTGCAGAACCTTACCATAGCTTCAGTAGAAAAGGTCTCGTAATGAACCATTTCACCACAAACTTGCAGAGAGGAGTAACCGCTATGAATACGCGAAATATCATTATCCGCTGTTTAGTGCTTCTTATGCTGATCTCCGCTACCACCACCATCTTTATGGCCTGTGCATCGACGTCCACAAAAGAAAGTACCGGTGAATACGTTGACGATTCGGTCATCACGACCAAGGTAAAATCCCTACTTGCAAATGATGCTTTTTTCAAGTCATTCAAGATCAGCGTCGAAACGTACAAGGGCACCGTTCAACTGAGCGGCTTCGTTGATTCTCAAAAGGCCGTGGATAAAGCGGGTGAAATCGCCGGGAGCGTCAAGGGGGTCAAAAACGTAAAGAATAATCTGATCGTGAAATAGACGATAGTTATCCTTTGTAGCGCTTTTGACTCGTAAACCTGCTCAGGAAGGAGATCAGTTCTTATGAAACCGATAATGATTGTTGGTGTTTTTTTAATCGTCCTCGGCGTAGTGGCTCTTGTCTACCAGGGCATTACTTACACAATCCGCGAGAAGATCATTGATAGTGGCCCCATCCAAGTTACCCGTGAGACCAGAAAGATCATCCCGCTGTCACCCCTTTTTGGCGGCATAGCGCTTGCGGGTGGAATTGTGCTGGTCATCATGGGAGCCAAAAAAAAGCGCTGACAACTCTCGCCTAAAAAAGAAAGGGAGGTGATACGGATCTTATCATAGACTCTTTGTTTTTGGTGAGCGCGGATTAATGACCGGATCCATAACGTATGTAATTCAAATTATCTCCGCTAAAAGAAAAAAAGAGGAGAGGAAAAAAATGCCATGGGAACCATTCTGATCGTCATCTTAGTCGTCGTGCTTATCGCCGCCCTGCCCACCTGGCGCCACAGTAGGTCCTGGGGCCGTTATCCCAGCGGCGTCATCGGACTGATCCTTTTGATTTTAATCATCCTGTTACTACTGGGGCGGATTTGAGGTAGCTTTGCGGCACAAGGGAGACTTGGGGTTAGGTCTCGCCTTTTGCCCGGATAAAGCGGCCTTGCTGCGTGCAACTGCCGGTAATAAACCGCCAGGGATTTACCCCGTGCCGGAGCTATCCCCCTCCCCGCCTGGGGATCTTCGACTAATCCCCCAGGCGGGGAGACAAAAAGGAGGTGGTCAACGATGACGTGGTCAATCCAACGCGAGTCACACAAAACTTTGCTAAGGAGGAAGAATATGAAAAGATTTATTTTAGTCGTCATTAGTTGTATTTTTGTTGTGGCATTGACTGGCCGTCATAGCTTTGCCCAGACGGGCTGCTGCGCGAAGGGTGGGCAGAAGGGGGAGATGAAGCAGCAGGGCATGAAAATGGATGAAGGGATGATGAAACAGATGATGGAGAAATGCCAGCCGATGATGAAGCACATGATGGGCGACTGCATGATGAAGCAGGAAATGATGCAGATGATGATGGACATGATGAATATGCAGGAAAAGATGATGCAGGGTCCTAAGGCTGCCGAGAAAAAGCAGATGATGAAGGACATGGCACAGATGAAAGAAAAGATGCAGCAGATGATGTCAATGCATATGGATATGACGGGGATGGATGATTCGCAGTCAAAACTTGAGTGTGCCGAGCAGTGGCTCAAAAAGGCAATAGACCTTCATGAATTGCACA
>MGQS01000028.1:1376-7595 GCA_001797905.1 Deltaproteobacteria bacterium RBG_16_54_11 | reverse complement strand
TCCGAAAGGCCGGGCTCAAGCGCGAGGCAGTGGAGCGCGTGGTTGCTACCGGGAGTGCGGGCAAACGAGTCGTCTTTGCCGATGGAGCCATCGCCGATGCTGTAGCCGATGCCAGGGGTGTCAATCGACTCTTCCCCACGGCGAGGACTGTTATTGATGTTGGCGCAGAAGAGGGCAGGGCCATAAAGGTAAGTCCTGAGGGGAAGGTTCTTGATTTCGCCATTAATGAAAAGTGCGCCGCCGGCACCGGCACTTTCGTTGAGGCTATGGCGAGGGCACTGGAAATTACCGTGGATGAGATGGCAACACTATCATTAAAGTCCAACACTTCCATCCCCATGAACGCCCAATGCGCCGTCTTTGGTGAATCGGAAGTGGTCTCCCTCATTCACCAGAAGATAGGGAAACAGGATATTGCCAAGGCCGTGCACGATGCCATAGCGGGACGGATCGCTTCGGTAGCTCGTATTGTAGGATTGGAAAAAGACGTTGTGGTGATAGGAGGCATGGCAAGAAATGCCGGTTTCATTGATTCACTGAAAAAAGAGACTGGAATGGATATTATCGTGCCTGATGATCCTGCGTTTATGGGCGCCCTGGGAGCAGCTGAATCAGCCGCGGCAGGTGTCTTAGAAGGGAAGGTAGAGGCAACGGTAGTAGAGCTCGACGCGGTTGAAAAAGGACAGGTCTAATATGGAGGCGCTTTACGATGGCTGAGGAAGTAAAACAAGAATACTGGAGATGGCCTGAGGGCACATGGGTCAATTCCGGCATCGATTGGAGAAAGGGTAAGATTATCACCGCCGGTGTTGATGTAGGATCCGTGAGCTCACAGGCGGCGGTGCTGGTTGACGGCGATTTGTATTCCTTCAGTAACACACGCACCGGCTCCGACAGTCCTGATAGCGCTCGGAAGGCTATGGGCATTGCTGTGGATGAGACCGGTCTCACGGTGGACAATATCGATTACTGCATCGGAACGGGGTATGGCAGGGTGAATGTCCCTATGGCTCAACGAACTATTACCGAGATCGCCTGCCATGCGCGGGGAGCAAATTTCATGTATGGACCGGAGGTGCGAACGGTTATGGACATGGGTGGTCAAGACTGCAAGGCCATCAACTGCGATGACAAGGGCAAGGTCCTCAATTTCATGATGAATGACAAGTGCGCTGCCGGCACCGGCCGGGGGATGGAAGTCTTTGCCGATCTCATCAGGGTGCCGGTGTGGGAAATCGGCCCGCGCTCTTTCCAGATCAAAAAGGAGCCTCCCATGATTAGCAGTACCTGCGTCGTATTCGCCAAGAGCGAGGTTGTCGGCTTGTTGGAAAAAGGGGTGCCGGAAAACGATATCATGGCTGCCTACTGCTCCGCCATGGCTCACCGGATCATGGAGCTGCTCAATCGCTTGGGTGTCCATGAGAAATTCGTTATCACGGGCGGTATCGCCAAAAATGAAGGGGTGGTCAAGAGATTGGAAAAAGAATTAGGGATTAAGACTGCGGGGAAGGTTTGGTATAAACCCGCATATAAGGACTATCCATTCGATACCCAGATCGCCGGCGCCTTGGGAGCAGCCCTTTTTGCGGAGGCGATGGTGAGCAAGGACAAGGTGAAGAGCGTTCGCAAAGCGTAAATAGGGAAGAAGAATGCAGGCCTTTTATGGTTTTAAAGATGGTTCGGGGGAATGGTTTGTCATCATCGATGCAGACAAATGCAACGGATGCGGCAAGTGTGTGAAGGTATGTCCGGGATATGCGCTTGAGGTGGGCGAGGATGAATTTGATCCCTTGAGTGAGAAGCACCTTGCACGGGTAAAGGAAGGGGAGCGCAAGAAGATTCGGTATACGTGTGCGCCCTGCCAACCCGGTTATGGAGAAGAATTACCCCCTTGTGTAGCCGCTTGTGAGCCGCGAGCTATCTCTCATTCAGAAGCATGGCGGCAGTCATATGCAAAAAAATGATTTTTTTTATATCGAATATTGTTGCCCATAAATTGAAACGCGCTTTGACAATCTGTTGTCCCCTACAATTTTACAGGCTATGACCATGGTAAGCATAAAGATTGATACCGTAGAGGTCAACGTTACACAGGGCGCAACCATATTACAAGCAGCTGAGCAAGCTGGGATCTATATACCGCATATCTGCTTTCACCCTGACCTCCCCCCTGTCGATCGGCAGAAACCGGCTGATGTTATTTATCGCCTTGGCAAGCGCATGGAGAATGCAAGGCCCGATCTGCGCTATGAAGGGTGCCGGCTTTGCATTGTCGAGATCGAAGGACAAGAGGGGCTGCATCGTTCCTGTTGTACGCCCGTCGCTGAGGGGATGATCGTACGCACGGTTTCCCCTTCTATCGCAGAGTTTCGGCGCGAGCGGATCATGGAATTTGTTGCGAGGCATCCTCATGTCTGTTTAACCTGCGCACAAAAGGAAGGGTGTGCGCGATTTCCCTGTTCTCTGAATATTCCGGAAACCGAGCGCTGCTGTCTCCGGTTCGGTAACTGTGAGTTCCAGCGAATCGTAGAATATGTAGGCATCAAACCCGAGACCCCGCGATATGTCTTTGAAGACCTGCCCATTATCAAAGAAGATTCTCTGTTCGACACAAACTTTAATCTGTGCATCGGTTGCACTCGATGTATACGGGTGTGCCGCGATGTGTGCGGAATCGGAGCCCTTGATTTTATCTATGATGGGCATGGACGGATCATTGTCGGCACAGTCAATACAACGCTTCAGGAATCTGCTTGTCGTTTCTGCGCGGCATGTGTTGAGGTGTGTCCTACAGGCGCCCTTATTGATAGGGAGTCACTTGAAGAACAGGTTCCCCGTAAAGATGCATATCCTACGAATAGTGATGTACCACGCCGTAATCTTCGGCCCCTCTTTCATAAACCTGCGTTGGCCTTTCAACACGAGCAGGGGATTGAATATACCGCGGAAAACCTCGCTCAGGTCCCTGAGAGGCCGGGGGTCTATCAGCTTTTAGATGGGCAAAAAGGCGTTATCTACATCAAAGGTGCAATGAACCTCCGAAAGGAGCTTGAAGAACAGATGGAGATGAATGAGCGAGCCCGCTATTTCATATATGAGGAAGACCCGATGTATAGCAAGAGGGAGAGTGAGATTCTTCAGCAATATTGTGCCCAACATGGCGAGATGCCGGCGGGAAACCGGGAGCTCGACGATCTCTTCTAACGCAATCTTTAAGAACTTGTATCTTCTTACCTCAGAAAAACGTGGCTGAAGAGCGCTGAGCTTTTCCCCATACCTCTGTTGACAGCCCGCGAGGCCTTGCTATAATTGATATGAACGCTTTTCACAATCCAAAAGGGGAGGGGAGGGCAATGGAACCTTCGAAACCGGTCAAGATAAGGGCCATGGCTTATGGTGATCTGGATGCCATCGTGGAAATAGAAAAAGAGATGCTGGGGAAGGAAAGGCCTGAGTACTGGAGTATGAAGATAGAAAATTCGGAGATCCGATCGCCCCTGACTTCTCTCGTTGCCGAGATGCAGGGTACCGTAGTCGGTTTTATCATGGGCGATGCCAGTGGATGGGAATATGGTGTCCCCAACACTGTGGGGTGGATTGATACCATCGGCATTCATCCGAAGTACCAGCGCAAAGGGATCGCCAAGCTTCTGTTCAAAGAGATGATGGGCAACCTGAAGACGGTGGGGGTGGATACCATTTATACCTTGGTGAATTGGAAGGAATGGGATCTGCTGCACTTTTTCGACAAGATGGGTTTCCGAAAAGGCGATATGATCCAACTCGAGTTGAAGCTCGAGGAATAACTGGCCATCTTAAATCTAGGTAAGCCATCGTCAGGGTTACGTCACCCAAGCATCTTTTACGCCTTGATGTACGGGAACTTGATGTACGGGAAGAGGTGTGGTAGGAAAGATGATAAATCCCCCCTTGCCCCCCTTTAGAAAAGGAGGGTTGGGGGGATTGCAGAGCTTATTTTCTAGGTAACTTCCAGGTGCGTGCAGGTGGCCCTTTCTTCATGACCACCTGCTTTTTTTGTCCCAGGATATTGAGTGAGGGGAATTTTTTACTGCTGCGTCCAGGGACGCAGCGCCTTTGTCCATCAAGGCACTGGCTCTTTTCCGGATACGGTTACAGGGCGTTTAACCCCTCTTTTCTTCTATGAAATTTCTGGCAATGATGGTCTTTTGGATGTTCGAGGTGCCTTCTACAATCTGATAGGATTTGGCATCCCGGTAAAATCGTTCTATGGGATATTCCATGCCGTAGCCGTAGGAGCCGTATATCTTCATCGCCTCATTGGCCGCCATGACGGCGGCCTCTGCGCCGTAGTATTTTGCCGTAGAGATGTGGAGTGTCGGCCTGTCGCCCACTTTCTCCAGGTTGTCCACCATCCAAGCCGCCTTAAAGACCAAGAGCTTTGCCGCCTCATGTTCGCACCACATCCTCGCTAGCTGATCTTGGATCATCTGGAAATTAATGATGGCTTGCCCGAACTGCTGCCTTTCATTGGCATAGTGTTTGGCGAGCTCAAAACACTTTTCGGCAACGCCGGCAGATCTGGCAGCGCAGGACAGTCTTGTGCGATCGAGCATATACATGGCAATCTTAAAGCCGTCACCCGGTTTGCCGACGAGGGCCTCCTTGGGCACCTTGACGTCCACTAGGATGATCTCTCCCGTAGGCGAGCTGTGCAACCCCAGCTTTTCCGTTATAGCACACTGTTCAATGCCCGGGGTCTGCATGTCGACCATGAAGGCGGACATGCCGCGGTGTCTCTTCTCGGGGTCGGTCATGGCAAAGATGATCCCGGCGGTCGCAACGGGCACACCGGATATCCACAGCTTGCTCCCGTTTAATAGGTAACCGCCAGCAGTCTCTTGCGCCGTGGTCCTCATGGAGGCGACGTCCGAGCCGGTGTCTGCCTCAGTCAAGGCGAAACATCCGTACGCATCTGCGGAAATAAGGGGCGGGATATACCGTTTGCGCTGTTCCTCTGTCCCGAATGCCAACAGCACGCTCTGGATGGCATTCATCTGGAGGTTGAAGGTGACCCCATAGGAGGGGCTCTCCTTGGCGATCTCAAGCGTTGCGAGGGAGGCAGCAAGGTAGCCCATCTCCGTGCCGCCGTATCGATCAGGGGCGATAAACCCAAAAAAACCGAGTTTCGCCATCTCCTTGACGATCCTGTCGTTGTAGCAATGCCCCCTCTCGTCTTCTCCAACGGTAGGTGGGATCTCCTTTTGGGCAAACTCCCGCGCCGCATCCCGAACCATCGCCTGCTCTGCTGTCAGACCGAAATCCATGACCCGCCTCCTTATCTTTTCATCATCGAATTATTTCTAGGTTTTTAATAGGCATTGTTAACAGTGCGCACTATATAACAAACTATACCCCTTATCAAGTCCGGCGCATGAGACCCCTGGTAAAATTGAGGTAGAGATGTTATGTTAACTTACAATGAGGAGTCATTATGAAGATCTTAGGTCTCGACATCGGAGAAAAGAGGATCGGCATCGCCATCAGTGACGAATTGGGCTACACCGCTCAAGGGATAAAGGTGTTGACCAGAAGCGGTCTTGATGATGACCTCGAGGTGATCAAGGAACTCATAAAGGAGGCAAAGGCCACTGAGGTCGTGGTGGGGCTTCCCAAGAATATGGACGGCTCCCTGGGAGAGTCGGCACAAAAGGTCCTCTCCTTTACAAAAAGGATGGAGGAATTCGTATCTATCCCCGTTATCCTCTGGGATGAGAGATGGACAACAGCTGAGGCCACCCGCCTGCTCGTGGATGCGGACATCAGCAGGGCGAAGAGGCGTAAGGTGGTGGACAAGTTAGCAGCTGTTCTTATCCTGCAGGGTTATCTCGATAGCCTGGACCACTCGGGGCAGGGAGGATTGGCTAGATGAAGGCGCGTCGAGGGAAGAGCCGCCGAAGCAAGAGCCGCAGAAGGCAAGCTCGGCGCATGCCGATACCCTTGCTGGTGGCAGGTATTTGCGTCTTGCTCCTCCTCTATGCCCTGCTTGTGCTTACCCTTCCCCCGAACTTGCGGGGAGAGCGAAGACAGGTGGTGATCCCTCAGGGGGTTCCCTTCAAAGGAGTGGCGCGGATCCTCGATGAAGCTGGGTTGCTGCGCAGCCCGACAGGATTTCATCTCATGGCGCGGCTCATGGGGGTCACGGAGAAGGTGCAGGCAGGCGAATATGAGATGAGCACG
>MGQS01000028.1:0-1213 GCA_001797905.1 Deltaproteobacteria bacterium RBG_16_54_11 | reverse complement strand
TGCGCCGCCGGTCTGGGGGTAACGGGAAAGAGTGTCGAGGGCTATCTCTTTCCCGACACCTATCTCTTCCCCAGGGGGATCGTCCCTGCCGAGGTGATCAAGACCATGGTGGGAAAATTCAAGCGGGTCTATGGACCTGATTGTTCCCGCCGGGCTGCCGAATTGGGCATGACGGATCATAAGATCGTCACCCTCGCCTCCATCATAGAGAAGGAGACCGGCGTTTCCGAAGAGCGCCCCTTAATCTCCGCCGTCTTCCACAATCGCCTGAAGCGAGGCATACCCCTGTGCAGTGATCCCACGGTTATCTACGGTATTGCGGGGTTCGACGGCAATCTGAGGAAGAGAGACCTCGAGAAGATGACACCTTACAATACCTATCTTAAAAGAGGCCTCCCTCCCGGTCCCATAGCCAATCCCGGGAGATCATCCATCCTGGCAGCCCTCTATCCTGCGCCGGTCCCATACCTCTACTTCGTCTCCCGCAATGATGGGTCCCATTATTTTTCCAATACCCTCAGAGAGCATAACGAGGCCGTTTGGCAATATCAGCAAGGGGGGAGAAGGGCTTCTCATTGAACTATTGCCTTTTTTATTTTTATCAAAATGTGCCAGAATCCTTCTTAGATCGGCAGGGGGAATTAATGACCTACCCTCTCCCCTGAGAGACTATGTGTTAATTACATGGTGGCACCATATCCCTTCTCCCCTTACTATAAAAAAGGTGAGAAGGTGCAGTCCCGCGCCACTTTGCATAAAATCATTGACTACGGGATGCCACGGGCGGCAGATGAGGGGTTACAATAAAGACAATAACTTATATGCTTTTTAGCTGGACCCCTCACCCTCGCCCCACTGACGTCCCACTCCTCATTAACGAAAAAATAGAGGTTGGGATGCCGCACAGCGGCAGGGGCGAGGGAAATATTTGAATTGCGACGCAGTCTCTCAAGGGGGAGGAGCGTTTTTTAGAGAATTATGTGGCCCGCAGCTCCGCTGCGGCGTACTTCACTCTGAAGAGGATGCTTGTCTTCATGGAAGCTGAAAAGAACAAACTGACCTTTGAGCAGGGCCCGATCAGACCACCGAGCGAGGCTAATAGCCTCTTGATCAGGGTCACGAGGAACTGCACGTGGAATAAGTGCGCCTTCTGTCTTACTTATAAAGGGGAGCGCTTTGAAAAGAGATCGATCCACGAGGTCAAGGGCGATAT
>MGQS01000027.1:606-18329 GCA_001797905.1 Deltaproteobacteria bacterium RBG_16_54_11 | reverse complement strand
CTGCCAGAGCCGCTACAGTAGCGCTGTGTCAGATACGCGCCTGGTGCTCGATATAGACGAGCCCCAGGGATCTCATCATGGCCTGTATGATCCAGCACTCCTCGTTGTCCAAGGCGGCGGACCCGATGTGGGCGATGCTCTCCGTCCTGTTCACCACCTGACCCTTGGCATTGGTTTTGACAAACCCCTTATCCCTGGCATCCTTGACCCGCTTCGCGATCTCGGTCAAGGCCCAATCCCAGGAGACCTGCTTCCAACCGGCGCTCCCCGGGGCCCGGTACAAGGGCGTGGCGATCCTGCTGCCGTTGTTCACCCACTGATAGAGGGAAGCCCCTTTGGCGCAGAGGGCGCCTTGATTGATGGGATGATCCGGGTCCCCCTCGGTGTTGATCACCTTGCCGCCGCTCGTGTGGCAGATGATCCCGCACCCCACCGCGCAGTAGGCGCAGATGGTGGTGGTCTCTTTGGCCCCCTTGATGCGCAGGGTGGAGGCGTAGGCAGAAGCCGGGGACAGATCAAACCCCAACTGGCTGGCATATAAACCTGCCGCCGTTGCCCCTGAAATCTTTAGAAAATCCCGTCTCGTTACCTTCATCTCGTGTCTTCCTCCCCTCTTCCTGATTTTATTGAGACAAAAGATATCACCTCATACCTCCTTGATATAACTCCTCAGGGAGAACCGGCCTTCAACACACCCTCTCCCTCTCAGGAAAACTCGCCGGGAAACCAATAATGCATCTTCTCAAGCAAGAGACATCTATCACAAGGGATTGCTTTTTGTCAACCCTATTGTTAAGGCAGGAATCTTTCTTTTTTTTCTTTTTTACTAAGGTTTTTTTGAGTTTATTTTTGTTCTTTTTAGTTTCTTTTACTTATTTTTGCGCTCATTAAGGTCAAGCCAGCCACCCTGCGGATCACTACCTCGATCCCTGGGCTTAGTTCCATGACCGGACTGATCTTCCCGGATTCCATCTCAATGTAAACCGTGAAATGTAGTTCATTCTGTCAAAAAAATTTCTCTACGGATGGACAGGAGTACTGTCCTGTGCTACTTTACAAACCAACGGTTTCACCTCGATACCACAGGATAACAAAAGGGATAACACTGGGATAGCACATGGGAGGGGAAAAGAGATACATCGCCGTCGAGGGGCCCATCGGCGTGGGCAAGACGAGCCTAGCCAGGATGTTGGCAGCGGAGCTCGGCGGCGATCTGCTCCTCGAACAGACGGATGCAAACCCCTTTTTGGAAAAGTTCTACCGGGACCGGAAGAGACACGCCCTGCAAACCCAGCTCTTCTTCCTCCTCACCCGCTATCAACAGCAGAAAG
This sequence comes from Deltaproteobacteria bacterium RBG_16_54_11, assembly GCA_001797905.1. Lineage (GTDB taxonomy): Bacteria > Desulfobacterota > B13-G15 > B13-G15 > RBG-16-54-18 > RBG-16-54-11. Next base: position 16,998 of record MGQS01000027.1, on the reverse strand, counting down.
ATCTCAGCCAACTGGACCTCTTCCAAACGATGATTGTCAGCGACTACCTCTTCGACCGCGACAGGATCTTCGCCCACATAAACCTTGACAAAGACGAACTGAGGCTGTATGATGAAATATATAACCTCTTGGAAGCGAGGATCACGCGGCCCGATCTGGTGATCCTCTTACAGGCCCGGCCCGAGATCCTCAAAGAGAGGATCAGGACACGGGGGACGCGCTCTGAGAGGGATATCTCTCTCGAGTATTTGGAGGAGGTGGTAGAGGCATATAGGGATTACTTCTTCTATTATAACGATTCCCCTCTTCTGGTAGTGGACGCAACCGAGATCGATTTTGTCCGAAGCAGGGAGGATTTTGAGGATCTCTTAAGGGAGATCAAAGGGACCAGAAAGGGGACATGGTATTACATGCCGCTTGGATCTAGGTAAGGCTGGACCGAGACGGAAGGTGCCAATAAGCAAGAGAATAGGGAAAGAGAAGAGGCCTTCCGGACCGTCCGGAAGGCTTTTGATTTTATGGCGCGAGGCGTAGATCAAGGAGGATAGCATGGCCCAGAAGATAACCGTACCGGGCATAAAAGCGATGAAGGCAGGGGGCGAGAAGATCACCATGCTCACCGCCTACGATACCCCTTTCGCCCGGATCTTGGATGAGGCCGGTGTGGACATCCTCCTCGTGGGGGATTCGGTGGGTTCGGTGGTGGTTGGGTATCCCAATACCTTGCCGGTCACCATCGAGGAGATGATCTACCACACGAGGGCCGTGGCCAAGGGGGTAACGCGGGCCTTAGTGGTCATCGATATGCCCTTCATGTCCTATCAGATCAGCATCGAGGACGCCAAGCGCAACGCCGGCAGGATGATCAAGGAGAGCGGCGCTGAGGCGGTAAAATTAGAGGGGGGCGTGAAGATGAAGGGGGTCATCAAGGCCATCACCGACATCGACATTCCCGTCATGGGCCACATCGGCCTGACCCCCCAGTCCATCCACCAGATGGGGGGGCATAAGGTACAGGGCAAGGCGGAGGAACAAAAGCGAAAGATCATGGAGGACGCCCTAGCCGTAGAAGAGGCCGGGGCCTTTTCCGTGGTAATGGAGTGCATCCCAACGGAACTGGCCACGGAGATCACCGACCGCTTGAGCATCCCCACCATCGGCATCGGCGCAGGGATCCACTGCGACGGGCAGGTGCTGGTGATCCATGACGTGCTGGGACTGATGGGGAATTTCCGTCCCAAATTCGTGAAGAGCTATATCGATCTGCGCGCGGTCATCTCCCAAGCAGTAGAGAACTATATGGATGAGGTGAGGAAGGGAAAATTCCCCACCGAGGAACACAGCTTTCACCTTTGAGGAACAATGGAGATCATCGTTCAGACTAAGGAAATGCAGCGACGCGCGGAGCAACGACGCCGGGAGGGTATGATCATCGCCTTTGTCCCCACGATGGGATATTTGCACGAAGGGCACCTCTCTCTCATGCGGGAAGGAAGAAAGCGGGGAGATTGCTTGGTCGCCAGCATCTTCGTCAACCCTACGCAATTCGGGCCTGCGGAGGACTATAACAGATACCCCCGGGACTTGAAGCAAGATCTCAAGTTGATCCAGAGGGTTGGCGTGGATATCTGCTTCACCCCTTCCGTTGCCGAGATGTACCCGGACGGATTTCAGACCTTTGTGGAGGTGGAACGGGTTACCCAGAGCCTCTGCGGCATCTCCCGCCCCCATCACTTTCGCGGGGTAACCTCGGTAGTGGCCAAGCTCTTCAACATCGTGAAGCCCCACCTAGCTTTTTTCGGTCAAAAGGATTACCAACAGTTGATTGCCATCAAGCGGATGGTCAAGGATCTCAATATGGATATCGAGGTCGTCGGGATGCCCACCATCAGGGAACCCGATGGCCTGGCCATGAGCTCGCGCAACGCCTTCCTCAATCAAAAAAAAAGGAAAGAGGCGGCGCGCCTCTATCGATCCCTCGTAAAAGGAAAGGAGCTCTTTGCCCAGGGTGAAAGGAGCGCAGCGACAATTCTCCAAGAGGTCAGGAGAATCATCGAGGAGGAAAAATCAGCCGACATCGACTATGTGAAGATCTGCGATGCCCATACCCTGGAAGATATCGAGGAGATTAAGGGCGAGGCGATTATCGCCCTGGCCGTCAAGATGGGCAAAACAAGGCTGATCGATAATATCATCCTGAAGGAGGAATAACCGTGCAGCGGATCATGTTAAAGGCCAAGATCCATCGGGTGAGGGTAACCGACGCAAACCTCGAGTACGAGGGGAGTATCACCATCGATGAAGCGCTCATGGAGGCCGCGGATATCCTCCCCTTTGAGCAGGTTCAGATCTACAATGTGACCAACGGGAACCGTTTTGAGACCTATGCCCTGAAGGGCGAGCGGGGTTCCGGGGTCATCTGCATCAACGGCGCTGCCGCCCACAAGGCGACCACGGACGACCTGATCATCATCGCCAGCTATGGCCTTCTCGACGAGGAGGAACATACCCGCCATCGCCCCAAGCTCGTCTATGTCGACGAGGCGAACAGGATTATCCAGGTAAAATCCTAAGATTGACAAAACGATCCGTTGGATTATTATAGGGATGAAGCCCTCGGGAAGGCGATTGCCGGGGAAAAGAGGGCGATGTATTTTTTTGTCCCGATGCGGGGAGCGATGAAAAATAGGCTGTTGACCTTTCAGGATATCGTCACCAGATATCGGAGGGGTGAGAATCTCTTCGACATCACCATAGAAAAGTGGGCTGGGATCAAGGATTCCTTCCACTCATTGGAACAGATGTCTGAACTCGGTCCCATCATCAAGAGCGCCCGCTCGGGAGGGGCCTTCTGTTTGGAGTACCAGGAGAGCTGTCTCATCTGCCCTCTAGAGCGATGGTGCAAGGACCAAGAGGGCACCTACCAAACCATCGTCAAACTCATGTACCTGTATGCCTCCAGCGGCCAAAAGGAATTCAAAAATCAGACGTTGAAACACATTGAGAAGTTTTTGGAGGAACTGGAGGAATACAAGGAGGAGTTTCGGCGGAGGCTCAATTGAGATGTCCCATCGTCACCAGGTCATTGCCCTGAACAAGCTGCTAGCCTACATCTTGCAACATCGCCCTGATGAATTCGGGTTGGTCCTCGACGAGGAAGGCTTCGTCGCCCTCAAAGAACTGCAACAGGCCATCGCCGAGGAGGAGGGATGGTCGTATGTCAGGCGCTCTCATATCATGGAGGCGGTCTATACCGGCGATAGGGAGCGGTTTGAGGTCAAGGATGATGATAGGATCAGACATGCGCTCATCCAGCGAATCCACTATGAGCCTGCATCGCCCCCCAAGATACTGTATCATGGGACCAGACACAGGGCCTATCCGCATATACTCCAAAAAGGCCTCGCTCCCATGGGGCACACATACATTCACCTCGCCATCTCCCCGGAGCTTGCGGTGAGGATCGGCAGGCGACGGGACCCCGACCCCATAGTCGCGGAGATCCAGGCCCAGAGGGCCGCCGAAAACGGGATCATCTTTTATCAGGCCAACCCCCTGATCTATCTGGCGGACCACATCCCCCCATCCTATATTACCGGCCCACCCATCTCCAAGGTCCTGCCGGAAAAGAAGCTGCCGGAAAAGAAGCCGCCTGAAAGGAGAATGCCGGAACATGAACGCGAGCTCCCAGGCTCTGTCCTGCTCAACCTGAGGATGGAGCCCCTGTACAAGGAAGCAAAGGGAAAGAGCTGGAAGGATAATTCCCGTCGCAATCGCCGCAGCCAGCGCCGAGTTTAGGGATGTATAAAGAGCAGCATAAAATACGCTACATCATTAGGGTCTTCTCCTCAGCACGTATTCTAAACTGTCTTAACATCCCTCTTTATAAAGGGGGATTGAGGGGGATTTTCCCTGCCTTCAGAATCCCCCCTTTCCCCCCTTTATAAAAAGGGGGGAAAGTAAACTAGTATATGCTCTGCGCAGTAATTCAATGAAGGAGGTGGAGAATGACAGAGGACAAGGAGGAAAAAAAGGGCTTTCGGGTTATCGATAAGAGGATCGCTGCTGAAGCTACGGAGAAAAAAGCAAAGGTCAAAAAAGAAACCAAGGCCCCGGAAAAAGAAGCGCAAAAAGAGGCAAGGGCAGAGCAGCCCCCCCCTGTGCCCGAGGTAACCTTCTCCGCCTTTGTCTACTCCCTGAGCACCTCCGCCCTGGTCCACCTGGGGGAGATCCCGGAACCCATCAGCGAGAAGATGGAGAAGAACCTCCCCCTGGCGAAACAGACCATCGATATCCTGGGGATCCTCCAGGAAAAGACCAAGGGGAACCTCGCGCAAGAGGAGGAAAACCTGCTCAACAGCTTTCTCTATGATTTGCGCATGCGCTATGTCAAGGCCATGGGGTGATAGTTATTTTTATGCTTTCAGCAAAAAATTGACATTTTGTAATTGATATGATAGCTTATTGTAATAAGAGGAAAAATAGAGAAAGAAATGGACCTTTTTAAATTGGACAAAACGGTTGTCACCAGGGCTTCACTCTCTGATCCACCCAGTGACAAAGAGTACTGGCTGACTAAGACTCCACACGAGCGCTTGCAGGTAGTTGAATACCTTCGACGGTTAAATTATGGTGACGCTCAATGTACCGCCCGACTTCAAAGAATTCTTGAGATCGCTCAACGATCATCGGGTTGAATATCTTTTAGTTGGTGGTTACGCCGTTGGTTATCATGGGTATCCCCGGGCCACCGCCGATATGGATATCTGGATCGCCGTAAACCCACAAAACGCCCACAAACTTGTCGCTGCCCTCAAAGATTTTGGATTTGATACGTCTGAACTTTCGCCAGAACTTTTTCTCCAAGAAGGACATATTGTTCGGATGGGCGTACAACCCATAAGAATAGAAATTATGACTAGCGCAACCGGAGTCAAATTTGACGAATGCTATAAGACGCGGGTGGTTGATAAATTGGATGGGGTTACAACAAATATAATCGACCTAGATCACCTCAAGATCAACAAAAAAGCCCTTGGACGGCATAAAGATCTAGCTGACGTAGAAAATCTTCCGTAATCTTCTCCAAACTTAGACCTTTATAACTCTCCCCTCCTCCGCCAGCCTGCGCAAGATATCCCAAAAGGCCCCTCGATACCCCTTCTTGATGGCCTCCATGAGCATGCTGTTGGCGTTGTAATTGTAGTTGGCCGCAGCCTCCTCCCCGCCGCCGAAGAAGAATCGCCCGTCCTTTTTTACCAGAGAGGCGATAAAGGGGTACAACTCATCCCCCAGCGCGTGGGAAACATAGAATGCGGGGGCGAAAAATGCGGGGTTAATGGCCCCCCGGACGTTGGCCGTGCCCTTCTCGATATCCGCCAGGGCTATCTCCGCCAACCTCGTCCCCGGGTAGATCCTGATTCCTGCCGAGATCCCCACCCGCGAAGGTTCGATCTCCTTCATAAAGGAGATGGCCGTGGTCAAGCTCGACTTGTTCTCTCCCGGGCCGCCCAAGAGGAGGTCATACATGAAGGGGATTCCCAGCCTATGGCAGACGGCGGCTGTCTCCCGGATGTCGGCGGCGGTGAAGGACCTGCCCAGGTTCCTGAGCATCCGATCCGCAGCGTGATCGACCCCAAAGTTTATCCCTTGACACCCCGCCTTTACCATCAGGAGGGCCAGCTCCTCGGTGAAGGGAACCGGGCTGAGGTAGGCGTACCACGCCAGCCGCTCGCCCAGCCCGCGCCTGATGATCTCCTCGCAAACCCCGAGGGCGTGTCCGTAGGGAAGGTTGAACTCGCTGTCACACAGGTGCAGGTGATCAACCCCTTGACCCAAGAGAACCTCTATCTCATCCGCCACGATGGAGGGGGGTCTGAGGCGATACCTCCTGCCCTTCGCCAGGGGATCGGCACAATAGATGCAACTCTGCTCACACCCGCGTTTCGTCTCGACACCCCCCATCCCCCCTTCGCGAAGGTAGCGGGGGTTGTCCACAGCCTCCCTGCGCGGCAAGGGGAGATCCAACAGCTCGGCAAGCTCAGGGGGATTGCAATGATATCCCCCGCTGGCCAAAGGGCCACCTCCGGTTTGGCCAGAGCTACCTCCGGCTTTTCTGTAGATTAGACCGGGGATGTCAAAAGGCTCCTCCCCTGCTGCCATTCGCTTCACTAAGGCAGGCAGGGCCCGCTCCCCATCCCCCCAGATCCCCAAATCAACCTCCAGATAAGCTAAGATAGGTTCAGGCATCACCGAGAATCCGACCCCTCCCAAAATGAGGGGACGGTTGGTCTTTACCTTTATATAGTCGATTATTTCTTTGATGCGCGGGAGGATGAAGGCCTGGCTCAGGTAGTAGCAATCGTCCGTGTTGCGTAGGGTAACCCCGATGGCTATGGGGTCATGCCCTCGGAAATAGGCGTCAAGCGCCTCTTTAAAAGAGGAAGCGAAACAGAGATCGATCAGGTCCACCGAGAACCCTGCCTGTTCCAAAGAACCGGCGATATAGTCAAGGCCGATGGGCGCCACCGGAGGCTGCATCTCATTCGGGTTGACCAGGAGGACCCTTTTGTTATCTGCTGATTTTGGTGGCATCGTGCGCACTCCTTGTAAAAAACTATAGCATCCCCCCTTCCTCACGACAATCCCATGTTACCACCATCCTTGTATAGGAAAGTTTAACCACGAAGGTCACCCGGAGGTGGCTCTGGCCAAAGGGCCACCTTCGGTTTAGCCAGAAGAAGCACGAAGGTTAAAGATAAATTAAAGATTTTAGATTACTTCGTGTATTTCGTGTTCTTCCCGGAGGTGGCCCTTTGGCCAGTGGTGAAAAATTGGGGGGATTTGGAACCTCGCGCATTTTCGTACAAACAGGATGTCATCGAATGACAAAATAAGGTATAGTGTCTGGGCCTTTTTCTGCATGAGACTATGAAGAGAGAAGACCGCATAGCATTTGCCAGAGGGGAAAAAGAGGTTGACCTCCTCTTAACAAACGCCCAACTCATCAATGTCCTTTCGGGAACGATCGAACCCCGAACAATAGCCATCGCCAAGGGTACGGTGGTAGGCTTTGGTGAGTATCCCGCAAAAGAGGTACTGGACCTCAAGGGGAGGTTTCTCGCGCCCGGCTTCATCGACGCCCATGTGCATATCGAGAGCAGCATGGTGGGGGCGGGGGGATATGCGAGGGCCGTGCTTCCGCATGGTGTGACAACGGTCGTGACCGACTTTCACGAGATCGCCAACGTCATGGGTATCAAGGGGATACAACTCATGCGCGCGGGCATCGGGACAATCCCCCTGAACCTCTATGTCATGCTCCCCTCGTGCGTGCCGGCCACTCCTCTAGAGACCGCCGGGGCAGAAATCCGGGCAGAGGACCTCAAAGACCTTATGAAAGAGGAATGGGTGGCGGGGCTCGGGGAGATGATGAACTTTCCAGGGGTGATCCATGGCGACCCGGAGGCGCTCAAAAAGATCGAAATGGCCCAGGGCAAACGCGTGGACGGCCATGCCCCAGGGTTGAGCGGCAAGGAGCTGATTGCCTATATCGCCGCCGGCATCTCTTCGGATCACGAGTGCACCAGCAGAGAGGAGGCCGAGGAGAAACTGAGTCTGGGGATGCACATCATGATCAGGCAGGGGTCCACAGCCAAGAACCTGGAGGAGTTGATCCACATCGTCAACCCGCTCAACGCCCGCCGCTGCATGTTCGTCACCGACGATCGCCACCCTGCGGACCTCATCGCCCAGGGGGGCGTCGATCACTGCATAAGAAAGGCCATCCGACTCGGCCTCGACCCCATCATCGCCATCCAGCTGGCCACCGTCAACCCCGCTTGTTACTTCCCCCTGCCCGGCATCGGGGCCATCGCCCCAGGGTATCAAGCCGACCTCGTCGTGCTGGAAGACCTCAGAGAAGTAAGGATCAGCCAGGTCTTCAAGGCAGGCCGCCTGGTGGCTGAGGGAGGACAGGTCCTCCCCGGGGTTATTGATGAGAAACAGGTGAAAGCCGAGAATACCTTTCACCTCCCAAAAATCTCCGCGGAGCAGTTCCAGCTCAAGGCCCTGGCAGGCACGGCAAAGGTCATCGAGACCATCCCCCATCAGATCATCACCAAAAAAGGCGTCCATACGGTGAAGGCAGAAGCGGGTTTGGCCGTGGCTGACCCTGAACAAGACATCCTGAAGATCGCGGTGGTGGAGCGGCACAAGGGTACGGGGAATATTGGGCTTGGGTTCGTCAAGGGGTTCGGCCTACGCCATGGCGCCATCGCTTCCTCCGTGGCCCATGACTCCCACAATATCGTGGTGGTGGGTGCAAACGACGCAGATATGGCTCAGGCAGTGCAGGGCATCGTTGAGATGCATGGGGGATTGCTCGCGGTGAAGGGAGGAAAGACCCTGGCCTCCCTGCCCTTGCCCATCGGCGGGCTGATGTCCGATCGATCAATAGAAGAGGTGCGCAATGGGCTCAACCGCCTGCAGCAGACAGTCAAGGAGATGGGGTGTAAACTGGAGGAACCCTTTATGGCCCTCTCCTTTTTGGCCCTGCCCGTGATCCCGGAGCTCAAGATCACCGACAAGGGCCTGGTTGACGTAACGCGATTCAAGCTCGTCCCCTTGTTCGGGGATGCTTGATACCTCTCCAGCCTCAGCTATCCTCAAGAAGAGTATACCCCGCAGCCAAATCGAACATATGGGGGAAAACCTCAATTTTTATTGACAAAAAGATCAGTTGATATATAATTTTCTTGGGGGGATATGTTTTATGTTCACATTGTCCTCTTACAATTCTTCGTACTTCTCAACTGTCCTCACTGAATACGGGAAACCCGACCTACCCGCAATACGCCGAAAAACCTTCAGGCGATTGAATACCCACATCCTGCCCAAAAATCTCCTGGGTAAAGTGATGAGCCCTGCCAGGCTGACAAGGAACACGAGATGAAAGACAACGATAAGACACAAGCGCAACTCATCAAAGAATTGGCCCAATTGCGCGAGCGTCTTGCCGAGCTGGAGGCAACGGGACACAAGCGCAACCGGTTCGAGGAGACGCTGCGCTTGGAGCGGGATAAGGCAAAACACTACCTGGATATCGCTGAGGTTATCCTCATCGCATTGAACAAAAAGGGAGAGATCACCCTCATAAATAGAAAAGGCAATCAAATACTCGGATATAAAGAAGGTGAACTCCTCGGCAAGAATTGGTTCACGACCTGCGTGCCTTCGCATCGTCGAAAGCAGCTGAAGAGCAGGTTCCTGGAACTCATGGCCGGTAAGATAAAATTAACTGAATTCTACGAAGATCCGGCCCTGACGAAAGCCGGCACAGAGAGAATTATGGCCTGGCATAATAGCCTTTTGAATGATGCGCAAGGCAATAATATCGGCACGCTCAGCTCAGGGGAAGACATCACCGAGCGCAAGCAGGCGGAAAAAGAGATCGAGCGGCTGTCTTTCTTTCCGAAATTAAACCCCATGCCGATAGTGGAGTTCGACCAAAAAGGTCAGCTCACGTACGCCAATCCTGCTGCCGAGCAGCTATTTCCGGACCTTGACAAAAAGCAAGGTAAGCATCCCTTCTTGGCCGAGCTTAAGCCTTATTTTTCTGAGCTTCGTGAAAAGCGAAAACAATATATCGTGCGCGAAGTGAGAGTCGGTGACAGCTGGTACTCACAAGTTATTGTCTTGCTCGATCCTGAGCACATTCGCATATATTCCGCCGACATCACCGAGCGCAAGCGGGCCGAGGAGGCGCTGCGGGAGAGCGAGGAACGATACCATGTGCTGTTTGAGGAAGCCCGGGACGGCATCGCGCTGGCCGATGCCGATACCGGTATCCTGCTGGACTGCAACCGGGCGCTGGCGGATTTAATTGGCAGAAATAGGGCGGAACTGATCGGGCAACATCAGGCCATTCTGCACCCTCCCTCCGGCAATAACACAGGGATATCCTCAACATTCAAGAAGCATCTGACTAATAAAGAGGGACAGGTGCTGGAAACGCAAGTTCTCACCATGACGGGTGAAATCAGAGAAGTGGAAATTAAAGCGAATCTCCTGGATCTCCAGGGCAGAAAAGTGTTGCAGGGACTGTTTCACGACATCACCGAGCGTAAGCAGGCGGAAGAAAAGCTGCGGGAATCCGAAACTCGGTTCCGAACGCTCTTTGAGGCGATTCCCGATACCGTGCTGGTCCACGATGATGAGGGTACGATCCTTCACATCAATGAGATCGGCGCGCATCGACTCGAATGGTCTGCGCAAGACCTGGTGGGCAAGAATCTGCGCGCAATCGTGTCTCCTGAGAACCGTGCCTTAATTGCCGATCACATCAGGGAAACGCATAAGATTGGCTGGTGCAGGTTCGAGACGACATACGTTTCGCGCAGCGGATGGCAGATTGTGGCCGAGGTCAACGAGCGTCCGATAAAGTACGGCAAGAAGAAGGCAATCCTGAGCGTGGCGCGCGACATCACCGAGCGCAAGCAGGCAGAGAAAGCTTTAGTAGGAGAAAAAAATTTTTCCAATGCCGTTATAAACAGCTCTCCCGGCCTATTATTTGTCTTTGGTGAGAAGGGAAATATCATACAATGGAATAGCAATGCAGAAAAAGTCACCGGATATTCTTCACAAGAGATATCAAAAATGAATGTTCTCGAATTCGTTGCCAAAGATGATATAAAGATTGCTGCCGAGGCAGTGCAGGAAGCCCTCACTCAAGGTCAAGCTTCAGTGGAAATAGATGTACTCACGAAATCTGGAAAGAAAACCCCTTTTTATATCATAGGACTACGCACAAAAATTGAAAATGCCAACTGTGTTGTTTGCACCGGGATGGACGTCACCGAGCGCAAGCAGGCTGAAGCAGAAGTCAAACGCAGTTACGAACAGCTCCATGAGACCTTCATCTCGACGGTCAATGCCCTCGCCTCGATCGTCGAGATGAAGGATCAATATACTGCCGGTCATCAACCGCGGGTGACGCAGCTCGCCTGCGCCATTGCCGAGGAGATGGGCCTCTCGGAGGAACAGATCGAGGGTATCCGCATGGCTGCGTCCATCCACGATATCGGCAAGATCATAGTCCCTGCCGAGATTCTCAACAAACCCGGCGCGTTGACGGAAATCCAATACGAGATGATTAAAATGCATCCACGAGCCGGCTATGACATATTGAAAGGAATAAAGTTTCCGTGGCCGGTGGCCGAGCTCGTGCTGCAACATCACGAGCTGATGGATGGCTCCGGATATCCCCAAGGGCTTTCAGGTGATGAGATCATGGTGGAGGCGAGGATCTTGATGGTCGCCAATGTCGTCGAGGCCATGACCTCGCATCGTCCCTACCGGCCGGCTTTCGATATAAAAGAGGCCCTCGCGGAAATAGCTCAAAAAAAGGGTATCTTGTATGACCCCATAGTGGCCGACGCCTGCGTCAAACTTTTTGCAGAAAAAGCGTTTGCGTTCTTTCAGAGAAGAAACGCACTATGAAAAAAATAGGCAAGACAAAAAAACAACTTATCGAGGAAGTGGCCCAAATGCGCCAGCGCATTGCCGAGCTGGAGGCATCGGGACGCAAGCGCAACCAGTTCGAGGAAGCGCTGCGCGCGGAGCGGAATAAGGCACAACACTACTTGGATATCGCTGAGGTGATACTCGTCGCATTGAACAAAAAAGGAGAGATCACCCTTATAAATAGAAAGGGCAATCAAATACTCGGATATAAAGAAGGGGAACTTCTCGGCAAGAATTGGTTTACAACCTGCCTGCCCTCACCTTTTCGTAAGGATGTAAGGGGCGTCTTCCTGAAGCTCATGGCGGGCGAGGGGCGGATAACCGAATTCTACGAAAATCCGGTCCTGACGAAATCAGGCACGAAAAGAATGATAGCCTGGCACAATACTCTTTTGAAAGATGCGCAAGGCAATAATATCGGCACTCTCAGCTCAGGGGAAGACATCACAGAGCGCAAGCAGGCAGAGGAGTCGTTGCGTGAGAGCGAGGCGACTTTACGGGCACTCATTAATGCACCGACGGATTCCGTCCTGTTGCTGGATACCCGGGGAGCAATTTTGGACCTCAATAAAATCGCCGCACAAAGACTTGGAAAAAGCAGAGATGAACTGATTGGCACCCTTGCCGATGACTCCCTCCCTAAGGATATTGCCAAGAGGCGGCGATCAAGCATCTCGCAGATCCTTGAGACCGGCAGGGCAGTCAGGTTTGAGGATCAACGCGATGGTATCTGGTACGATACGGTTGCGCACCCCGTTACGGACAAAGATGGTGCGGTCGGCAGGGTCGCAATAATTGCCCGCGACATCACCGACCGGAAGAGATTAGAAGAAATTCTGGAAAAAGAGCGGAGGGAGCTTAAGCTCATTGTCGATTCTTCGCCGATCATAGTCTTCTATAAAGATAACGAAGGAAGATTTATACGCGTCAATAAGACATTTGCCGAAGCGCTTAAAATACCTGCGGGAGATTTCGTAGGGAAAACGGTCTTTGACCTTTATTCCCCTGAGATTGCTCAAGGCATGACGGACGATGACCAAGAGGTTTTACAATCACAGCGTCCAAAACTTAACATAATAGAGCAATATGAATCTGCCGGCGGCATAAGATGGGTGCGGACAGATAAGATTCCGATTTGTGACAGAGATGGCATGTCAATCGGCCTCATAGGTTTTGCACAGGACATCACCGAGCGCAAGCAAGCTGAGGAGGAAATCATCAGTCTGGCCAGATTCCCCTCTGAGAACCCCAACCCCGTGTTACGATTGGGGCATGACGGCACGATTCTGTATGCCAACAAAGCCAGCCGGCTGTTGTTGCAGGATTGGGGCGCTTCGGTTGGGAGTCCAGCTCCCCCATTCTGGCAAGAGATAGTGACTCAGGCGCTTGGCAGCCAATCAAAAAACATAGTCGAAGTCGCCTGCAAAGAGCAAGTTTACTCCTTTGTCGTTGCACCGATCCCTGATGCCGGCTATGTCAACCTCTATGGCAGGGACATCACCGAGCGCAAGCAAGTCGAGGAGGCGCTTCAAGAGTCGGAGGAGAAGTATCGCGACTTGGTAGAAAACATAAGCGATATCCTCTATGCAATTGACGAACATGGCATAGTAACCTATGTCGCCCCTGCTATAGAATCCCTCAGCGGATATGCTCCCTCGGAAATCATCGGTCATCCTTTCTCTGAATTCGTCTACCGGGAAGATGGGCCATATATCATGGAGAAGTTCCAGGAAGATCTTGCAGGCCATCCCGAGCCGCATGAGTTCCGGATGGTGAACAAAGCCGGCGTCGTCCGCTGGGTGCGCACGTCCAGCCGGCCTTTCTTTAAAGAAACTCGCGCTGTTGGGTTGCGCGGTGTCATGACAGACCTCACCGCACGCAAGCAGGCAGAGGAGGAGGTCAAGCGCGGTTACGAACAACTACAGGAGACCTTGCATTCGACGGTTAGTGCCCTGGCATCGACCGTCGAGATGAAAGACCAATATACCGCCGGCCATCAGCCGCGGGTGAGGCATCTGGCCTGTGCCATTGCCGGGGAGATGGGTCTCTCGGAGGAACAGATCGAGGGCATACGCATGGCTGCGTCTATCCATGATATCGGCAAGATCATGGTCCCTGCCGAGATCCTCAACAAACCCGGCCCATTGACGGAAATTCAATACGAGATGATTAAAATGCACCCCCGGGCCGGCTATGACATATTGAAAGGAATAAAGTTTCCGTGGCCGGTGGCCCAAATCATACTGCAACATCACGAACTGATGGATGGCTCCGGATATCCCCAGGGGCTTTCAGGCGAAAAGATCATGGTGGAGGCGAGGATTTTGACCGTCGCCAATGTCGTAGAGGCCATGAACGCGCACCGGCCCTACCGGCCGGCCTTCGACATAAAAGTGGCCCTCGCAGAGATCTCGAAAAACAGAGGTATCTTGTACGACCCCGCAGTGGTCGACGCCTGCCTGCGGCTCTTTACCGAAAAGGGATTTAAACTCGATTAAATGCCGCGGTAACGCCGTCTGCAAGCCGATACCGGGTTGCAGTATGTCTTTAAAAAGACGATAATACTATAGCACCATGAGAACAAAAGACAAAACGCAGGAACAGCCCATAAAGGAAATAGAGCGACTGCGCCGACGGATCGCTGCATTAGAAGCGGTAGAAACCGAACACAAGCGGGCTGAGGATGCGCTGCGGGAGGGCGAAAGGTTCCTGGCCAATATCTTCAACAGCATACAAGACGGCATCAGCATCCTCGATAAGGGCATGAACATCGTCCGCGTCAATCCGGTGATGGAACAATGGTATGCGCATAACATGCCGCTTATCGGGAAGAAGTGTTATAACGCCTACCACGACCGGGATGAGCGCTGTGAAGCATGCCCCACCTGGCAAACCCTTCAGACGGGTGAATCGGCCTACGAAGTCGTTCCCAAAGGCGGGCCGGGAGGCACGATTGTAGGATGGCTGGACCTCTATAGCTTCCCCATGGTTGATGCAGCGACAGGGGAAATGAGAGGGGTCATTGAATATGTCCGCAACATCACCGCCCGCAAGCACGCGGAGGAAGCGCTGCAACGCAGTTACCGGCAACTGCGGGAAACCTTTATCGAGACCGTTAATGCCCTCGCATCAACGGTCGAGATGAAGGACCCATACACCGCCGGTCATCAACGGTGGGCTACCCGGCTGGCCTGTGCCATCGCCAAGGAGATGGGCCTCTCGGAGGAACAGATCGAAGGCATTCGCATGGCCGGGCTGATCCATGATATCGGCAAGATCAATATACCCGCTGAGATTCTCAGCAAACCCGGTCAGCTATCCGATATCCAATATAACATGGTTAAAATTCACGCCCAAGTCGGGTGCGATATATTGCGGGAGATCAAGTTCCCCTGGCCGGTGGCCAAGATCGTATTACAACATCACGAGCGGTGGGATGGGTCCGGATATCCCGAGAGGCTTTCAGGCGAAGAGATCATCCTGGAGGCAAGGATCTTGGCAGTCGCTGATACGGTCGAGGCCATGTCCTCACACCGACCCTACCGGGTAGCCCACGGTATTGACAGGGCCCTTGAAGAGATTTCTCTGAAAAGGGGCGCGTTCTATGATCCCGCGGTAGTCGATGCCTGCCTCACGCTCTTTGAGAAGGGATTTCGGTTTGATTAACCCAGCCTTGGACCGGACGCCGCAAACTAAAGTTTAACCACGAAGATCACCCGGAGGTGGCTCTGGCCAAAGGGCCACTGGCCAAAGGGTCACCTTCGGCTTCGGTTTAGCCAGAAGAAACATGAAGGCTTAAAATAAAAAAGATGAATCTTAGATTTCTTCGCAACCTTCGTGTTCTTCCCGGAGGTGGCCCTTTGGCCAGTGGTAAGAGAATTTATATGCTTCGTGGTCAAAAATTAACGAGGTGCCTTTTTTGAGCAATCAGCACACCTCAGCATTGTTTTCCTCTCGGAGACGGCAGATATGACCGGGTATCAGATCGATTGGCAGGGGGTGCGGGATGAAGCGGTGGAGATCCTCAGGAACTACATCCGGATCAACACCACCAACCCCCCGGGAAACGAGCTGGAGGCGGCCCGTTACCTGGAAGGAATATTGCGCAAGGATGGGGTTGAGGCAATGGTCTATGAATCCGCTCCCCGCCGCGCCAATCTCATGGCCGTCATGCCCGGAAAAAAACAGGGAAAACCCCTCATCCTCCTCAATCACATGGACGTCGTTCCCGCAGAGAGGGATCAATGGGACCTCGACCCCTTTGGGGGGATCATCAAGGACGGTTATATCTACGGGCGCGGCGCCATCGACATGAAGGGCAACGGCGTTGTGGAGCTGATGACCATGCTCCTGCTGAAACGATACCGGGTCCCGCTCAAGCGCGATGTCATCTTCCTGGCTACTGCCGACGAGGAGGTCGGAGGGAGGCGGGGAGTCAAGTGGATGCTGGAGCGAGAGCCTCGCCTCAGAGAAGCGGCCTGTGTCCTCAATGAAGGGGGTTGCATCATCGTGCGCGAGAATGGCGAGCTCGATCACTACGAGATAGCAACGGCCCAAAAGGTGGTTGCCCAGTTTGCCGTAAAGGCAAAAGGCAAAACAGGCCACGGCTCCATGCCCCACGGGGATAGCGCCACCGTAAAGTTGATCAGGGCCCTCGACCGGCTCGTGGCGTGGCAGACCCCGTTTGTTGTTATCCCCCTGGTGAAGGCATACTTCGCCAACCTGGCTAAGATCAAACCCCCCGAGGAAGCGAAGGGGTATCAAGATATCGAAGAGGGCCTGCGCGACCCCTCCTTTGCCGAGGCCTTTATTGCCAACCCGCAATACAACGCCATGGTGAGAAATACCGTAACCCCCACCATCCTCAAG
>MGQS01000027.1:377-599 GCA_001797905.1 Deltaproteobacteria bacterium RBG_16_54_11 | reverse complement strand
AGATGGTAAACGTCATCCCCTCTGAGGCCGAGGCGTCCTTTGACTGTCGCATCCTCCCCGGCACCCCCAGCGAGGCATTCTTGGCCCAGGTCCGCGAGGTCACTAAGGATGAGGAGGTAGAGATCGTCCCCCTGCCGGAGTTCGAGAGCAACCCCCTGCCGCCCTCTCCCCTTGACAACGAGCTCTATCAGGCCATTGAGCAGGTGGCCCGGAGAAAAGACC
>MGQS01000027.1:0-359 GCA_001797905.1 Deltaproteobacteria bacterium RBG_16_54_11 | reverse complement strand
CCTTTCTCATCACCGGGGCAACGGACAGCCGCTTTTTCCGGGCGATCGGGGTGCCCTGCTACGACTTCTCACCCTTTCGTCTGAGGCTGGAGGATGCAAAGCTCGTCCACGGCCATAATGAGCGGATATCGATAGAAAATCTGGGCTTCGCCAGCGAGGTTATCTTTGAGATCATCACCGAGGTGGCTGCTGGATGAGGGCGATCATATCCCGCACTGCTTGTTCCATCCCCACCATGACTGCGCGGGCCACGATGCTGTGGCCGATGCTCAATTCCACTATCTCCGGTATATCGGCGATCCTCCGTACATTGAAATAGTGGAGTCCGTGCCCGGCCTTCACCTCCAGGCCGAGACCAT
>MGQS01000026.1:8562-13337 GCA_001797905.1 Deltaproteobacteria bacterium RBG_16_54_11 | reverse complement strand
GCCATCCCTCCGGTGCCGATCTCCGTCTGCGATCCCTGAGCCATTGCCTCCACCTTTTTCGTCACCTTTTCCACCAGGGAGATGAGCCTTCCCCCTTGGCGCGGATCACCATCGTACAGACCGGGGGTGTCGGTGAGGATGAGGAGAAGATCGGCGTCTATCAGAGAGGTGACCAGCGCCGCCAGTAGGTCGTTGTCGCCAAACTTGATTTCCTCCACCACCACCGAGTCGTTCTCGTTGATAATGGGAATAATACCCAGATCCAGCAGGGTGCGCAATGTATTGCGGGCGTTGATATATCTCTTCCTGTCCCTCATGTCGTCGCGGGTGATGAGGACCTGGGCCACCTTGAGCCCCCAGGGGGCAAAGGCCTCTTCATAGACGTGCATGAGGCTGCTCTGGCCTATCGCTGCGGCGGCTTGGAGTTCCGATATAGTCTTGGGCCTCTTGGTGAGACCTAATCGCTCCATCCCCGCCGCGATAGCCCCTGAGGAGACCATCACGATCTCTACCCCCTTGGTCTTGAGCCACGACAGCTCCCCGGCAAGCCGGGAGATGAATGCTTTGTTTAAACCGGCGCCCAAGGAGACGAGGAGGCTGCTTCCCACCTTTATCACCGCGCGGCGCACGCCGTCCACGATCTCCTTTCTCAGCTCTTGTTCATCCATGGGTAGCACCCCTGATTTTTTCCCATTGCCGGCCTATCTCCCGCACCAGGTCGTCCACCCCTTCGCCGGTCCAGGCGGAGATTGCCAAGAGGGGAACCCCTTTGTGGCGAAAGGCATCCCTGATCTGGGATATCCTCTCCCTTACTGCCGGTAGGTCTATCTTGTTCAAGACGGCCATGTGAGGTTTCTCCACGAGGGAGGGGTGGAACCGCCCCAGTTCCTCATTGATCTCTTCATAGTGCAGCCACGGGTCCCCCTCAGGATCGCCGGAGATGTCCACGAGGTGGACAAGAAGGGAGGTGCGCTCGATATGACGCAGAAACCTGCTCCCTAGCCCTGCCCCGTGATGGGCACCGGCGATGAGTCCGGGTATATCGGCCATGACGAATGACTTGAGATCTCCGTACGACACCACGCCCAGGTAGGGCACGAGGGTGGTAAAGGGGTAATCCGCTACCTTGGGGCGGGCTGCGGACACGCGGCGCAGGAGGGTCGATTTACCCGCATTGGGGCGACCCACGATGCCCACATCGGCGAGGAGCTTGAGTTCCAGTTGAAGCCGCCGCTGCTCGCCCTGCTCCCCGGGTTGGGCAAATCGAGGGGCCTGGCGGGTCGCGGTGGCAAACCTGGCGTTTCCTCGCCCCCCCCTGCCCCCTCTGATTGCCAAGAACCTCTGCCCGTCTGCCGTGAGGTCTTCCAGGGTCTCTCCTGTCTCTGCATCCTTCACCAGGGTGCCGACGGGGATGGAGATGATCAGATCATCACCGCCTTTCCCCTGTTGTTTTTTCCCTTGTCCATGAGCCCCGTTTTCGGCCCGATAGTGCTGCTGATACCTCAGATCCAGAAGGGTGGATAAGCCCTCTCTCGCCATCAGGATTATATCCCCACCCTTGCCGCCATCACCGCCATCCGGTCCCCCGCGGGGAACAAATTTCTCCCTCCGAAAGCTCACGCATCCCCTTCCCCCATCTCCTGCTTTGACCAAGATTCTAACTTCATCGATGAATTGCATGAGTCAACAGGGAAGAGAGGGGTTGTAGAAAGGGTACGTGGACAAAGGGTATACAAAACTGATGAAGGGATTAGGAGGCTGGAGCATCTATGGGGTAGACGCTGACCTTCTTTTTCTCTTTACCGGTGGTCTTATACTCTACGACGCCATTGATCTTGGCGAAGAGGGTGTGATCGCGGCCGAGCCCGACGTTCGCGCCGGGAAAGATCCTCGTTCCCCGCTGTCGCACCAAGATGCTCCCCGCAGTAACCGCCTGGCCGTCAAACCTCTTGACGCCCAGCCGCTGACCTGCGCTATCCCTCCCGTTTCTGGAGCTTCCCCCTGCTTTTTTGTGGGCCACGCTTTCCTCCTTGAGCTGAGATAATATCCTCGATCTCGATCCAGGTATGGTCCTGACGATGTCCTTTTTTCAGGCGGTAGCCCTTTCGCCTTCTCTGCTTGAAGATGACGATCTTTTTCCCTCTCCCGTGAGAGGTTATCCGTCCCACCACCTTCACTCCCGCCACGGCAGGGGTTCCCAATTGCACCCCCTCCTCATCCCTGACCAAGAGGACCTGGTCCAATTCGACCTTTTCCCCGACCTCACCGCCCATCCGCTCCACCTTGATGAGGTCCCCTTTGCTTACCTTGTACTGTTTTCCACCTGCCTGCACTACAGCGTACATACTTCCCCTGTCCTCCATTAGTTTGTATTCTAACAAAAAGCACGAAGTTTGTAAACCTAAAACAATCATGGAGGATTGTCAAGAAAGAAAGGGCAGGTCTGAAGACCTGCCCTTGTCGCGCCTCACGGCATGGGCCGAAGATTGTTCGGCCGTATTAGAGCTTGAACACCAACAAAAGGGACACCAGGAGGGAGTAGATGACCAGCGACTCGATCATAGCCAGACCGATGATCATAGGGGTGACGATCTTCCCCGAGGCCGCCGGATTTCGGGCGATCCCATCGAGGGCCGAGGTGAGACCCCGAGACTGGCTCAGGGCTCCACCAAAGGCCGCGATGGAGATGCCAAAACCCGCTCCGATGGCGATGGCTACCTTCACGTTGGGTGGGAGGCCTTCTGCAGCCGCCGCTTCTTCCGCGGCCATAGCCACACTGGCTGCTCCTAAGGCGAGGGCTAACGCCACGATAAAAAACATGATTTTTTTGTGCACTTTCGTACCTCCTTTCTTATATAGAGAGAAGGACATGCATTATCCTTCTTGCTCTTCATGCTCATGCCCCTCTAAGGCCCCGGCGAAGTAGGCCATGGAGAGGAGAAGAAAGACCAGCGTCTGGACGACGGCCACGAAGAGTCCCAGGACCATCATGGGCAGAGGGAGCAGAAAGGGGACGAGTCCAAAGACGACGCCGGCAACATAGTGATCACCGAAGATGTTGCCAAAAAGACGGATGGAGAGGGATACCGGGCGAACCAGGTGTCCGATGAGCTCGATGGGTATCATGAGGGGGGCCAGCCAGATAATCGGGCCGGTGAACTGCTTGAGGTACTTGATTCCATGTTCTCTGATGCCGTAGTAGTGGGTGAAGCAAAAGACGGTAATGGCGCAGGCCGCGGTGGTATTGAGGGTCTCTGTCGGGGAGTGAAACCCCGGTATCAGGCCCAGGACGTTGGACGTGAAGATGAAGAGGGCCAGGGCCCCGATGATCATCATAAACTCCGGCCCCCGAGGCCCCATATTGTCCTTGACGAGCTTGAGAATTCCTTCTACGATCATCTCCCCTGCGGTGCGGAAGGTCAGCTTTGCCTCAGGGACGAAGTATCTTTTTGTGTCCTTGCGCAGTCCTCTGGTCCCCAGGTAGGCGATAATCATGAGAAGAACGATCACCACAATGGCATTGGCTACATGGTGGGGGAGTTGATTCAGGAGAGGGATCGCATCGACGACAACGAAGCTTTTATGTTCCATCCTTCTTCTCCTCTTCATCCATGTATAGGTACCCCTTGATCCCCTCCACCACGATGGCCAGAAAGATGGTGAGCAGACCCACCAGGAAGGCCACCAGGTTTATCCTCCCCTGCAGCAGGAAGGCAACCCCTCCTACGGCAGCGAGCAACGCAAGAAACTTAATGGCGTATTTAACGAAAAAGGACCCGGATATCTTCCCTTGAGAGAAACCGCTTTGCAAGATCATCCGCAGGGCCTTGAAATTGAGGATGCAGATGATCCCGCCTATGATCACTCCCAGGGTAATCCTCCAATTCCAAAAGGCGAGGCTCCCGAGGGTTAAGAGGGCGAGGATGACCCATTGGGTCCTCTCTATAGAGGATAATTTTATCTCTTTTGTCATCGATCCTCTTTGTTCTCTCGTTCCAGACGTTTCAGGGCACGATAGAGGCTCCGGAAGCCGGCTATAGCCCCAAAGATGAGAAAGATGATGAGGAACCATGGTCCTGTATCCAGCCATTTGTCGAGGTAATAGCCAATGATGGCGCCCACCGCCACCGACAGCCCCATCTCGAGGCCGAGGGTGCTGTAAGAGGCGATTTGCCTGATGAGCTTTCCTTTATCTTCGCCCGGAAGCGTCATAGTCATAGACCCTTTCTCGGGGTGCACAAGTGCACAAGTGATTATAATCACATTCTTCCACGGAAGTCAATCACCGCTAATGGCCTATGACCTGGGCCTGACAGGCCGGTACTCCCTGCCGGTTTTGGACTCCAGTTTCCCGTCAACCCTGACGATGTCGGCGGTGAAGTCGCAGGTGCCACCCAAGAAAAAGCTGCCCACGGCGTAGATATCGACAGGCGCCTTCTTTTCCTCGAAGGAGGCGATCTTGTCGGGATTAAATCCGCCGGAGACGATGATCTTGACGTGGGAGTAACCCTCTCGGTCGAGGGCCTGCCTCACCTTTTCCACCAACCGGATGTTCACACCCCGGGGGTCGAACTGCATCATCTCATCCCAGAGCGAGCGGTCGACCATGGTATCGGCGTTGTCCAATCTTACGCCCCAGAGAACACCTTTCAGCTTCCCGGCTACTTCCAAGGAGGTCCGCACGCAATCGTTATGATAATCGACCAGGGCGATCACCTTGATATCGGTTCCTTTGGCTATGTGCTCATAAAACTTCTCGGTGGCCAGGGCCGTGT
>MGQS01000026.1:0-8480 GCA_001797905.1 Deltaproteobacteria bacterium RBG_16_54_11 | reverse complement strand
CGCCGATGCCGGCGGCATACCCATCCCCTCCCTGGCAGCTGAAGTGGTCGAACCGTGCGCCGAAGAAGAGGACCGGTTTACCCCGGGCGGCCTGGACGCACTGGCGCACATTGGTGGCTATCTTGGTCCTGCGGGCCAGGACCCCCAGGTAGACGGTCTCCAGATGGGCAAAGCTCGCCGCCGGTCCCTCAATGTTCATGACGGTTTCGTAGGGCTCCAGCTCATCCCCATTCCGCAAGGCCGTGATCTTCAGCCGGTCGAACTCGTTTGCCCAGATGGAGTCCAACTCAGCCTCCACTTCCAGCCTCTCCTGCATCAGGGAGATGAAGCGTTCTTCGTCGGTGTACCTGCTCCTGCGCAGACCCGTCTTGATGTTCATCAGCCGATCGAAGAGTTGATGTGCCTTGTTCAGATCGGTGTAATGCCCCGTTCCTATCTGGAGGATCGCGATAGCCTCATCGACGCCGCACAGGACCGCGTGCTTTTTTTGGAAGACCTGCATGGTAACGAGGGGATTATGGTGGTCTCGTTCCAGGATCAGCTTTTCCCGCCAGAAGTAGACATCGGAGCGATATCCCCTCCTGATCTCCTGGATGGGAAGATCGAAGACATAGAAGGGGAGCGCAGTCGCAGGACCCCCTTGCTTTTTCCCTTTAGAGCCAGTGCTCATCGCGAGAAATTCGCTCCTCCAGGTCTATGTGATAGAAGTCCTGAAGGGGGATCAGGAGCTCCCTGTTCTTCTCGTAGACGGTCCTGATCGCCGCTCTCACTATTGCTGTGGCCTTGGGGGTCATCCGCCCCAAGGGTGGCCGGCAGGGTCCCGCCGGCATCCCCAACCCCCTCATCAGGGTCTTGATGGCGGAGGGGTTTCTGAACTTACAGGGGACCTGAAAGCCCTCATACTCCTCCATAATCTTAACGGTGACGATCTTAAAAAGGGGATCCAGGGCCTCGGCGAGTTTTTTCCCTTTCGCTCTGTCCCCTTGGCCGAGGGCGGCAGTCATCTCGGCCAGGGCCGCGGGGCATATATTGGAGATTACCGATACAACCCCCTGGGCCTTGATATCCTCTCTCGTCATCATCGCAACGGTCATGTCATCGTCCCCGGAGAGGATATCGAAGTCATCCCCGAGCAACCTTCTGGTCTTGGCCATGCGTTCCAGATCGCCGGTGGCATCTTTGATTGCCCGGACGTTTTTATACTTACGGTGCAAGATGACCAGATCCTCCACCTCCAGTTGGGTCCCGGTCCTGGCCGGGATAACATAGGGCGTGATGAAGGTTTTGGGGAACTCCTTGGCGACTACCTCATAGTATTCCGTCCTGAGCTCCAGAGAGGAGGGCCCGTTATAGTAGCAGTCCATCAGCAGGACAGCCTCCGCCCCTACCTCGACGGCATGCTTGGTGCCTCTTAAGGCCTCTTGCGTGGAGTTGCTGCCGGTGCCGGCCATTACATACGTCCTCCCTTTGGCCAGCTTCACCACCTCTTCAATGATCTGGTTGTGTTCCTTCCAGTCCACCGTCGGGGACTCCCCGGTGGTGCCCGTGGGGATCACTTTGGCTCCCCCCTCAATCTGAAAGTTCACGTTCTGGCGCAGGCCCTCCAGATCCAACGCTCCCTTCTCTGTAAAGGGGGTAATGAGGGCTGTCCAGCACCCCTCTAATCGCTCCAATGGCATGATCCTGCTCCCTTAAATAAAGACTGCCTGAGATCTTTCAAAAAAAGTAAAGGAAAGGCGGGTAAAAGTCAAGTTGAGAAAGGAGACGGCCTATGGATGAGAGTTATGTTCCCTCTGCCGAATGACCTCGTAGAGGATAATGGAGCCAGCCACAGAGGCGTTGAGGGAGTTGGCATTGCGCTTCATGGGTATCGAGACGAGCAGGTCGCATTCCCTCTTGATCAGCGGCCTCATCCCTCGCCCTTCACCCCCGATAACCACGGCCACGGGGATCGTCAGATCTTGATGGTAGAGATCCGTTTGCGCGTCCGCAGCAGCGCCTACCACCCATATATCCCTCTCTTTGATCTTTCTGAGGGTGGAAGAGATATTGGCGACGCGCACCACGGGCATGTGAAAGACCGCCCCGGCAGAACTCTTTGCCACGACAGGGGTAATTCCGGCCGCCCTGTCCTTGGGGATGATCACCCCCCAGACCCCGCAGGCGTCCGCGGTCCGGATAAGGGCACCCAGGTTTCTGGGGTCCTCAATACCATCGAGGACCAAAAGAAAAGGTGCATCAGCGCCTCGTTGGAGGACCTCATCAAGATCGGCATAGTTAAATTGGTCGGTGAAACTCACCACCCCCTGATGCGGGGCGTTCGCCGTGAGGGAGTCCAGTTTAGAGCGCTCCACCCTTATAAGGGGGATCCCCCTTGATTCCGCCATGCCGACAATCCCCTCCAGCCTCGTGAGGCCCCTGCCCTCCGCCACCCAGACCTCTTTGATCCGGCAGCGGTTTGACCTCAGGGCCTCAGAGACGGGGTTTATCCCGTAGATCCAGAAATGCTTCATAGTGCTTCCGGTGCTCCGGCAATGGTATCTTTAAAGTTATACCCTTGCAAGGGCTTTCGTCAGCCGCCTCTTGCTAAAAACAATAAATTTTGCGACAATTACCCAAGAAAAACTCAACAAGATAGTAGACGTGATTAATAATGAACCTCACAAAATCCTGAGCTATAAGAATTTTTCATGAGGTTTGGGGAGCACGCGTGGCGCTTGCTCCTTGAATCCGGCTGAGAGGTATTCATCGAACTAGATCCGATGGGACAGTCGACGACAAGATGGGCTTGGGGGCGAAAATGATCTGTGCGGTCATATTGGCTGGCGGGAAGGGAACCAGGTTTTGGCCTCTCAGCAGGGAAAACTGCCCCAAACAGATGCTCAATATCGTTGGAGAGGATACGCTTCTTCGGCAGACGATCAAAAGATTACATAAATTTATTTCATCGGATAATGTATGGATCATTACAACGGATATCTTGGCTCAAGATATCCGTTTTCATTTGAAGCCCCTGGGCGCAGATGCAGATAGAATCCGCTTTATCATAGAGCCATCGGGCAGAAATACCGCCCCTGCCGTCGCCCTCGCTGCCATCACGCTGAGTAAACTCGCATCCGACTCCGTAATGGTCGTGATGCCCTCGGACCATATCATCACGGATACAAAGCAATTTCAGAATAAACTCCGATTGGCCATTGAGGCTGCAGAGGAGGGTTATTTAGTTACCTTTGGCATCGTACCCGCCAGGCCAGAGACCGCTTACGGATACATCAGATCAGGAAAGCCCTTGGCTAAAGAGCCACTGGCCAAGGGGCCACCTTCGGCTTCGGTTAAAAACTCCTGCAATGAGATCTTCCATGCCGAAGGGTTTTTTGAAAAACCTGATTTGAAAACCGCAGAGACCTTTCTCCGTCAGGGGAACCATTATTGGAATAGCGGCATCTTTGTATGGAAGACCTCGAAGATCCTGGAGGAGATTAAACGCTACCTGCCCTCGCTTTACAGGGGATTGCAAAAGATCGGCAAACTGAATGATCTGCGAAATGAAACCTTTAAGGAGCTCTATTCTTCCCTGGAAAGCATCTCCATAGATCATGGTGTGATGGAAAAAAGTCGAGATGTCCTGGTAATACCCGCTGATTTTGGATGGTGTGATTTGGGGAACTTGACGGCCTTGGGCGATGTTTTGGAAAGGGATGAACGGGGCAATATCCTTCAGGGGAATGCCATCGATATCGGGAGTGAAAATTGTACGGTGATTGCTTGTGATCGTGTCCTGGCAACCATAGGACTTAAGGATACGGTGGTTATCGATACCGCTGATGCAACCCTTGTCTCATCCAAGGAAATGGTCCATGAAGTCAGGAAGGTTGTAGAGACATTAAAAAGAAATAACCGGGAAGAGCATCTGGTTCATCGGACCGTGGAGAGACCCTGGGGGAGTTACACGGTCTTGGAGAAGGGCGATCGGTATAAGATCAAGAGGATTGTCCTACACCCGAAGGCCAGATTGAGCCTCCAGGTCCACCAGCATCGAAGTGAGCATTGGGTGGTCGTCTCCGGAACGGCCAGGGTGACGAGGGGTGAAGAGGTTTTTGATGTCCAGTCCAATGAGAGCACCTTCATACCACTTGCGAGCAAACACCGTTTAGAAAACCCAGGTCTTCTTCCCCTGCAGATCATAGAGATCCAGAGTGGGGATTATGTGGAAGAAGATGACATTGAAAGATTCGATGATGCGTATGGAAGGACATAGCGCCCTAAGCAAGGACGGAGAACAGAGCAACTGAAATAAATCGAAGACTTGGTTAATAACGGATCTTGTATGGTCTTGCACTATAGATCCCTCGCGGGGTCTTTGCCGAAGGTATTGTATCTATTTTTTGAATCAGGCATTTACTATAACTTTTTATAACATTAGTTAGTTTACTAAAATATTCTTGTCTAACTTTTTTTATCGGAGACTTCAATGGAAGTACAGTTATTTGTTCCCACTTTTCAGGTGGATGAGTGCTTGCAGGAAATAAGGGAGTGTTTGGAAAAGGGGTGGCCGGGATTAGGGTTCAAAACAATAGAATTTGAGGAAGCTTGGAAGAAATACGCTAACCTTCCTTACGCACATCTTGTCAACTCAGGTACGGCTGGTTTGCATCTTGCCGTAAATATACTTAAAAAACGTTTAAAGTGGCAGGAAGGTGACGAAATTATTACCACTCCAATAACTTTTGTATCTACTAATCATGTGATCCTTTATGAGAAGTTAAAGCCGGTTTTTGCCGATGTTGATCACTATGTCTGTTTAGATCCAGACGATGTAATAAAAAAGATAGGGAAAAAGACTCGGGCAATAATGTTCGTGGGTCTTGGTGGCAATCTTGGGCAATATGAGAAGATAGTGGAAATATGTCGTCATTTGAGATTAGCTTTGATACTTGATGCGGCTCATATGTCGGGAACAAAAATAGATGGACAACAGGTAGGCAAAGAAGCAGATGTCGCTGTCTTCAGTTTTCATGCAGTAAAAAATTTGCCTACCGCAGATAGCGGTATGATCTGTTTTCGATTGGCAGAAGATGATGCATTCGCTAGAAAGCTTACGTGGCTTGGTATAGATAAAGATACCTATGCTAGGACAATGAACACAGAATCCCGTAATAAATGGATGTATGATGTAGAAGATATAGGATTTAAGTATCATGGAAATTCCATCATGGCTGCCATTGGTCTCGTACAATTAAAATATCTTGATCAGGAAAATGAATATAGAAGAAACCTTGCTGATTCTTATACCTCTGCTCTTAAAGAATGTAATACTATTCAAATAATCCCCACAGCCTCAGGTTGCGAGTCTTCCCGTCATCTTTTTCAGATCCTTGTGAACAAACGCGATAAGCTTATAGTGGCCTTAAATAAAAACGGGGTTTTCCCCGGTGTTCATTATCGGGACAACACCGAATATTCTATGTATCGGTATGCGAGTGGCACATGTCCTCATGCCCACGAGATCAGCGGCAAGTTACTATCCCTCCCCGTACACCTTCGCATGACGGAAAAAGATGCAGATAAGGTCGCGCAATTGGTTATTAAACATATCCACAAATAGGAAATAAATTATGCCTGAGCGCAATTGGCAAAATTGGGACAAAGGCGAAACGGCAAAGGCCATTGATTTATATTGGGTTAATAGTGCATTTGAGAAAGATTGGCGCAAACGCCTCGTATCCGATATCAAAGGCGAATTTGGCAAAAGGATTCCTTTATTAGAAGTAGGATGTGGAAGTGGTTTAATCTATGAAGAAATGATCAAGCTTCATGTTGTGACGGCAAAATCGTATGTTGGCGGTGACGTTAGCCATAAGATGGTAGACATGGCCAGTAGTCGTTACCCGGATGCAAAATTTATTTATTTAGATATTTTTAAATTGCCATTTCCCGAAAAATCGCAACCTCATACAATCTGCATCCAAGTTCTTCAACATCTGCCGCATTATGCTCAGGCCTTGACAGAACTAATCCGCATAACGAGTGGGAAATTACTAATAAGTAGCTGGTTTACTCAAGAGCCAGATGACAATATAATATTTGAGGATACTGTATGGGACGTCCCCTTTTACAATAACCGATATTCCCTGTCTAAATTTCTCGCTTTTATGTATGAAAATTTCAATACAGAAATAGAAAAGCTTAGTATTACTAAATACATTGAGCCAATCTATTTCATTAGCTTGAAGTTAAGTCAAGCAAGAAGATTAAATGGTTAATAACTACATTAGTCTAGGAAAAATGAAGTCGACGCTAGCACCACTTCCAGGTATTGGATACAACCTGAGACTATTACACGCTGAAGACCTGGCTACTACGCTAACATGGCGCAATAGAGAAGACATACGGCATCATTTCATTAAATCTGATATCATCAGCTGGGAACAGCATTTGTCCTGGTGGGAAGAATACCGAACAAAGAACAATGATTTTATTTTTATTATAGAGGAGACAAAAAAACCCAACAGGCCTGTAGGGCAGGTATCATTGTATAATATAGACCTCGAGAACAATGAGGCGGAATATGGCCGGTTGATGATAGGCGATAATGAAGCCAGGGGGAAAGGGCTAGCCCGGCGTGCTACAGAGCTCCTAATGACATGGGCTTTTAACTCACTTGGAATAAAACGGATATATCTGGAGGTTTTTAAGGATAACACCGTTGCTATAAGCCTTTACCGCCGCTGCGGTTTTATCTCCTTTGGCGATCGCGGAGAACTTCATCTTATGAATATTTCAAGGGAATCAGGTTCGAGTATGCTCGGAAGTATTAAGCGAAAAGATAGTATTATATGAGGTGATGCTTTGCGTTTTTCTGAGTTTCTTAAGGACCAGAATATTATTGATCCCCGACATTTTATAAAAAAGCCATTAGTATCTGTCATCATGCCAACGTACTGCCGAGCACATGATGGCTTATTGTCACAAGCAATAACCGGAGTGTTAACTCAGACTTTTTCTGATTTTGAATTCATTATCTTAGATGATGGCTCCATTGATGGAAGTGAGGTTGTAATCCGTGATTTTCAACAGCAGGATGACAGAATCCTTTACGTCCGACATGAGATTAATTCTGGATTACCTGCTTTACGAGTTAATGAGGGAATTCTGATGAGCAAAGGTGATTATATTGCGTTTCAATTTGATGACGATATATGGTTGTCACATTTCCTTGAAAATGTCACCCGCGAATCAATGAAAAGAAATAGATCCTTTGTTCATTGCCAGGCAAAATATTTATTGGGATCTGATGTGCTTAGCCCATTTTTCCCAATTATGCAACCCACATATGCTAGCTTACTGCAAAGGAATACCATTGCGAATGTATCTGTATTATTACATAAGTCTGTTTTTAAAAGTACCGGACTATATGACCCGCATGTAGTATTGCGACGCACCACTGATTGGGATTTATGGATTAGGATCGCAAAGCAGGAACCACCATACATGCTACCCGAGGTACTTGTCTGTGCCCAAGGGGGGTTCCCTGATTCAATAGGCATACAGGCGCCATGGCTTGGATATGAAGATTTTACGCTTCTTTTTCACGTGTATCGTGATAACGATCTTAGTCCAGAAAGAATTATGGATTTTGATGTAATTTCACTTGATAAGTTCTATGATAAATTACCGCGGGAGACGTTATATAGAATATATACTAATCACGTTGTTTCTTGGTTAAAGCACCATAAAGAGGAGTTTGTGGACTTTGGTATTGTAAACGAGGATATAAAGACGCTAGATACAAAAATGCATACACCTAACGCGAAATTTTTTCCAAAAAAAACGATTAAAAAAAGTGAACTTCGAGTAAGGTATATTGGTGTAATGCGCAAAGTTATAAAGAGGCTATTCTTGAGAATGTCAAAAATTTTTTGGATTGGATACTACTCCCTATTCTTTATGTTTACTTCCTGGAAACAAGTTTTTTATGATGCGTGGAATTTACTTCCGCCGAGCTACATGGAAATCAAGAATGATCCGTTCATACTTAACTATCGAAGCAATGGTTTTTTGCTTAAAAAAAGTGCGAACCTACAACATTGCAATTCCATTTTATACCAATTTACAGTTCGGGGAGGTGATCTTTATACACTAGCACTGGCTTTTTCCCGAGGTGATAATAACAGTTATGGATCAGTAGGTGTTGAGGCTATTTTTTTAGAAAATAGAAGTGTTTCTCACGCGATTACGTCGGTTTCAAATGTGTCTGAGGAAGTACCAACTACTTTTTTCTTCGAGCCTCCCCTAAAACCTGGTCAATATTCTCTTAGAATTTTCGGTGATCATCTAAAGGCTCAAATGTATGTCTACGAATTATATAAATATGAAGGGATGAAAATAATTAAACAAGCATTTTGTAAAGCTGGGCTAGTATGATTAAACAGAATACACATTCAAGGATTTTGGTAACCTGTGGTGCCAGAATACCATCT
>MGQS01000025.1:19029-21351 GCA_001797905.1 Deltaproteobacteria bacterium RBG_16_54_11 | reverse complement strand
TTCTTCAGCTTCTTTGAGCATTCACGTATCTTGAGGGCTGTTATATAAAGGTCCTCTACGATCTTAATCCTTTCTGTGGGAGTAAGCTTCTTAAGCTTTTCTCTCGTATACCTCCTCTCCCACTCGTGGAATTTTGTCCAATCGGGCTTGACCCCTTTTGTGCTCATGTCGCAGATAACCTCTTCCCCCATTTTTCTGCCAGTATAGGGTAAACCAGGAGAGAAGGCAAGGCGAGCGCAGGTCAGGTGCTCGAAGGGGGTCATCCCGGTCCCCTCTCTTTTTACCACTTGACAACCCTCCATAATTAATATAAATATCAAATAGATAGCAGTTATATAATCCTTGTAAAAATTTAGGCAAAAAGGAAGAGAGCAAAACCATGCCGGCACGTATGTTGGTGAAAGATGGGGAAAAATACAGTGGTAAATATGTTGCCACAAGATCGTTCAAGGACAACGATGTCGTATGTGCAGGAACAGACCCCGTGAAGGTCATTCAAGAAGCAAAGAAAAAGGGGGCACAAGACCCTGTTCTTATCTATGTCCCTGAAAAAGGGATGACACATATCTACCGATGCCGTTAACCAATTGCCCTTTTATCGTATGGGCTGATGGAATATACCGTCCGACGCTTCAAATCAGAATTATCAACCCCCATACCGGCCTGAGTCAAAGAACCTACGGACTCATTGATACAGGTGCCGATGAGTGTGCGGTCCCTGCAAGTTATGCCCCCCTCTTAGAGCATGATTTACAAGCGGGAAGACAAAAAACGGTTTCTACTGGTAATGGCGAGACAATTGCCTATGCGCATACGACAAGGTTCGAGATTTTTGACCCTTCAACGGGAGGGGTGGCGTGTACAGTTGATGATACACCTATAGATTTTATGCCGAATCTCCACGTTATCCTGTTAGGCGTTCATAGCTTTTTAAGCAGGTTCATTGTGCATATAGATTATCCGCGTCAAATATTCTCAATCAAATATCCCCAATAGATACCCAGTCGCTTTATTATCGGCGGACTGTACCACTACCCCCTTTTCACATCGATTGACAGCAACGGGGTCCTTTTGCTATAGTGCTGAAAAGGTGGTTCCCTTAAAAGGAGGGGGTGTATGGAAGAACTGAAAGGGATAGAGGAGGCCCTTACCTTTGACGATGTCCTTTTGCTTCCCGCGGAGTCAACAGTCCTCCCGTATGAGGTAGATATCAGTGCAAGGCTCACCAATGCCATCAGTTTAAGTATCCCCCTGTTGAGTGCGGCCATGGATACGGTCACCGAGGCCAGGACGGCCATCAGTATGGCCCAGGCCGGGGGGATCGGTATCATCCACCGCAATCTCGCAGTCGAGGTCCAGGCAGCTGAGGTGGACAAGGTAAAAAAATACGAGAGCGGCATGATCGTCAACCCCATCACCATGGAACCCGAGCAGCGGGTGTATGAGGCCCTGGAGGTCATGAGAAAATACGGGATCTCAGGGGTCCCGGTCACCAAGAAGGGCAAGTTGGTGGGGATCCTGACCAACCGTGACCTGCGGTTTGAAAAGAAGCTGGATGCGACGATCTCCTCGGTGATGACCAAGGAGAGCCTGGTAACTGTTCCCGAGGGGATCGCCCTCGAGGAGTCGAAAGAGATCCTGCACAAACATCGCATAGAGAAGTTATTGGTGGTTGATAAGGAGAACAACCTCAAGGGTCTTATCACCATCAAGGACATCGAGAAGACGGAGAGCTACCCTTCTTCCAGTAAGGATTACCTGGGGCGCCTCAGGGCAGGGGCTGCCGTTGGGGTAGGCAAAGACGTAGAGAAAAGGACCCCGGCCCTGATCGAGGCAGGGGCAGATGTTATCGTCGTCGATTCCGCTCACGGGCACTCCCAGGGGGTGATCGAGGCGGTCAGGTGGATTCGCAAGGAGTTCCCGGATTGCCAGATCATCGCCGGCAATGTGGCCACTGAGGAAGGAACGACAGCTTTGATTAACGCCGGAGCCGATGCCGTCAAGGTAGGGGTGGGGCCCGGATCCATCTGCACCACGCGGGTGATAGCGGGCATCGGCGTCCCGCAGATAACGGCGATCATGAAGGCTGCCAGGGTAGCTCGTAAGCACAATATCCCGATTATTGCCGATGGGGGGGTGAAGTATTCCGGTGATGTGACCAAGGCCCTTGCTGCCGGGGCGGATACGGTGATGATCGGCAACCTCTTCGCCGGCACCGATGAGAGCCCTGGTGAGATGGTCCTGTACCAGGGGCGCAGCTACAAGGTTTACCGCGGTATGGGCTCCCTCGAGGCCATGCGAGAGGGGAGCAGAGACAGATAT
>MGQS01000025.1:18737-19001 GCA_001797905.1 Deltaproteobacteria bacterium RBG_16_54_11 | reverse complement strand
GAAAGTTGGTCCCTGAGGGGATCGAAGGGAGGGTGCCGTATCGTGGGGTCCTCTCCTTCTGCGTCCATCAATTGATGGGTGGTTTGAAGGCAGGGATGGGCTATGTCGGATGCAGAAACGTCCGTGATCTTCAAGAAAAGGCCAGATTTATTAAGATAACGAGCGCAGGTCTGCGCGAAAGCCATGTCCACGACGTCATCATAACCAAAGAGGCGCCAAATTATCGCCTTGAATAGGATATAGGGGAGCATTGAGAGACAGAAA
>MGQS01000025.1:18496-18686 GCA_001797905.1 Deltaproteobacteria bacterium RBG_16_54_11 | reverse complement strand
TTCTGCTCGGCGCAGGGGGGGGTGCTTGGGCAGCGGAACTGGGGGAAGAAGGGGAGGCATGGGTTTCTCCTGCCCCGCATGATGCCGAGTTCGGGAGACTGTGGGGTGAGCGGCGCGCAGCGATGGCCGCAGGCGGCACAATCGGTGAACGGCACTTAGAGGAGATGATCCAGCGAAAGCTCGATCGCGG
>MGQS01000025.1:14573-18471 GCA_001797905.1 Deltaproteobacteria bacterium RBG_16_54_11 | reverse complement strand
ATCCCCTTGATACAGGAGGGCATGGCGTTGAAGGACAAGGAACAGGCGGTGAAGTTGGGGGAGTTCGCTCAGCAGATGGCGCCGGATCTCCCCTCCGTCTATTTCTATACAGGCCATGCCATGGTGGAGGAGAATCGATGGAGGCTCAATTCGGCCCTCGAAAAAAATGCCGAGGGAATAAAGACATATACGCGCAATATCCCCCTGGCCGCCGGTCAAGGTCTCACCATCCTCTATATTGCGGGCCTCGGGGTTTTGTTGGCCATAGTGACCTTTTGCCTTTTGGTGTTCTTTAAACGCCTGCCGATATATTTTCATATCTTGAAAGAGGAGTTGGGAGGGGATACGCAAGAAATGATGAGGGGGATGGGACGAATCCTTCTCTTCGCCCTTCCCTTGCTGTTGCAGCTCAATATCGTGTGGTGCGCCCTCGTGTGGTGCCTGATCCTCTGGAGGTACCTCACGAAAGGCGAGAAGGGGGTGGTGATATTCTCCTTTTTGCTCGTCGTCTATATACCCCCCCTTGGTGAGGCCCTCTTTCAGTTCATGGAAGGTCCTCGGGCCCAGGTAGTCTTTGATATATACGAGGCATCGTACGGGGAGAGGCAACCCCAGGCAATGGAGAGGCTTCAGCTGTGGACCCAGGATCATCAGGAGGATCGGGATGCCCTCTTCACCGTGGCCCTGGCCGCCAAGCGGGAAGGGGAGTATCCCGAGGCGAAGAGATATTACCAGCAACTGGTAAAACTCAACCCGTCGGACGCTCGGAGCATTTCCAACTTTGGGAATCTCTATATGGCCCTGGGCGATCCGTCGCAGGCGAGTTCCCTCTATCGACAGGCCATCGAGTTGGCCCCCCAAAACGGTGTCTACTATTTCAATCTGAGCAAGGCCCTTTCACAAAAGTCGATGCTCATCTTGCAGGACGCCGACCAAAACTTCCAAAAGGCCAAGGAATTGAGCCCCGGGATAATCGGGGACCATTTAGAGATCGACTCCCCTCATCCCAATCGCATGGTGATAGATACGGTCATCTCCCTTGAGCATCTGCGAAGGAGGCTCTTTGCCGAGTTTTGGCGCGAAACAGGCCTTTCCTATTTCATAGTGGATGTCTGGCTCCGCGATCTTTCTCCTCGTGTACCCTTCGTCTTGCCCATCTTTTTCGCTGCATTCGCGGTTGTTTTGTCATTCATCGGCAGGGGGCGAGAGGAGTGGTGGAGATGCTCCCTGTGCGGGATGATCAGCAACCAAACCCTCGGTAAAAAGGAGGGGATGAGACGCATCTGTGTGCGATGCTTTCGGATCTTGAAGGGCAAGGAGATAGATCAAGAGCTCAAGGAGCACAAGCTGAGGGAGACAAAGGGATTTCAGGTGAGGATGGGGATCTATGATAAGATATTCCCCCTTCTCATCCCCGGTGTCGGTCATATCTGGAAGGGATATAATGTCTGGGGGTTCTTCTATCTAGCGATATTCTTTATCTTTTTGGTAAGGTTCTATTTTTGGAAGGGAATAATTCTTCCGGCCATCCCTTCTTCCGCCTCTGGTGTGCTCGGCGGAGCGCCCCTGGTCATTGTGACCTTTATCCTATTTTACCTGATGGTGCTCAGAGGGGGGTATAAGAAGCAGGGACTGGAGATATCCAAGCCTTCCTTCTCGCTGGAAGGGATCAGGAGGTGAGGTAAGCGATGGCCTTAGAGGGAGAACTGAAGGATTTTAACATTCTCGAGGTTATCCAGTTGCTGGGCCAGCAGGGCAAGACAGGTGTCCTGAGGGTGTGGGGGTTGGGTAAGAAGGATGATGAGGCCGGGATATTCTTTTTCGATGGCAAGATAACCCATGCAACCTCCACCGGGCGGACAAAAGGGGGCCTGTTAGGGGAACGGCTGGCCAAGACAGGCATCATCTCCAGGGACAACTTGCAGACCGCCCTGCGGACCCAGAAAAAGTCGCGCCGCTTTTTGGGAGAGATCGTTGTGGAGGCAGGGATGGCTGAGGAGCAGACGGTCCTCAACGCCCTGCATACCCAGGTCCACGAGCTTGTTTACGAGGTGTTTCGATTGGAGGCAGGGAAGTTCAAGTTTGATGCTCTCACCGGGGAAGCCTTCCCCAAGATCTCGCTTCAGTTACATGCCGATGAGGTGATGTTGAATATCCTCAAGATGGTGGATGAGTGGCCGGAGATAGAGAAGAAAGCGCCTTCCCCGACGATGGTCCTCCAAAAGGCCGGGACCCTTGAGAAGCATGGGATTGACCTGTCGGAAGCTCACGCATCGGTCTACCGCTTGGTGGATGGCACCAGGAGCGTCCAAGAGATCATCGACATGAGCCTCGTGGGGAAATTCGCCACCTTGGAGATTTTAGCGAGTCTTTTAGAGGGGGGCGATATAAAGGAGCTGGGTATCAAAAGGGGTGCACTGCCTGCTCAGGCGGCACCGCGGGTCGAGGTGCGGAGGCAGAGGCCCGCCTATGCGAGGTATGGATTGGGATTGCTCATCTCCTTCATCCTTCTCCTTGTCTCTTTGTTCCCCTTTAAGCTCGCATTTTTATGGACGGACCATCGCGGGGAAGGGTATTCCCTCCGAGGATATGCCGAGCGGATGAGACAGGAACGGGTGGAGTGGGGCAGAAAGATCTTCTTTTTGGAACGGGGGAGGTATCCGGAGAGTCGCAGGGAACTCGTCGACGCCGGGATATTGACGGAAAAGGATTTGAAGGGGGTAGATGTCCGCAGAGAAAGTAATCATCCTTGATTTCGGTTCCCAATATACCCAACTCATCGCCCGCAGGATCAGAGAGCAGAAGGTCTACTGCGAGATTCACCCGTACACCCTCTCTCCCGAGGCGATTAAGGGTAACTCGACAAAAGGGATTGTCCTTTCCGGGGGGCCGGCCAGCGTCTACGATAAGGGTGCCCCGCGGGTTGATGCAGAGCTCTTCCAGCTCGGGATTCCCGTATTGGGGATTTGCTACGGCATGCAGCTGATGACCTCTCTGCTCGGCGGGAAGGTGGCTCCTTCCAGGGAGCGGGAGTATGGGAAGGCCGAGCTCAAGATAGATGAGCCCTCTCAGATTTTTGCAGGACTTGATACGGGGCAGTCATACCGGGTATGGATGAGCCATGGCGATCGGGTGGAGAAGCTCCCCCCTGGATTTAGGACCTTTGCTCATTCCCCCAATTCCCCCGTCGCCGCCATGGGAGACCCGGATCGGGGCCTCGTAGGTCTCCAGTTTCATCCCGAGGTCGCCCATACCGAGATCGGCGGCCAGATCCTCAGTAATTTCCTCTTTCGCATTTGTCAGTGCCGCGGGAGCTGGGACATGAGGTCATTTGTTGAGGCCTCTGTGAAGAGGATCAAGGAGGAGGTGGGGAGGGAACGGGTCATCTGTGCTCTGAGCGGTGGGGTCGATTCGTCAGTGGTAGCTGCCCTGATGCACAAGGCCATCGGCGATCGTCTCACCTGTATCTTCGTCGACAATGGCCTCTTGCGTAAGGCAGAGGCGCAGGACCGATTATCGGTCCTCAAAGATTCCTTCCATTGGGATCTCCATTTGGTTGATGCCCGGAAAGAGTTTCTCAGCCGCCTCAAGGGGATAGAGGACCCCGAGCAGAAGCGCAAGGTGATCGGCGAGCTGTTCATTACGATCTTCGAAAAGGAGGCCAAAAAACTCGGCAAGGTGGAATATCTGGCGCAGGGGACCCTGTACCCCGATGTCATCGAGAGCGTATCTTTCAAAGGGCCCTCGGCCACTATTAAGAGCCATCATAATGTGGGGGGTCTCCCGGAGAGGATGCACTTGAAACTCATTGAACCCCTGAGGGAGCTCTTTAAAGATGAGGTGAGAAGGGTCGGGGTGGAATTGGGCCTGCCGGATCGGATCGTGTACCGACAGCCTT
>MGQS01000025.1:265-14539 GCA_001797905.1 Deltaproteobacteria bacterium RBG_16_54_11 | reverse complement strand
AGAGGTAACCGAGGAGAGATTGCAGGTCTTGCGCGAGGCGGATGCCATTATGCAAGACGAGATCTTAAAGGCCGGCCTCTACCGTGATATCTGGCAGTCCTTTGCGGTGCTGCTCCCCATCAGGACGGTGGGGGTGATGGGCGATGAGAGGACCTACGAGCACGTGATCGCCTTGCGCGCCGTCTCCAGCTTGGACGGCATGACGGCGGATTGGGTAAGGCTCCCGTACGAGCTCTTGGGCCTAATAGCGAATCGAATCATCAATGAAGTGCAGGGGGTAAATCGGGTGGTCTATGATATCAGTTCCAAGCCGCCCAGCACCATTGAGTGGGAATGAGGGTCTCGGCGCAAGAGCCCCCCTTTCTTGAGAGGTGCGATGCTGAGGGTACCCCCTGATCCGGTCGACAGGCGGCGCGGCAACCATTGTCAATCTTGTAGCAGTTAAGAAGGAAACATGAAAGAGTTTGTCCATCTTCATCTCCATAGTCAATATAGCCTCTTGGATGGCGCCATTCGCTTTGAGGAACTCT
This sequence comes from Deltaproteobacteria bacterium RBG_16_54_11, assembly GCA_001797905.1. Taxonomy (GTDB): domain Bacteria; phylum Desulfobacterota; class B13-G15; order B13-G15; family RBG-16-54-18; genus RBG-16-54-11. The sequence continues at coordinate 14,009 of MGQS01000025.1, read as the reverse complement.
TTCCCCTCGCTCGCACGTATGGGATGAAATCTTTGGCCCTAACCGACCACGGGAATATGTTTGGGGCGATCGAGTTCTATCAAGGGGCCATCAGCCATGGGATAAAACCGATCATCGGGTGTGAGATCTATGTAGCCCCGGAGTCACGCTTGAAGAAGGAGCCGGGAAAGTTCAAGGATGCCTCCTACCATCTGGTCATCTTGGTCAAGAACCAGGAGGGTTATGGCAACCTCATCCGTTTGATAAGCCTCGCCCATCTGGAGGGATTTTATTATAAACCGCGGGTGGATAAGGAGCTCCTGGAAAAATACAACAAGGGGTTGATCGTCCTCAGCAGTTGTCTGAAGGGTGAGATCCCCGTGCTCTTACGTAATGAGAAGAAAGCCGAGGCCAAGGCAGTAGCCGGGTGGTATAAGGAGATCTTTGATCAGGGGCGGTTCTATCTGGAGGTCCAGGACAACGGCCTTGAGGAACAGAAGATTGTCAACCAAGGGCTGGTGGAGCTGAGCCGGGAAATGGGGATACCGTTGGTAGCCACCAACGATTGTCACTACCTGAGGCGTGAGGATGCCGTAGCACAAGATGTCCTGCTCTGCATTCAGACAGGTAAGACCCTCAAGGACCCCAAGCGCATGAAGTTTTCCACCGATCAGTTCTACCTGCGCCCTGTGGAGGAGATGGAGCGATTGTTCGGCCCGTATCCGGAGGCATTACGGAACACCCTGGAGATAGCCGAACAATGCAACCTGGAATTGCGCTTCGAAGAATATCATCTGCCCCGGTTTAAGCCCCCCATCGGGGAATCGTTGGACCACTACCTCGAGAAATCGGCTCAGGAGGGTTTGGAACGGCGTTTCGCCTATACCTCAAGGGCCCCGGGGGAGCAAGAGCGGTACCTGAAGCGCTTGCACGAGGAACTCTCCATGATCAAGTCCATGGGGTTTTCCGGCTACTTCCTCATTGTGGCTGACTTCGTCAACTATGCCAAGACAAAGGGAATCCCCGTGGGGCCGGGCAGAGGATCTGCGGCGGGGAGCTTAGCGGCCTATTCCCTCGGGATAACTGATATCGACCCTTTGGCATACGATCTCATCTTCGAGCGGTTCCTCAATCCCGAGCGTATCAGCCTTCCCGATATCGATGTGGACTTCTGCATCGAAGGCAGAGATGAGGTGATCAGGTACGTGACGGAGAAGTACGGCACGGAAAACGTGGCCCAGATCATCACGTTTGGTAAGATGCAGGCTAAGGCGGTGGTGAGGGATGTGGGGAGGGTATTGGATCTTCCCTATAAAGAGGTGGATGCCATCGCCAAGCTCATCCCGAACACCCTCAACATCACCTTGGAGCAAGCCCTGGAGCAGGAACCGAGGCTCAAGGAGCTCGCTGCCCGTGATGAAACGGTTGCTCATCTTCTCTCTCTGGCCCGGTCCTTGGAAGGGATGGTCCGCCATGCATCCACCCACGCCGCGGGCGTGGTCATCTCCCATCGTCCCCTGATGGAATACATCCCCCTCTACAGGGGCGCAAAGGGCGAGGTGATCACCCAATATGCCATGAAGGATGTGGAACGGGTCGGCCTGGTGAAGTTCGATTTTTTGGGCCTCAAGACGCTGACGGTCTTGAGCAAGGCGGTTGAACTGATCGAGCGAACCAAAGGGGATAAGATCGAGCTCACCCGTATTCCCCTTGGCGACCAGGAGACCTTTAAACTACTCGGCTCCGGTGATGCCACGGGGATATTCCAGTTGGAAAGCTCCGGTATGAGGGATCTGCTGATGAAGTTGCGCCCGGAGACCTTTGCGGATCTTATCGCCTTGGTGGCCCTTTACCGGCCGGGACCCCTTGGAAGCGGTATGGTGGATGACTTTATCAAGAGGAGACATAAAAAGTCTGCGGTACGATATGATGTGCCCAAGGTGAAGGAGATCCTTGAAGATACCTATGGGGTGATCGTCTACCAAGAGCAGGTGATGCGGATCGCCAGCACATTGGGCAATTTTACGCTCGGAGATGCCGACATCCTGCGACGTGCTATGAGCAAGAAGGATCCGGCGGAGATGGAGCGATTGAAGGAAAAGTTTATCGAGGGAGCGCGCCGTAACGGGATAGAGAAGGGAAAGGCCGAGCGCATTTTTGAGATGATGACCAAGTTCGCCGAGTATGGCTTTAATAAGTCTCATAGCGCTGCCTATGCCCTCATCGCCTATCAGACGGCCTATCTCAAGGTCCATTACCCCCTCGAGTTCATGGCCGCGCTGCTGACCTGTGACATGGACAACACCGATAAGGTGATGCGGTTTGTGGCCGAGTGCCGGGAGAAGGCCATAGAGGTTCTCCCCCCGGACATCAATGAGAGCGATTGGGGTTTTACGGTTTCAGAAGGGAAGATCAGATATGGCCTGGGGGCGGTCAAAAACGTGGGGTTTGGGGCGGTTGAAGAAATAGTGCGCCTCCGAGAGGAGGGGGCGCAGATCTCGTCTTTGTTCGATTTTTGTGAGTCGGTGGACCTGCGCAAGGTGAACCGCAGGGTGATCGAGAGTTTCATCAAGGCCGGGGCCTTCGATTCCATCGGCGCTCGCCGGTCCCAACTCATGCTCGTTTTGGAAGAGGCCATGGAGCAGGGACAGGCGCGACAAAAAGAGCGCCGAGGGGGACAATCGGCCCTCTTCGACGGACTTCAATCCCCTCACGGCCAAACCAAGCTGCTCGCAATAGAGGAATGGCCTGAAAACCAACTCTTGAGCTTTGAGAAAGAGGTGCTCGGCTTTTACCTGACCAGCCACCCCCTGATCAGATATCAAGAGGATATCCGCGAACTCACCACGGCGGATACGGAGACCCTGGCCGAGATGGCAAACGGGACTCAGGTCAGCATCGGGGGATTAGTGGCGGAGGTAAAGGAGATCAGTACCAAGAAGGGGGACCAGATGGCCTTTCTCTCCCTGGAGGATATGAAGGGAAGGGTGGAGGTGATCATTTTCCCTGATCTCTTTCGCACCGTTCGTCCTTACCTCAAGGCGGATGTGCCCCTCTTGATTCGAGGGGTCTTGGATAAGGGAGAGGAGAGGCATAAGGTGAAGGCATCTTCTGTGGTGCCCCTTGATGAGGCCAAAAAAGAGAGGATATCGAAGGTCCATTTTCGGCTGCGCACCCCGGGGCTTTCCAAAGAGCAGATGTTGAGACTGAGAGAGATCTTGGAGGAGAATAAGGGGGGATGTGAGGCCTTGTTGCACCTCATTGTTCCCCCTCAGTCAGAGGTGATCATGGCGCTTTCCCCTGCGCTGACGGTGGAGCCTTCCGAGCAGATGCGGCAATCGGTGGAGGGGCTGTTCGGCGAAAAGACGGTGGAGATGGAGTGAGAGCACCTCGAGCCGGGAGCGGATCCGAACGTCGTCAAGGGGGATATGCGCAATGGTGAGACACTATCTTGATTTTGAGAAACCGCTCAGGGAGTTGGAGAGGGAATATGAGGAACTTCGACGCTTTGCCCCTCGGGATGACCCCAGAGTCAGCGCCAGGATAGAGAAGCTTGAAAAACGGATAACCAAGGTCAGGGAGGAAACCTATGCTCAGCTCACCCCGTGGCAGAGGACGCAGCTGTCCCGGCACATCGATCGCCCCCATACCTTAGACTACATCCGCATGATCTTCGAGGACTTCATAGAGCTCCATGGCGACAGGGGTTTCATGGATGATCCGGCCATGGTAGGAGGACTTGCCCGTCTCGATGGAGAGGCGGTGGTGGTGCTCGGGCATCAAAAGGGGAGAGATGTGAAGGAAATGGGCTATCGGAACTTCGGGATGTCCCATCCGGAAGGCTACCGTAAGGCCCTCAGGATAATGGAGTTGGGGGTAAGGTTCAACAAGCCCATCGTCACCATGATCGACACGCCGGGGGCTTATCCCGGGGTGGGAGCTGAAGAGCGAGGGCAGGCCGGGGCCATTGCCCACAACCTCAGGGAGATGGCTGCCTTTCCCGTGCCCATCGTCGTGGTGGTTATCGGCGAAGGGGGAAGCGGCGGCGCCTTGGCCATCGGGGTGGGAGATAGGATCTTGATGATGGAAAATGCCATCTATTCGGTTATATCCCCGGAGGGCTGCGCCGCCATCCTGTGGCGGGATGGCACAAAAGGTCCTCTGGCAGCCGAGGCGCTGAAGATAACGGCGGCGGACCTCCTGAACTTGGAGGTCATCGATGAGATCATCCCTGAACCGTTTGGTGGCGCCCATCGCGATTATGAGGGGGCTGCCGCCACGGTGAAAGAGGCGGTAGTGCGTCATCTCAGGGAGCGGAAGGATGTCCCCGTGGAACGACTCTTAGCCGAGCGGTATCAACGCTTCCGCCGCATGGGGTCCTTTTTGGAGGAGTGAGAGTCGCACCCTGGCAGCACGGGGGAATATTCCCATACCATTCCACTGGCCGCAATCATCACGCCCCTTCCAGCAGCATCATCAATGGCATACATCTTCTCGGTCAAAAGGCGATGGGAAAGATCAAGGGATTCCCTCTGACTGACTGCGGGAGGGCCTTGCAGGTAAGTGCAGAGGCAGACAATTGATCAGGGAAGAGGCGATACGGAGATCCCCGAGGTGAAGGATGGGAACTAAGATAAGGGTCCTCCCCGCTGAGGTGGCGGGTAAGATAGCAGCGGGAGAAGTGATTGAAAGGCCGGCCTCTGTGGTGAAGGAGTTGGTGGAAAACTCCTTGGATGCCGGAAGCCGCGCCGTTACGGTGGAGATAGAAGAGGGGGGCAAGAGGAGGATCTCGGTGATGGATGATGGGGAGGGGATGACGCAGTCGGATGCCCTGCTCGCCCTCGAGAGACACGCCACGAGTAAGATCTATGACGGGGGGGATCTAACGGCTATCAGGACCCTCGGCTTCAGGGGTGAGGCCCTTCCCTCCATTGCTGCGGTGTCTCGCTTGAGCCTGATCACGAGAACTCATGACGCCCTCTCAGGGACGCAGGTCCTGGCGGAGGGCGGCGAGCTGAGGGGGGCAGAGGAGGTGGGCAGCCCCCCGGGCACGAGGGTAGAGGTAGCGGATCTCTTCTACAATCTGCCGGCCAGGCAGAAGTTCCTCAGGGGGGTTCAGAGCGAGCTGGCCCATATCATTGAGGTGGTCACCAGGATGGCCCTCGTAAATAATTCAGTGGGTTTTTCCCTGAAACACAATCAACGGGTCCTCTTCAACCTTTCAGCCACCACGGAGGAGCAATCGCGAATCAGGGCCATCCTCGGGAAGGAGATTGCCTCCCGGTTGGTTAGGGTTCAGGGGAGCCATGGGTTTGGAGAGATACGGGGTTGGGCTACTGTCCCTACCTATTGCCGCGGCTCTTCCAAAGGGATCTATATCTATGTGAATGGGCGCTACATCAGGGATAAACTGATCACTCACGCGGTCTCAGAGGCATACCGCGGGGTTATCCCCGCCCGGATGTACCCGGTGGTCATCCTTTTTATCTCAGTTCCCTTGGCGGAGGTGGATGTCAACTGCCATCCGGCGAAGATGGAGGTCCGGTTCAGGCGAGGAGAAGAGATACACCGATTGGTCTCCGATGCGCTCAAAGACGCCTTGACCAATCCCCCTGAGGCCAGGCCTTATGAGATATCGGAGATCAGGGAGGAGAGAGCCTCCTACTCGGCGCCTGCTTCTTTTGCCACGGGCGTCGAGATGATGCCCGCCCCCACATGGCGGATGGTGGGACAGATCAAGGGGACCTACCTCGTGGTGGAAGGGGATGAGGGGGTGATGATCGTCGATCAACATGCAGCCCATGAGCGGATCCTCTACGAGAGGGTGAAGGATGCTCTGCACGGGGGGCGGGTATCTCAACAACCCTTCCTCATCCCTCAGCCGGTAGAGGTGACGAGGGAGGAGAAGGAGTTACTCATCGGCTATCGAGCAGAGTTGGCCAGGGTGGGGCTGGAACTGGAGGAGTTCGGGGAGAGGGCCGTTGCCGTCCAATCGATCCCCTCGTTTCTGCAGGGGGAAGATCTGCACGCCCTGCTCGAGGCCCTGAGCGAAGAGCTGGCTGAACGAGGGGAGGGTGATACCGTTGAACAGTGCTTGGATCGGATCTGCGTGCTGCTTGCCTGCCGGGGGGCCATCAAGGCGAATCGGCGGCTGCAAGAGGAGGAGGTGATATCCCTGCTCGCGGCGTGGGAGGAGGGTACACGACCCGCCACCTGCCCTCATGGGAGACCTCTCTTCGTCCGCTGGGGTTGGCGGGAGTTTGAGAAATGGTTTAGGAGGGGCTAAAGGTCATATTTCGCCAGCTTATATCTCATGGCCCGGAAGTTCATCCCCAAGATCTCGGCGGCCTTCTTCTTGACCCCCTCGGTCTGTTCCAATGCCTTGAGGATGAAGGCCTTTTCCAAGTCCTCCACCACCTTATTGAGGTCGATTCCCTCCTCCGGGATCTCCAGGGAGGGGGGCATGCTCTTAGAGATCATCCGCTCATTGAGGTAGGAACGGACGTGCCGATCCGCAATCATCGGAGAGGTCTCCAGGGTTATGCTCCTCTCGATGATATTTTCCAGTTCCCTGACATTGCCGGGGAAGCTATAACCCAGCAGCAGCTCCAGGGCCTCGGGCGATACCCCCTCTATCTCCTTTCCTGTTTCAGCGCTGTACTTCCGGATAAAGTGATTGACGAGCAGGGGTATATCTTCCTTGCGCTCCCTCAACGGGGGGATCTTGATTTGGATGACGTTGAGACGGTAGAAAAGGTCTTCGCGAAAGCCGCCCTGGGCGACCCTCTGTTGCAGGTCTTGATTGCTGGCCGAGATGATCCTGACATCCACCTTGATATCTTCTATCCCTCCCACCCGCTTAAACTCACGCTCTTGGATTACCCGCAACAATTTTACCTGCAGAGGAAGGGGGAGTTCGCCGACCTCATCCATGAAGAGGGTCCCGTTCTCGGCCATCTCCAACAGCCCCCTCTTATTGGCGATCGCCCCGGTGAAGGAGCCTTTCATGTGACCGAAGAGCTCACTCTCCAAGAGGTTTTCCGGGATGGCTCCGCAGTTGAGGGTGACGAAGGAACGGTCTTTCCTGGCGCTGTTAAAGTGGACGGCTTTGGCTACCAGCTCTTTGCCCGTCCCGCTTTCCCCGGTAATCAAGACATTCGCCTTGGTTTGGGATACCTTCTCCACGAGTTCATATACCCGTTGCATCTTGGGGCTCTTGCCGATAAGGTTCCAGAATTTATACCGGTCCTCCACCACTTGACGGAGACGGATATTTTCCCTGATGAGCGAGCTCCGTTCCAGGGACTTCTTGATGGTAAGTTTCACCTCTTCTACCCGAAAGGGCTTGGTGATGTAGTCATAGGCCCCTTCTTTTATAGCGGTGACCGCCCCTTCAGGTGAGCCATAGGCGGTGATCATGATCACCACCGTGTCGGGACTTACCTCTTTGGTCTTGCGCAAGACCTCAAATCCGTCCACCCCCGGCATTTTGACGTCGGTGAGGACCATGCTGTAGAGGTTATTGTCCAGCAGTTCCAGCGCCTGTTCCCCACTGGTAGTGCTCGTCACTTCATACCCCTCTTTGTGCAGCATGATCTCTAAAAAGTCGCACATGCTCTTCTCGTCGTCGACTACCAGTATCTTTTGTTTTGTCATATCCGTTCCTCCGAAAGGAGAATCCTTAAACCGTTATGAGGCCGGTAAGGTAAGCGTAAACGTGGTGCCGTGATGAGGCCTGCTCTCCGCTGATATATGCCCTCCATGGATTTCTACTATCTTATGTACGATGGAGAGCCCAAGCCCCGATCCCCCCTCTTTGGTGGTGAAGAAGGGATCGAAGATCTTATTGATATCCTTCGCAGAGATCCCCTTGCCTGTGTCCGAGACGGCGAGCGTTACCATGCGCCCCTTCCCCTCCTTGTGGACCTTTACCTCCAGCATGCCCTTTCCCCCCATGGCGTCGACGGCGTTGATAAAAAGGTTCCACAGGACCTGTTCGAGTTGTTGGGGGTCGGCGGAAATGGTTATATTCGGCTCCATGCGCTTGGCCAACGTTATTCCCTTGGTCCATTGGGGAGAGCGGGAGAAGACCTCCAGGGTGTTATCCACGAGGGTGCCGATATCCACCTTCTTCTTATTGAGCTTCGGGGGCTGGGCATAGAGGAGGAAATCGGTGATGAGGCGATTCAGACGGCCCGATTCTGCAAGGATAATCTCCATCAACCGTTGCGTGCTCTCACCCGCCTCCTTTTCCTCTTTGAGCAGCTGGATGGCGCCGCTGATAGAGGCCAGGGGGTTGCGGATCTCATGGGCGATGCCGGCTGCCAGCTGTCCGATAGTAGCCATCATCTCCGACTTCTTCATGGATTCTTCCATCTCCTTGATGTGGGTGAGGTCCTGGAAGATGATGATCTGCCCTACCTTATTCCCCCGGTGATCCTTCAGGGACGAGATGGAAAGCCCCAGCCTTATCTCCTCTCCGTCTGGCTTCGCAAAGGTGATCTCCGTACGGGAGTTTAACCCCTCGTGAACGTTGTCCTTGAGTTCGCGGAATAGGTCGTGTATAAGGCGGTCTCTGAATTGAGAGATCGCGATACCGAGGATCTTTTCCCCCGCCTTGTTCAAAAAGCTTATCCGCTCTTTCAGGTTGACGGTCATTAGCCCGCTCTGCATGCTCTGGATGACATCGCGGTTGAAGGCCTCGAGCCGGCTGTAATCCTCTTTTGTTTTTGTTAGTTCCCCTCCCCTCCTGCGCGCCTCTTCGGCGAGATAGCCGGTGAGGTATCCGGAAAGATAGAAGGCCAAGAAGGCGAGAAAAAGTTTGTAGAGCATGACGACGCTGTTATAGGGAAGGCGGGGGGAGAGGGAGGGTATCACCCAGAGGGATTCCATATTGAGGAGGAGTCCATAGCAGATGCTGCAGACAGAAGCCGCCATGAGCCCGCCTTTTTTTTCCAGCATGACCCCGGCCTGCAGGACTGCCAAGATGTAGAGGGGAAAAAAGACGCTCGAGCCGCCGCCGGTGATGTAGATGATCCCGGTGATGATCAAGGCATCTGCCGTTGTCTGGACGTAGATCATAAACGTGACGTCCTTGACCTTCCGGATGAGGAGGGCAAAGATGATGGTGGTGGCATAGATGAGAAAGATGAGAAAATAGAACAAGGCATAGGGTCCCCACATGGCGGAGATGCCCTGTAGCTGAAAGAGCAACCCCATGAGGAAGGTTACCGTGGTGAGGATGAGTCGATAGAGGATCAGCTTTTTTAGCCGCTGTTGCATCTCTCCCCGCAGGCTAAAAGGCCGAGGCCATCTTGAAGATGGGCAGGTACATGGCGATGACGAGCCCTCCGACAATCACGCCCAAGAAGATCATCAGCACCGGTTCGAGCATGGAACTCAGCGTGGCCACGGCCACATCTACCTCGTCGTCATAGAAATCGGCGATCTTGGTGAGCATGAGTTCGAGGGAACCGGTGGTTTCCCCTACCGCGATCATCTGGGTCACCATAACGGGGAAAACGCCGCTCTCGGTCAACGGCTCAGAGATCGTTTGCCCCTCACTGATGCTCGTGCGCCCTTTCAGGATGGCCTCTTCGACCACCTTGTTTCCCGAAGCCCCGGCCACGATATTGAGTGACTCCAGGATGGGCACCCCGCTGGTCACCAGCGTGGCCAAGGTACGGGCAAACCGGGAGACGGCTATCTTTCTGATGAGCTCCCCGAAGACGGGGGCCTTCAGGAGGAGACCGTCGACCGTCCTCCTCCCCTTTTCCGTTTTATAGTATCTTCTCAACGCAACAACCCCGACTATGGTGAGGATAATGAGGATAGGCAAATAGCTCTTGAAGATCTTGCTGATGTTGACGACAATCTGGGTGGGGAGGGGGAGGCTTGACCCCATCCCCGCGAAGAGCTTCTCAAAGACCGGGACTACGAAGACCATCAGGACGATGGTGACGCCGACGGCCACCGTTACAATCATTGTGGGATACACCATGGCTGATTTGACCTTCTTTTTCAACGCCTCCATCTTTTCGATATGGGTGGCCAGGCGGCCGAGTATGACGTCGAGGGTGCCGGCCTGCTCCGCCGCCACCACTAAATTGACGAACATATTGTCGAAGACGCGGGGATGCTTCTGTAGGGCCGCTGCCAAGGTGGCCCCGGCCTCCACCTCGTTTTTTATCGTTCTGATGATTTCCTGAAAGGTCTCGGATTCCTCCTGCTGGGCCAGTATCTCCAAGGACTGGACCAACGGGAGCCCGGCGTCGATCATGGTGGCCAACTGACGGGTGAAGATCGCGAGCGCCTTTTTCTTCACCCTCCCTTTCATGAACGGGAGGGTGATCTTGAGCTCCTTCCCCTTGGTGGTGATCTTGGTGGGGATGATCTGCTGCTGTCTGAGGTAGGCCCGGACAGCCGTCTCGTTGGGCCCCTCGAGCTCGCCCTTGCGGAACCCCCCTTGGGGGACCCTGCCTTCCCACGCGTACTTTGGCATGATGACTTCTTCTCCTTACCTCATTTCTTCTTTTCTGCGGTCTCCCCCAACATCTGTCGGAACTCCTCTAAGTTGGGGGTTCTCCCCATGGCGTCGTTCAGGGTGATCATTCCCCTCTCATAGAGGGCGAGGAGGGACTGGTTCATGGTCTGCATGCCGAACTTGAGTTGTCCTATCTGCATCTGCCCGTAGATCTGATGGATCTTATCCTCCCTGATGAGGTTGCGGATCGCCGAATTGGGGATCAGGATCTCCATGGCCAGGGCCAACCCTGCCCCGTTGGCCTTGGGCAGGAGCTGTTGGCTGAGGACGCCTTCCAGGACAAAGGAGAGCAAGGTCCTGACCTGGGACTGCTGGTGCGGCGGGAAGACGTCGATAATCCTGTTGACGGTCTCGGTACAGGAGTTGGTGTGCAGGGTGGCGAGGGTGAGGTGTCCGGTCTCGGCGATGGTCAGGGCCGCCTCGATGGTCTCCAGATCCCTCATCTCCCCGAGGAGGACCACATCGGGGTCCTGGCGCAGGATATGTTTCAAGGCCGCCGTGAAGCTGAAGGTGTCGGAGTTCACCTCGCGCTGGTTCAAGATGCACCCCTTGTGGGGGTGGAGGTATTCGATGGGGTCCTCGATGGTGATGATGTGGGCGTTTCTTTCCTCATTGATCTGATCTATCATGGCTGCCTGAGTAGTGGATTTGCCGCAGCCGGTCGGACCCGTGACCAGGACGAGACCCTTGGGCCTCCTGATCAGCTCCTCGATAATAGCAGGGAGACCGAGATCCTTAAAACCCCTGATCTTATAGGGTATGGACCTGATGGCTGCGGCCACCACCCCCCTCTGGAAGAAGAGATTTCCCCTGAACCTGGACAACCCCTTTATCCCAAAGGAGAAGTCGAGTTCGTGCTCCTCCTCGAACCGGTGTTTTTGGGCATCGGTGAGCACACTGTACGCGAGCCTCTTGGTGTCGGCGCCGGTTAAGGGGGGAAGTTCTAAGGGGACCAGGCGGCCGTAGACGCGGATCTGAGGAGGCGTGCCGGTGGTAATATGGAGGTCCGTAGCGTCATGTTCAATCATCGTCTTGAGCAGGTCTTGGAGATCAAGGGGCATGGCTGTTTTCCTTGTGGCGCTTAATCGACGGTTACCCGCAGCACCTCTTCGATGGTGGTTATCCCCTGTTTGATCTTGGCGATCCCGCTTTGCCTCAAGGTCCTCATCCCTGCCTGGATCGCCGCCCGCTTGAGCTCATTGGCGGCGGCCCTGCGGAGGGTCAACTCCTGGATCTCATCCGTCGTGGGCATCACCTCGAACAACGACAACCTGCCGCGATACCCGATATTGCTGCACTTGCCGCATCCCTTTCCCTTATAACATTTGAAATCGTCTATCTCCTCTTCAGGGACACCGAGGTCCACCAACGCCTCTGGGGGCATGTTGATGGGTTCCTTGCAATCAGGGCAGATGCAGCGGATCAATCGCTGGGCCACCGTCACAATGAGAGAAGAGGCGACGAGGAACGGTTCCACCCCCATGTCCAGCAGACGTCCGATGGTGCTGGGGGCGTCGTTGGTATGGAGCGTGCTGAGAACGAGATGACCTGTCAAGGCGGCCTTGACCGCTATCTCAGCCGTCTCCAGATCCCGGATCTCTCCCACCAGGATGATATCAGGGTCCTGGCGCAAGAATTCTCTCAGAGAGGCGGCGAAATTCAGTCCGATGGCCTCATGCATCTGAACCTGGTTGACGCCGGGGATGTTGAACTCTATCGGATCTTCAGCCGTACAGATATTTTCCGAGACCTTGTTCAGCTCGGAAAGGACAGAGTAGAGGGTAGTGGTCTTCCCGCTCCCTGTCGGTCCGGTGACCAAGATCATCCCATATGGTTTATAGATGGCCCCGTGGAATATCTCCAGGGCTTCGGGTTCAAAGCCCAATTTAGTCATATCGAGCTGGAGTTTTGTCTTATCGAGGAGTCGCATGACCACCTTCTCACCGAAGAGGGTGGGAATGAGCGAAATCCGAAAGTCCATCTCCCGATTCTGCATCCTGATCAGGAAACGCCCGCCCTGGGGGAGGCGGCGTTCGGCGATATCCAGTTGGGACATGATCTTGATACGGGAGGTAATGGCGTTTTTCATCTGGATGGGGGGCCTCATCACCTCGTAGAGGACCCCATCGATCCGTTCCCGCACCCGCATGAATTTTTCGTACGGCTCTATGTGGATGTCGCTGGCACCTTTCGAGATGGCATCGGCCAGGATGAGGTTGACCAGTTTTACGACAGGGGCCTCTTCCGCGGTTTTTTCCAGCTCGCCGAGGTCGAAGGTCTCATCTTGCTTTACCACCTCCATCCCCTCGTCCTCGAAGTCGGCGAGGGCCCCGTCGATGGAAGCGGTGGGATTGAGATGTCTCTCTATGGTGGTCCTGATATTCGTTTCAGAGGCCACCATGGCCTCTATGTGATATCCGGTGCGGAACTTGATGTCATCGATGACCGAGACGTTAAAGGGGTCGACTATGGCCAGATAGAGGGTGGAACCGCTCCTGCGAACCGGGACCACCTGGTTTTTATGCATGAAATCAGGCCCGACTAACCCCACGAGCTTAGGGTCTAATTCTACCTCGGAGAGGTTGATGGAGGGGAGCCCATAGCGCTTGTGGAGGAAGGCGAGGAGGTCATCCTCCGAGAGGAATCCCATTTCTATCAAGATAGAGCTCAGATTTCGCCCCCTGAGCTTCTGTTCGCCCTGGGCCTGCTTCAGCTGCTCCTCGGTTATGATCTCAGCCTTTAAGAGGAGTTGGCCAAGTCTTAAGGACATGATTCTATCTTCTTTCTCCTGTAGAGGCGTATGATACTATGCTGTGTAATGTTATCACCTTTCCGTATATATGTCAATATTTGTCACCCTGCCTAAACCCCCTTGCATTTTTGGAGCTTTGGCAGGTACTATATCATGTTTTTTTATGCATTTTACTTGATTTAAAATGCATTTATCATGCCAGGTAATATATCTTTCCCTATATCTCGATGCCCGCATTCGCTGGTATACTATCCATAGAAGAAGGAGGCGGAATGAAAGGCAGTGGAAGAATTGAGATGGCGAAGCGGCTCCAAGCCCTGCCCCCTTACCTCTTTGCGGAGCTGGACCGCAGAAAGTCCGCGTTGAGGGCCAAGGGGGTGGATCTTATCGATTTGGGGGTGGGAGATCCCGACCTCCCTACCCCGCAGCGGATTGTGGAGCGGATGCGGTCAGCGGTCCTTGATCCCCGG
>MGQS01000025.1:0-148 GCA_001797905.1 Deltaproteobacteria bacterium RBG_16_54_11 | reverse complement strand
GGCTCCAAAGAGGGGATCGCCCATATACCCCTGGCCTTTATCAACCCCGGCGAATACTCCCTGGTTCCCAGTCCCGGATATCCGGTCTATCATGCCGGGACGATCTTTGCCGGCGGGCAATCCTTTTTCATGCCCCTGAAGGAGGGGC
>MGQS01000024.1:15679-17703 GCA_001797905.1 Deltaproteobacteria bacterium RBG_16_54_11 | reverse complement strand
GTTAAAGACCCGGCAGGCATTCTTGGTGGTAGTGGCCGCCACGTCCGAGATATCCTGCCCCCTGATCTTAGCGACGGCCTCAGCAGTCAATCGCACATAGGCGGGCTCATTTCTTTTTCCCCGATGCGGCACCGGGGCGAGAAAGGGGGCGTCGGTCTCCAGTATCATCCCCTCCGCAGGGAGCCCCTTCACCGTCTCACGCAGCTCCTGGGCTTTATTAAAGGTAATGACCCCCGGAATGGAGATGACGAAACCCATCTCCAGATATTGTGCAGCCGTCTTGGCGTCCCCGGAAAAACAATGGATCACCCCTCCGGCATCCCCTGCCTTCTCCTCCCGAAGACAGGCGATGGTTTCCTGCGTTGCCGAACGACTATGGATGACCACGGGGAGTTTTAGCTCTTTTGCGATCGTTATCTGTTGACGGAATCTCTCCTGTTGGATTGCCGGCGGAGAGAGATTGCGAAAGAAATCGAGGCCGATTTCCCCCCAGGCCTTAACCTTCACATGTCGGGCCAAGGTCTTCAGGCCGTCCAGCTCGCTTTCACCGACCTGAGCGGCGTCGTGGGGGTGAACACCCACGATGGCGAAGACGTTCGGGTATGCCTCGGCGATCTCTATGGCCTTGCGACAGCTGGCAGGGTCGATCCCGACTGCCATAATAGTGGATACCCCTGCTTCTTTGGCCCTCTGGATGACCTGCGGGAGATCCCCCTCGAACTCAGGCATATCAAGATGGGCATGGGTATCGATCAGGTGCATTTGTTCACGCGTTTTCTCCGGCATAAAAACTCCCCTGAATCCTCCATTGGCGGGAAAAATCTGCAATCCCCCCTCACCCCCTGGCCAAAGGGCCACCTTCGGCTTTCCCAAAGGGGGAAGTTACACCTCCCTTTTTGTAAAGGGAGGTGGGGAGGGATTTTATAAACCTATTTTCTAGGCAATAGAAATCCCTCTAAACATTCATCGGCATTGGTGCACTCGCTCCCCACAGTGCAGGTGCGGAGTGTTTGCGGCGGAGGAGCCAGCTACGGTTGCATCTGCACCTGCGTCGCCTTCATAGAACCCCGGTCATCAATATAGAGCGCCTTGACCTTATCCCCGACAAGGGGATAACGGTGCGGCGAGTAGGACGTACGGCGTCCCACGTACAAGGTATATACTTTTCCATCGGTGAAACTTTGTATCGTTATTGACCCCCTTTGCAGGGAGATCACTTTTCCATAGACGGCATGTGCGCCGCTCTCTGCCGTGCCCTTGTCCGGTTGCCAGGGAGTAAGTTCGGCGCCCAGATTGGTCGGCCTGGGAACCGGCTTTCTTTTCTGCCGTCCAGGCGGGATAATCAACAAGAGGGCGATGACAATGATCACGCCTGCCAGCACTCCCCCGGCGACACGAAGCTGTTTTGGCGATAGGCGTGCAAAGAGCGGGGTTTTCGCTTTCGTTGCCGCCGGTTGCTGAACGAGGCGATCGCCGCACTTGCCGCAAAACCGATCATGCGATGCGATTGTATTGCCGCACCGGGGACATCTCATCTCTTCCTCCTGAAAAAAATTATCGGGAGGCTCATGGGCCTATCTTCATCTGCGTTGCCTCCAGAAGGCCTTTGTCAAGGAGGTAATATACCTTCACCTGCTCTCCGATAGCAGGGTAGCGGCGCGGATGATAGCTGGTGCGCCAGCCCACGGAGAAGCTATATTCTTTTCCCGTATGGAGGCTCCTGACTGCTATCGTTCCGCGGCGGTTCGCCCTCATGTGGACTGCCATAACCTTTCCCAAAACGGCGTTGGAGGCTATCTCCCTGCCCTCCTTGCTCCTTTCGATGAAGATCTCCTGGTCTAATTGCCCTATCTGTTTTCTTTCCTCCTTCGTAGGGATAACGGCCATCAGAAGGGCGATGAGGAGGAGTATGCCCAGTGCCCAGGCTATGAGGAGCTTGCTTTGGGATAGCCGAGAGGGGAGGGGAAGCCTTGGTGCCGCCCCCTTTTTCCGCCGGGGGATGCGTTTTCCGCAGTGCTTACAGA
>MGQS01000024.1:10467-15659 GCA_001797905.1 Deltaproteobacteria bacterium RBG_16_54_11 | reverse complement strand
CTTTTTCCGCATTTAGGGCACTTCATCGCCGGTTCCCGAGGGCCAGTAGGGATAGAAGTTATACCATTGATCGGGATATTCCTTTATATAGCGCTCGAAGACCCTTGCCAACTCCTCCATACCCTGCCGGATCGCCTGTTCGCGCTCTTTGCGGGAAGGGCTCTGGAAGTAGATGGGGCGCTCGATGATTCCCCAGTACTTGCCGCCTTTGAGTACGACGAAGACGGGCAAGACCGCCGCCCCGGTGGCCATGGCCAGGGTGGCCACCCCCATGGGAAAGGAGGTTGTGCGTCCGAAGAAGGGAACCCCGATGGTGTTGTTATTCCCCGCGCGGTCTCCCAGCATGGCAACCACCTTTTTCTCCTTCAGGACCTTGACTACTTCGAGGATGGCGGCAGGGGTGGGGTCCTCGGGGTTGATATAGATACTCTTGATGCCCTTTTGCTGCCTCATCCGCTCGCGGAAGGCCTTGGTCTTGGCATCGGTTTCATCCAGGGTGAGGACATAGAGATCGGCTCCCTTGAAGGCGAGCAGCAGCCCCCCGAGCTCCCAATTGCCCAGGTGAGGGGTGATGCAGATAACCCCTTTGCCTTGCTCCAGGGCCTTCACCATATGTTTCTGCCCCAGTTCCCGCGCCACCATCTTTCCCTTTTGCTCGGCAATCAAGCCGGACATCACCATGTAGTCCAGGAGGTACTGGCCGTAGTTCTGGAAGGTCCTTCGGGCACGGGCCGCGATCTCCTTGTCGCCCCATGCGCCCTTGCCGATCACCCGCAGGTTGGCCTTTATCCCCAGCCTGGACTTGGGCATGAGGAGGTAAAAGAGGGTTCCGATGGAGCGGGTGAAGACCCGCTGGATCGGGCGGGGGATGATGGTGGAGAAAAAGGAGAACCAGAAGAGAAAGAAAAACCTATTGAGCCGCCGCCTCGATTTCATCGTTACTTACCCCAGAAGTAGTCCTTTATAAAGGTAAAGAGGGTGCCCAATCCCAGCTTATGCCGCCTGGCCAAGCGCCACACGTCCTGAACCGCCTTTTTGGAACGCGTATAATAGAGGAAGTTGGCCTTCAAGAGCAACCATTCCATGCGCATGAAGGAGATGTGCCGGTGTTTAAAGACCAGGTGCTGGGAGTCATAGAAGGGCCAGTGCCGGAGCCAGATGTGCTCCTTCAATTCCTCATAGAGGGCGGTGCCGGGGTACGGGGTGAGGATGGAGAACTGGGCCACGTTGGTATCCAAGCGCTTGGCAAAGCGGATAGTCTCATGGATTGCACGCGCGTCGTCGCGGGGGCTTCCCAAGATGTAGCTGGCGAATATCTCAAAGCCGTGTTTCTTGAGCAGCTCTACGGCCTTGATCACCGTGTCGAGATCCATCTTCTTCCCCAGGTCGTCGAGGGTCCGGGGACTGGCGCTCTCCACCCCGATGTAGACGGTCTTGGCCCCGGCCCTGCGCATCACCTTGAGCATCTCCTCGTTCCTCACGAGGGTCTCAGCCCGCGAAAAGTTCCACCACCAGAGATCAAGCCCCCTCTTGATGATCTCCTCCGAGATGGCGACTACCCGCTGGGGGGAAAGGGTGAAGTTGTCGTCGACAAAGGCCACCGCGCCAAAGCCGTATTTGCCGTGGAGCTCCTCGAGCTCTTCCGCCACCGCCTCCGGGCTTCGGGCCCTCCACTTGGTCCCGAAGAAGCTCGAGGAGGAACAGAAATGGCAGTTAGTCGGGCAGCCCCTGCTGGTGACCACCGGCGTGATGGGGCGCTCCCCGAATTTGGTCCGGCGGTAGAGGTCCATGTCGACCAGGTGGCGGACGGGCAGCGGCAAGGAGTTTAGGTCCTGGATAAAGGGGCGCAGAGGGGTCCTGACCACCCTTGCGTCCTGCCGGAAGCTGATCCCCTGTATCCCTTCCCACCCCCGGTCCGATCCTTCGAGGGCGCGGACCAGCTCCAGCAAGGTTGCCTCCCCCTCACCGTGGACGATAAAGTCCACCCAGGGGCCGGCGAGGATCTCCTCATCGATGTAACAGGGATGAGGGCCTCCCATGACCACCGTGCAACCCGCCTCTTTGGCCTGGCGGGCGATCTCCATGGCCTTGAGGTGGCGGGTGGTGTCGGCCGAGATACCCACGAGATCATACGCGGCGTAGTCGGGTATTTCCCCGGTAGTGCAGAAGTCCCTGATCTCGACCTGATAACCTTCCCGCTCTAAATAGGCACCGAGGTAGAGAAGCCCCATGGGGGGAAAATGGACGCCGACTGCCCTGAGGATCCCGGCGTTGACCGGATTTGCCAGCAAGATCTTCATCGCTTGTGTCTGCTCAAGGCCTCGCCGAATTTGCCGCACCTATCGCCCCAGCAGGCGATGACCTCTTCTTCCACAACCAATTCGATAACCTCACAGCTGTTTCCGCACTTTGCGCATTCGGTGCTGCGGGTGAAACACGCGCTGCTCGCGATCCCAAACCCCTTAAAATGCGTGGAGGATGGGCAGGCCCTGCGTGCGAGCTTGGCAGCTCCCAGGGCGCCCATGACCTCAAAGTGCGAGGGGACGACGAGGGTGAGCTCCAGCTCTTCTTCAAAGGCCTTCCGGATGCCGGGGTTGGCGGCCACGCCTCCTTGAAATACTACCGGAGGAAAGAGGTCCTTTCCCCGGCCCACGTCGTTGAGGTAGTTCTTGACCAGGGAATTGCACAGGCCCGCTATGATTTCGTCGGTCTGAAACCCGATCTGCTGCTTGTGGATCATGTCGGTCTCGGCAAAGACGGTGCACCGGCCCGCTATCCGCGCTCCTTTCTCCGCTTGCAAGGCCATCTGGCCGAAATCTTCCACGGAGATCCCCAGCCTGGCCGCCTGCTGATCCAGAAAGGAGCCGGTGCCTGCGGCGCAGATGGTGTTCATGGCGAAGTCCACCACCACCCCCTGCTGGAGGATAATGATCTTGGAGTCCTGTCCCCCGATCTCGATGATGGTTCTGACCTCGGGGAGGAGGTCGACCACAGCCACGGCATGAGCGGTGATCTCGTTCTTCACCACATCGGCCCCCAGCAGGTAGGCAGCCAGGTGGCGGGCGCTGCCCGTAGTGCCGATGCCCCGGACCTTCAGGTTGTTCCCGAGCTGGCCCTTGATGAGACGGATGCTCTCCTTGATGGCCTCCAGGGGTCTGCCGCTGTTGCGCAAATATACCTTGGCCAGGATCCGATCTTTCTCATCTGTGGCCACTGCCTTGGTAGTGATTGATCCGACGTCTACGCCGAGGTACATGGTGTTATGCTTCGGGATAGTAATAGCTTCATTGTATCTTAAAAAGAATTTTTCGTCTAATAGTATCATCAATCCGCTCATCGTGCATGGTGCAACCGAGCTTCCTCATACGGCCTCTTGACCCTCTCTGAAGACCGAGCCGGGGCAAAAAATGAGAAAAAAGGTTGCAATTCCCCGGTTTTTTCGTTTATGATTCTACAGGAGCAAAAAGGGAATTTTTATCATCTTTATCGACAAGATCCGCGGGCTGTGAGGTGCATGGAGAAGGTTTCCGCCGTCGTCATCGTCTACAACGAGGAGAAGAACCTCCGGGAATGCCTGGAAACGGTGCAGTGGGCAGATGAGATTGTCGTAGTGGATTCCCACAGCCAGGACCGGACGGTGGAGATCGCCCGGGGATTCACGGAAAAGATCTTCCAGAAAGAGTATCAGGGGCACATCGACAAGAAGCGCTTCGCCGTGTCGAAGGCCTCCCACGACTGGATCTTCAGCATCGACGCGGACGAGCGCGTCACCCAAGGGCTTAAAAAGGAGATCCTGGGGGTCCGCGAGAAGGGAGCGGGAGAGGTGGTGGGGTACGATATGCCCCGGATGACGCGGCATCTCGGGCGGTGGATCCTCCACGGGGAATGGTATCCTGATCGGGTTACGCGCCTGTTCCGTCGAAGCCGGATGCGGTATGAGGGAACGGAACCCCACGACCGCGTGATCCTTGAGGGCCCGCGGGGGCGCTTCAGCGGTATGCTCCTGCACTACAACTATCGGGATTTCGCGCACCAGATTCAAACGGTGCAAGCGTATTCCGACGTGGCGGCGAAGGCCCTGCGCGCCGAGGGGCGCCGCGCAGGGTTCCGGAACCTCTTCCTCCGTCCGTCGTTCAAGTTCCTGAAATGCTACATCCTGAAGAGGGGGTTTCTGGACGGCTGGCCGGGATTCATCATAGCAGCCACCTCGGCCTTCTACGTGCTCGCTAAGTACGCCAAGCTGTATGAGATGCAGCTTTCCATGAAAAAGAAAAAGGGGTAGGTTATGGATTTCCCATCGAGTATAGTCAGCATCCGCAATGCCGTGCGAAGCTGCGGGAAGGGGTCCTCCAGGTGAAGACGCTCATCCTCTGCGGAGGCAAGGGGACGAGGCTCAGCGCCCATTCAGAAGCGATGCCCAAAGCCCTCGTGGAGGTCGGTCCGCAGCCGATCCTCTGGCACATCATGAAGATCTACGAAGCCCAGGGATTCAACGATTTCGTCCTCTGCCTCGGTTTCAAAGGGGCCGCGATCAAGGAATACTTCCTGTTCCGCGGGGGTGCCCTGGGGGGGGATCTTCAGCTCGACATGGGCGCTCCGGCTGCCGAGCGCCTGCAGAAGATCGGGGGGGACTTTCATGATCGCTTCACGATCACCTTCGCCGACACGGGGCAGGACACGCCCACCGGGGGCAGGATCAAGCGCGCTTCCCGCTACCTCGATAACGGGACGTTCATGGTGACCTACGGCGACGGTGTGGCCGACATCGATTTGAAGGCCCTCCTCGCCTTTCACAAGAAGCAGGGGACGATCGGCACGGTGACGGTGGTGACCCCCCCGTCCCAGTTCGGCGAGGTCATAATCGGGCACGGGGAGCGGGTGACGGAGTTTCGGGAGAAACCGATCTCCGACAAGTGGGTGAACGGGGGGTTCTTCGTCTTCGAGCCCGCCTTTCTCTCCTATCTGGGAGAGGATGACGTGCTGGAGCGCGCCCCTCTCGAACGGCTCGCGGCAGACGGTCAACTCTCCGCTTTTCGACATACCGGTTTCTGGCAGTGTATGGACACCTTTAAGGATGCGGCGCTTCTCAACGATCTCTGGGCAGGAGGGGCGCCCTGGAAGATCTGGTAGGGGTCCGATGCTGAGGGGAGGTTTCGATGGGTAAATCGTTTTGGCGGGAAAGGCGGGTCCTC
>MGQS01000024.1:8056-10457 GCA_001797905.1 Deltaproteobacteria bacterium RBG_16_54_11 | reverse complement strand
CGAACGGTTTCGTCGGATCGTGGTTGTGTCAGCGGCTTCTCGCAGAGGGTGCGGCGGTGGTGGCGCTGATCCGCGACCACATCCCCGGAGCGAACTTCTACCGGCTCGGCCTCGAAGGGCGCTGCGACATCGTCGCGGGTGGCGTGGAGGACTTCGCGCTGCTTACGCGAACCGTGGCGGAGTACGAGGTGGAGAGCTGCTTTCATCTGGCCGCGCAGGCGATCATCGGCGTGGCGAATCATTCCCCCCTCTCCACCTTTGAGGCGAACGTACGGGGGACCTGGAACCTCCTCGAAGCTCTCCGACTCGGCAAGGGGGTGCGGGCCGTGGTGATCGCGTCGAGCGACAAGGCCTACGGTTGCCATGAAAAGCTCCCCTACACCGAGGAGACACCTCTTCAACCTCTCTATCCCTACGACACGTCCAAGGCCTGCGCCGATCTCATTGCCCGGTGCTTCTTCCACACCTTCGGCCTCCCCGTGGTCGTAACGCGTTTCGCCAACATTTACGGCGGCGGCGACTTTAACTTCTCGCGCATCGTTCCCGGCACGATCCGATCGGTCCTCAAGGGGTGCGATCCCGTCATTCGGAGCGACGGGACGCCCGAGAGGGATTTCATCCACGTCGACGACGTGGTAGACCTCTACCTCGAAATCGGCCGGCGGCTGCCTGACGGCAGCGTATTGGGAGGTGTCTTCAACGGCGGGCACAACAAGCCGGTGCGGGCGCTCGATCTGGTGGAGCGGATCATCGCCCTCTCGGGCAAAAAGGGAGTCCGCCCTGACATCCGGGGAAAGGGGGCCGGTCACGGCGAGATCGATCGCCAGTGGCTCGATGCGACGAAAGCCAAAAAAGTCCTTGGTTGGGAACCCAAGGTCGGCCTTGACCAGGGACTTGCGCGGACCATCGAGTGGTACCGCGAGGCGCTTGAATCAGGGGGATAACTTCTTTTCGTAGGCTCTGTGGATTTTAAATTTAAAGAGAGGGGTACCCCACCCCGCATTAAGCGGGGGGGGGGATACATATTAAAACGGGTATCTTCCCAGCTTAGTCGTGTAGTTTGCGACTTCCCGCCGCAGGGCAATGGTATTGATGGGGGTGAAACCGGTAATCTTATCGAGGCTCGCCACGTGCGTCTTTAAGGCATCGCCCTCGGCAATGGCAGCAAAGACCTGCCGTGCATAACTCCCTACCCGATCAAAGGCTGCATTGACATAGACCTTCACCATGGCCTTCTGGATCTGTGCCTTCTCATCGGTGGATTTCGCCATCTTCTTTAACGCCCGCAAGAGACCGCTCTCCATGGCGAAGACCTCGATCGCCATGTCGCTGAGCAAACCCATGATCTCCTGCTCCTCGGGCAGCTGCATCATGCACTTTTGCACCGCAGCCCCGGTCACCAGCAGGGCGATCTTCTTCGCCACCTCCACCATCTCCTGCTGCATGCCCAGCTTCCCATCATCCACCTGCACCCGCGGCTTGAGGGTAGCAAGCTCATTTGCCACCTTCTCAGCCGCATCGAGCACAGGGAGACGGTTCTTCATGGCACGCTTCACCAACATGTCCACGATGGTGAGGCGATTGATCTCGTTTGACCCTTCCCAGATGCGGTTGATCCGCTCATCCCTGTAGCCGCGCTCTACGGGATACTCGTGGATATAGCCGTACCCTCCATGGATCTGGACGGCCTCATCGATAATATAACCAGCCATCTCCGAACAGAAGATCTTGTTGATCGAATCCTCAATGGCATACTCCTCAATCCCCTTGGCCATCTGCATGCCCACATCCGCGGCATGACGGTCAATGGGACGTAAGATCTGCTCGGTGAGACCTCCGGTGCGGTAGATCATGCTCTCCATGATAAAACAACGAATCGCCATCTCCCCGATCTTCTGCTTGATCAAACCGAACTCGGCAATCGGCCTGCCGAACTGCACCCGCTGCTTCGCGTAGGTCACCGCCTCCTGCAAGGCCGTCTTTGCCCCACCCAGACAACCGGCACCCAAGCTGAAACGGGCCATGTTGAGGACGTTTAAGGCCACGATATGACCCCTGCCGATCTCCCCGATGAGATTCTCGACAGGCACCTTGACATCCTCAAAGATAACGCTTCTGGTAGAGGACCCCTTCATCCCCATTTTGTTCTCTTCCTCATCCACCGAAACCCCGGGGTAGGCCCGCTCGACGATAAAGGAGGTGAATTTGTCTCCATCCACCTTGGCATAGGTGACAAATGTGTCGGCAATGCCCGCGTTGGTGATGAATTGCTTCTGACCGTTGAGGATGTAGTATTTGCCGTCGGGGCTGAGCGTTGCCGTGGTCTTGGCATTGAGGGCATCCGAGCCTGCCTCGGGCTCTGTCAGGGCATAGGCGGCAATGAACTCCCCCGTGGCCATCT
>MGQS01000024.1:7175-8044 GCA_001797905.1 Deltaproteobacteria bacterium RBG_16_54_11 | reverse complement strand
GCCTCTTCTGGTCCGGGTTGCCGAAGAAGACAAGGGGAAGAGAACCGATGCCGGTCTGCGCCCCGAAGGCGGCCTGGAAGGAACCCCCTCCGGTGCCCATCTTTTCCCAGACAAGGAGGGAGCTGATCTTATCCAAATCCTGTCCCCCGTACTCTTCAGGCATGTCTGCGGAGAGGAGCCCGAGCTCCCCTGCCTTCTTGAGCAGGCTGGGGACAAGCCCTTCCTTCTTCGCTTCGATATCGTCGGTCACCGGCTGAATTTCGCCGACGACAAAATCGGAAACTGCCTTCGCGATCAGTTGCTGCTCCTTGCTGAAATCTTCAGGGGTAAAGACCTCATTCGGTTTGATGTCCTCCAGGAGAAAACCGCCCCCTCTGATGATGCCTTTTTCCATTATGGCTCTCCTTTCTTTCTTTTTCTGCTCTATCTTCTCAGCCGCTTCTTTAAGCTACTTTTTCTCGGCTACTTTACCGATCGTTCGGTAGCCTTTGTCCCCAAGTTTAGCCGCCGCTCAATGATATGTCAAGATATTTTTGCATCACAAACACAGGATTTTCCTGCTTTTTTCCCTTGGAATTATGTAACGTTTTGAAATGAAAGCGTTAGATAAGGGTGAAAGAAGGGTATTGAAGATTCCAGCATACTGGTGTAGGATCCTTCTTTTACGGGGACAGGGTCCCGATTAAAAGCTGATCGCAATAAGGGAAGGAGCGGCATGAAGAAAAGGCTTACGGTGTTATGGGGCATCTTGTTGGCTGCCCTGCTGGTGGTGCTGGTGGCATTCATGAGTTTTCCAGCAGGCGCCCAGGGGGTCAAGCGGATCAAGATAGGCGTGATCGGACCGATGAAGTATGTGCAGGGCATAGGTC
>MGQS01000024.1:6991-7128 GCA_001797905.1 Deltaproteobacteria bacterium RBG_16_54_11 | reverse complement strand
GGCATCCAGGTTGGCGACCAAAGGATGAAGATCGAGCTTATCAGGGCAGATTCCAACGAGTTCCTTAGCGTCACGGACGCCACCAATGCCATGGAGCGGCTCATCTCGAGGGACAAGGTGAACTTCGTGGTGGGCGG
>MGQS01000024.1:6629-6865 GCA_001797905.1 Deltaproteobacteria bacterium RBG_16_54_11 | reverse complement strand
ATTTTACAAATATTGGTTCCGGGGCACCCCTTTCAGTTCCACATACCTGGCCAGGACGGCCTTTATCCAGCTGGCCTATGTCGCCGGCATCATGAAAGAGAACTTAAACATACCTAAGATAAAGGTTGCAGTGGTCGTGGAAAAGGCCATGTGGGCTGATGCGTTTACCAAGACGGCTGAGATGGTCATCGTCCAGCAGGGCATGGAACTGGCAGGCACGTGGCGGCCCTCGCCGG
>MGQS01000024.1:6282-6591 GCA_001797905.1 Deltaproteobacteria bacterium RBG_16_54_11 | reverse complement strand
GGGCCCATATCATCTTCACGGTCTTTTCCTCCTCGGTGGGCATCCCTTTTGCCCGGCAGGCAGGGGAGCTCAAGATTCCGGCGGTACAGGTGGGCATCAATGTGGAGGCCCAGAAGGATGGCTTCTGGCAGGCCACCCGGGGGATGTGCAACTATGTCATGATGTCGAATACCTATTGCCGGGGTGTTGAGTACAATAATGAACTCACCAAGCCCTTTGTTGAAGGCTATATAAAGAGATTCGGCGAGACGCCGGGCTACACCGCGGATACGTACGCCGCTCTTTTCTACACGCTGGCGCAGACCATTG
>MGQS01000024.1:3195-6249 GCA_001797905.1 Deltaproteobacteria bacterium RBG_16_54_11 | reverse complement strand
TGTCTGTGCTGGAGGAGCGTGTGTACATGACCCCTGGCGGCCAAGTAAAATATATGAAGGATCCTGAAGGCAAGCCGCTTCATGACCTCACCTGGGGTCCAGGATACACGACCGGCATTGCTACTCAATGGCTGGATGGCAAGCTGGTAGGGGTGTGGCCCTACAAGTGGAAGCTGACCCCGGATGCGCCTGAGGTCACGTACAGGGGGGTAGTCCCCTACAAGATACCCCCCTGGATCATGGAGCGGTATAAGAAATAATCTGCCGGGCAAGGTGGATTTATCCCTTGGCTAAAGAAATTGGTAATTCTCATTTACTATTTTGGACGGAGAGGCTCAATATTTACACCAAGAAAAATCCTTCTTGACATTTTCAGGCATATATGTAAAGGTCCGTTTCGAAATTAGCGACAGGCCCGAGGGAGACCCAGTGTGCAGGTTCCCTTATTGTATGGTATGCGAAGGATGAGTATTGAAGATTCCCGGATTCTGTAGTATAATTCTGATTTACGGGGACAAAGTCCCGATTACAAGCTGATATCAAAAAGGGAGGGAATATTATTATGAAAAGGTTTACGGTGTTATGGAGTATCGTGGTGGCTGCCATGCTGGTGATAACCATGAGTTTTCCTGCCCAGGGGGCCAAGACGATCAAGATAGGCGTGATCGGCCCCATGAAATTTGTGCAGGGCATAGGCCATTGGAACGGGGCAGTCATGGCCAGGGATGAGATCAACGCCAGGGGGGGCCTCCAGGTTGGCGACAAAAAGATGCTCATCGAGCTTGTGCAGGCGGATTCCAACGAATTCGTCAACGTCACGGACGCCACCAATGCCATGGAGCGGCTCGTCACGCAGGACAGGGTGAACTTCGTGGTGGGCGGGTTCCGGAGCGAGGCGGTTCTGGCCATGCAGGACATCGCCATGGAGCACAAGGTGATCTTTATCGGCTGTGGGGCCTCCCATAATGAGCTCTGCACGCGGGTGGCCACTGACTATAAGACGTACAAGTATTGGTTCAGGATGACCCCTTTCAATTCCTCATACCTTGCCAGGACGTCCTTCATCCATCTGGCCTATGTCGCAGACATCATGAAAAAAACCTTAAACATACCCAAGATAAAGGTCGCGGTGGTTGCGGAGAAGGCCATGTGGGCTGATGCGTTTACTAAGACCGCCGAGGTGGTCGTCACCCAGCAGGGCATGCAATTGGCAGGCACGTGGAGGCCCTCGCCGGTGGCGACGGATGTCAGCGCCGAGCTTTCCGCTATCCAGCGCTCAGGCGCCCATATCATCTTTACGGTCTTTTCCTCCTCGGTGGGTATCCCCTTTGCCCGGCAGGCAGGTGAGCTCAAGATCCCGGCGGTGCAGGTGGGCATCAATGTGGAGGCCCAGAAGGATAGCTTCATGCAGGCCACCCAGGGCAAGGGAGACTATGCCTTTACCTCGAATACCTTTTGCCGGGGTGTTGAGAGCAACGAGAACACCAAGGCCTTTGTCGAAGGCTATGTGAAGAGGTTTGGCGAGACGCCGACCTACACCGCGGGTACTTACGACGCTATTTTCTATGCGCTCGCGCCGGCCATTGAGAAGACCGGAACCCTGAAGCCCGACAAGATAGTGTCCTTCCTTGAGGAGTATATGTACAAGACCACCAACGCAACAATAAAATATGCGAAGGACCCCGAAGGCAAACCGCTTCATGACATCACCTGGGGTCCCGGATACGCGACCGGCATTGCTACGCAATGGCAGGATGGCAAGATGGTAGGGGTGTGGCCCTACAAGTGGAAGGTGACCCCGGATTCGCCTGAGATCACGTACAAGGGGATCGTCCCCTACAAGATACCGCCTTGGGTCATCAAGAAGTACAAGAAACAGTAATCAGCCATGGGCGCCCGCCCCTTTTTCTGGAGGGGGCGGGCCGTTTCTATGCTCTCTGAGGTAATATGAGGTAATATGGGTCTCCTTATCGACATCATCATGAGCGGTCTCATCAACGGGAGCATATTAGCACTGCTCGCTATCGGGTTTTCCCTTATCTTCGGCGTAGCCCGCATCGTCAACTTCGCCCACACCGCCTTCTACATGGTGGCTGCCTACTGTATCTATGTCGTCACCCAATTGATGGGCTTACATGCGGTCTGGGGTATGATCGCCGCCGTGCTGCTGGTCACCTTCTTGGGCATGATCACCTATAAATTCTTCATCAACCCTATCCGAGAGCATGAGGGCGCGGTGCTTATAGCAACCATCGCCCTGGCCATGATCCTTCAGGAGGTCATGTCTCTCATCTTCACAGGCACCTATTTGAGCGTGCCCGCGCTTATCGAAGGCTATGCCGTCATTTTGAGTGTCAAGGTCTTTTATCAACAGATCCTGTCTTTCGGCGTGGCCTTGCTCATTTTGGCGGCGCTGTACTTCTTTTTGATGAGGACCAAGGTGGGATTGGCCATCAGATCCACTGCTCAGGACAGGGAGGTGGCCAACCTCATGGGGATCAACGAGGCCCGGGTGGCCATGCTGACCATGGGCCTCTCCGTCGGGGTAGCCGGCTTTGCCGGCGCCGTCGTCGTGCCCCTCACCGTCCTTGAACCGGGCATGTGGACGAGCCCGCTGATCATAATGATGGCAGTCGTCGTGCTGGGCGGTCTGGGCAGCCTCAAGGGGAGTTTCATCGGGGCATATATCCTGGGCTTTACCGAGGCCTTGGTGGTCTTCCTTGCCCCGATGGGCGCCTTTCTGAAGGGTCCCATAGCCCTCTGCATCATGATCCTGGTATTGCTCATCAGGCCGGAAGGCCTCTTTGGCGTCTCCTTCGAGGAAGAAAGGTAGCTATGGACTTCATTCTCTTTCAACTGAAAAGGCTGTTTACCATAGTCAGAAACGAGGTGCTTGTTCTCCCCTCCCGTGTCACCGTCATTGTCTTTGTCCTGGTACTGCTTCTCTTGCCGCTCTTGAGCAGCGACTCCTACCTCCTGCGCATCTTGGTTCTCACCAGCATCTTTGCCATCTTTGCCGCGAGCTGGGATCTGCTTTCCGGTTATACCGGCCAA
>MGQS01000024.1:0-3124 GCA_001797905.1 Deltaproteobacteria bacterium RBG_16_54_11 | reverse complement strand
TATCCCCCCCTGGGGCAGCATCCCCCTCGGTGCGGCGGCTGCGGTTGTGGCAGGCCTTGTCATCGGGATACCAAGCCTCAGGCTCAGAGGCACGTATCTGTCCCTGACCACCCTTGCCTTCCCCATTGTCCTGATGGGCCTCGTGTTCGCCTTTCCCGACCTTACCGGCGGAGAGCTGGGGGTGTCGGGGATCGCCCGACTGGCCAAGACCCGCGTTGGCGATTACTACATCGCTGTCTTGGTTATGCTCGGCCTCTGCTTCCTCATGTGGAAGATAACCGACTCCAATACCGGCATTATCTTCCATGCGATTCGGGAGGATGAAGTGGCTGTCAGGGCCGCCGGCATCAACACGACGCGCTATAAACTGCTGGCCTTTAGCCTCAGCGGGTTCTTTGCCGGCATTGCCGGAGGGCTCTACGCGCATTTTATGCGAATCGCGGGCCCTTCAACCCTCGAAGTGTCGCTCTCCTTCACGGTGGTGATCTGGGCCATCTTCGGCGGGGTGGTGACCATCTATGGCCCGGTTGGGGCGGTTTTCCTTCTTTTCCCCTTACTGGAGTTTCTGCGCATCGTGCAGGACTACCGAACATTGCTCTTCGCCGCTGTGGTACTCGTGATTCTCCTCTTCATGCCTGACGGCCTCTTTCCGTGGCTGCGGGAAAAGATAGAAAAGGAGTGTCCGCGGTGCAAGGTGAGGAATATCGCCACGCGTCATACCTGCCGCGTGTGCACCGCGTCGCTGGACTAGGAATAGAATTAAGGATATACCCCTCGAAGGAGAAGTAAAAAAGAAAGAGTAAGGAGAAGATAAGGCAATGGACGCAAAGAAAGCATACCTGTCGAAGCCATGGTTGAAATATTATCCGAAGGATGTTCCGGCTACAGTCGATATCCCCGATCTATCCGTCCCCGAGTTGTTCGATCAAATGGCGGATAAATTCCGGAAAAAGACCGCCGTGATTTTCTACGGCAAAAAGATCAGCTATGCGGAACTTAAAGACCTGATCGACCGTTTTGCCACGGCCCTTGCCGATTTGGGAGTAAAGAAGGGTGGCACCGTCGCCCTCTTCCTGCTGAATTGCCCGCAATACATCATCGCCTACTTTGCCGCCTTGAAGATCGGCGCGAAGGTTACCCCCATCAGCCCCGTTTACACCAGCCATGAAATAAAGCATCAACTTGAGGACAGCGACGCAGAGACGATCGTCTGTCAGGATATCTTGTACGATAACGTGGAGAAGACCGGTGTTGCCCTCAAGCATGTGATCCTGACCAGTATCGCGGAATACCTCCCCGGACTCAAAAAGATGCTGGGGAAAAGCGCCCTGGGAAAGGCCTATGGGGAAATGCACGTCCCGACGCCCACGTTTATAAAGAAAGCAGGCCTGATCCAATTTCAGGACCTGATCAAGAAATATCCCCCCAAGCCTCCGCGCGTTCAGATCGATCCCAAAAAAGATATCGCCGCGTTGCCTTATACCGGAGGTACGACGGGACTGCCCAAGGCCGCCATCCTGACCCATTATAATATGGTGGCGCTCGTGCATCAGACCGTGGCTTTCTGGCCGATATTCGAGGAGGGCAAGGAAGTGGCCATCGCAGCCTTGCCCTTCTTCCACATTTACGGGCAGGTGGTGATTATGCTCAATGGGCTGGTTCAGGGCAGCACCCTTGTCCTCTTTACCACCCCGGATATAGACGATATCCTCGAGGCCATGGAACGTTATGGCGCGTCCGGCTTTTATGGCGTGCCCACCCTGTTTGAGTATCTCAAGGAGTATGAGAAGACGGACCGCGTGGATTGGAAGAGACTCAAATTGATCGCCTGCGGCGCCGATACCCTCCACGACTCGACTATCTGCGCTTGGGAGAACCGAACGGGGACCAAGATCCTGGAGGGATATGGCATGACGGAGACCACCGCAGTCACCCATAGCACCCCGTATGATAGACCCAAGACCGGTTCTTTTGGCGTGCCCCTCCCCAATATAGATGCCGCGATTATTGAACCGGAAGGTACGAAATTCGTGCCGGTGGGCGAAGAGGGTGAATTGATCGTCAGCGGCCCTAACATCATGCAGGGCTATTGGAAGAGACCCAAGGAGACAAAAGAGTCCATTATAGAGCTGGAAGGCAAAACATGGCTGAGGACCGGAGACTTGGTCAGGATGGATGAAGAAGGATATTTTCACTTCTTTGATCGGAAAAGGGATCTGATTAAATACAAGGGTTACTCGGTATTCGCCAGGCACGTGGAAGAAGTTCTCTATAGCCACCCCCAGATCAAAGCCGCCGGCGTGGTCGGCGTGTCGGACCCCAAGGTGGGGCAATTGATCAAGGCTTATGTAGTGTTAGAGAGCGAGGCCAGGGGCAAGATCTCCGAGGAAGAGGTTATGGATTTCTGCAAGGCAAAGCTTGCCCACTACAAGGTTCCCAAGATTATCGAATTCAGGGGTGAGCTCCCCAAGACGGATGTGGGGAAGGTTTCGCGCAGGGAGTTGAGAGAAGAAGGAGACGGGTGCTGATATGGCACAACCCTTCCTAGACATCAAAGGGCTCAGCAAGAGTTTCGGCGGTCTTCGGGCGGTCAACGACGTCGGCTTTGCCATGAAAAGGGATCAAGTCCTGGGCCTGATCGGTCCGAACGGCGCCGGCAAGACCACCCTGTTGCGGCTGATCACCGGCATTCTGAAGCCGGATAGCGGAAGCGTCCGCTTCATGGGAAAGGAGATCGTAGGCCGCAGGACCTGGAGCATCGTCAATATGGGCATTGCCTGTACCTTCCAGAACATGAGACCCTTCCGGCGGCTCCCTATCATCGCCAACGTCATGGTTTCCTGCATGAGCCCGCGTGCCATGAAGAGGGGAGAATGGGTCAAGCGGTTGGAGGCAAAGGCTATGGATGCCCTGGAATTCGCGGGCATTTCAGATATGGCGCGGGAAGATGCCTCCGTGCTTTCGCAGGGCGACCTTAAGAGGCTGGAGGTGGCGCGGGCCGTGGCCACGGAGCCGGAACTGCTCCTCCTTGATGAGCCCTTCGGGGGACTGAGCCCTGCTGAGACAGAGCTTATGGCCAAGTCCATCAAGAGGCTCCACAAAGGCGGCCGTTTCGGTCGATTGC
>MGQS01000023.1:49001-50173 GCA_001797905.1 Deltaproteobacteria bacterium RBG_16_54_11 | reverse complement strand
TCACTATCATGGCCGCGGGATAAGGCTCTGCGCCATTGTCAATGCCAAGTCCGGGCGCTGCTCTGAGGACTGCGCCTTCTGCGCCCAATCCGCCCATCACCGGACCGAGATCGAGGCCTATCCCCTCATGGATCCTCACGAGATCCTGCTCAAGGCCCAGGAGGCCAGGACCATGGGGGCGAGGCGCTTTGCCATCGTCACCAGCGGCAAGGCCCTCTCAGCAAAGGAGCTGGCAAAGGCAGTCCGGGCCATCCGTCTTATAAAAGAGGAGGCCGGGCTTATCCCCTGCGCCTCCCTGGGGATGCTCACCAACAAGGCGGCGCATTGCCTGAAGGAAGCCGGACTGAACCGCTTTCACCACAACCTGGAGACTGCTTGCTCCTTCTTCCCTTCTATTTGCGCCACCCACGCGTATGAAGAGGATTTGGATACCCTGAGGAGGGCAAAGGAGGCCGGGTTGCAGGTCTGCAGCGGGGGGATCTTCGGCCTGGGTGAGTCGCCCGAGCAGCGGTTGGAGCTCGCCTACACCCTCAAGGAGGTGGGGGTGGATTCCGTAGCCCTCAACTTTCTCGATCCCATCCCCGGAACCCCCCTGGAGAGGGCCGAGGCCTTAGCACCGTTAGAGATCTTAAGATTCGTGGCCCTGTTCAGGTTCATTCTTCCTGACAGGGATATCCGCATCTGCGGAGGGAGGGAGCTCGGGCTTCGGGACCTCCACCCCCTGGTCTTCTGGGCCGGGGCCAACGGGATCATGATCGGGAACTACCTCACCACCAAAGGCAGGGATTACCTGGCAGATTTACAGATGATCCGGGACCTGGGCCTGGAGGTGCTTGATGGGTGATCTGGCCTACCTCGCGACGGCGCTCGAGGCTATCAAGGGGCAGAGCCTCTTTCGACAACTCCGGGTAATCCAAGGCGCCCAAACGCCGAGGGTGCACATCGAGGGGAAAGAGGCGGTCTTGCTCTCCTCCAACAACTACCTCGGCCTGGCCGAGCACCCTGCCTTACGGGAGGCAGCCATCCTGGCCCTGGAGCGCTATGGGTGCGGTGCCGGGGCATCGAGGTCTATATCCGGGACCACGGAGCTGCACAGGGAACTGGAGGAGCAGATCGCCCGCTTTAAGGGGTGCGAGGCGGCCCTGCTCTTGAGCACCGGCTACATGGCCAAT
>MGQS01000023.1:48768-48929 GCA_001797905.1 Deltaproteobacteria bacterium RBG_16_54_11 | reverse complement strand
GATGGGTGCCGCCTTGCACGGGCCGAGGTAGGGGTCTATCGCCATCGCGATATGGACAGCCTGGAGGCCCTCTTGAAAAGGTCATCCCATCGCCGGAGGCTTATCGTCACCGACGGCGTCTTCAGCACGGAAGGTGCAATCGCTCCGCTCCCCGAGATCAG
>MGQS01000023.1:47959-48629 GCA_001797905.1 Deltaproteobacteria bacterium RBG_16_54_11 | reverse complement strand
GGGGGGGTTCGGTGCCTATGTGGCTGGCAGCAAAGATCTGGTCGATTATCTCATCAATTGCTGCCGGACTTTTATTTATACCACCGCACTCCCGCCGGCAGTGGCGGCCATGGCCCTGGCGGCCCTTCAGATCGTGGAGAAGGAACCGCAGCGGAGGGCAAGGCTCTGGGAAAACACCGCCTATTTCAGAAAAGGCATTCAGAAGATGGGATTTGATCTCGGCAAGAGCGAAACCCCCATCTGCACCGTCCTCATCGGCGACAATGCCCTCACCATGGAGGCCGATCGCCGGCTCATGGCCAGGGGGGTCTTCGCCCAGGGGATCAGGCCCCCTTCGGTGCCGCCGCAGGGCGCCCGGTTGAGGGCGACGCTTATGGCCACCCACACGGCAGCGGACCTCGATTACGCCCTTGTTAGCTTCCAAAAGGTGGGAGAGGAACTCGCTCTGATTCAGGGGGAACAATGACCTGGCAGCAAAGATTGGAGGAAGCAGACAAGCGATATATCTGGCACCCCTTCACCCAGATGAGGGACTATCAGGGGATGGAGCCCGTGATCATCGAGCAAGGAGAAGGTTCGTATCTCATCGATATCCACGGCCGGAGGTACCTGGATGGGGTCTCCTCCCTGTGGGTTAGCGTCCACGGGCATCGCCGGAAGGAGATAGATC
>MGQS01000023.1:42682-47910 GCA_001797905.1 Deltaproteobacteria bacterium RBG_16_54_11 | reverse complement strand
CCTGTCCAATCCCCCGGCCATAGAGCTGGCCAAGCGATTGGCCGAGATCACCCCGGCGGGTCTTGAGCGGGTCTTCTACTCCGACAACGGCTCCACCGGCTGCGAAATCGCCTTGAAGATGGCCTTTCAGTACTGGCAGCATCGCGGAGCAAGAAACAAAACCAGATTTATTTCCTTTAAAAACGCCTATCACGGTGATACCCTGGGGGCGGTGAGCGTGGGGGGGATCGACCTCTTCCATGAGGCCTTTCGCCCCTTGCTCTTCCCTGTGCTCCAGGCCGAGGCCCCCTATTGTTATCGGTGCCCTCTAAACCTCAGCTTGCCGGCGTGTGGGATAGCGTGTCTCGGCAGTTTGGAGCGGATCCTGAAAGAGCACCATGAGGAGGTTGCCGCCCTCATCATTGAGCCCCTGGTCCAGGGGGCAGCGGGGATGATCACCCAACCTCCCGGCTTTCTCCCCGGGGTGAGGGATCTCTGCACGCACTATGGGGTCCTGATGATAGCCGATGAGGTAGCAGTGGGGTTCGGGAGGACAGGAAGGATGTTCGCGTGTGACCATGAGGGGGTGCGACCGGACGTAATGGTCCTGGCCAAGGGCATCACCGGCGGATACCTCCCCCTGGCCGCCACCCTCACTACCGAAGAGGTATACGGGGCCTTCCTCGGTGAGCACCACGAATTCAAGACCTTCTTCCACGGGCATACCTATACCGGTAACCCCCTGGCCTGCGCCGCAGCGCTCGCCAACCTGGAGGTCTTCGTCAGTGCAAGGACCCTGGAACAGCTTGCCCCCAAGATCGATTTCCTTGCCCGGCGATTGGAGCGTTTCAAGGGCCTGCCCGCGGTAGGGGAGGTGAGACAGTGCGGGTTCATGACGGGGATCGAGCTGGTGGCTGATAAAGAGACCAAAGCACCTTTCCCCTTGCAGGAGAAGATGGGCATCAGAGTGATCATGGAGGCGAGGCAGAGGGGCCTCATCATCCGCCCCCTGGGGGACGTGATCGTCATCATGCCACCGCTCAGTATTTCTGAAAAGGAATTGGAGGAGGTCGTTGAGATAATCTATCAATCAATAGAAACCGTAATTACCTCATGAGTGCTTTGTCGCTTGAAGCTCCTTTTGACCCAGCCCTTGGCGGGGAAAATCCCCCCTCACCCCCCCTGACCAAAGGGTCACTGGTCAAAGGGCCACCTTCGGCTTCGGTTTGATAAAGGGGGGATGGGGGGATTTGAAACTTATTTTCTGAGTAACAAAGGGATTAAAACTTGATAGACTTCCACACCCACATCTTCTCACCCTATGCCAGGAACCATCGGGATCAACTGGCCAAGGCGGACCACGCCTTTTCCCTCATCTACTCCGACAAACAGGCGCGGATGATCGGCGTCGAGGGGCTGTTGGAGGCCATGGAGGAGAACGGGGTGGAGCAATCGGTGGTCTGCGGCATCCCCTGGCAGGGGGCGGAGCCATCGCGCAGGGAAAACGCGTACCTCCTGGAAAGCGCTCATCGATACCCCGACCGGATCATCCCCTTCATCACCCTGCCGCAGGAGGGGAAGTCCGCCATCGCCGAGCTTGAGCAATGCGCACGAGCAGGGGCGCAAGGAATCGGGGAACTGGCCCCGGGGACCTATGGCGACCACGTGTGGGCAATAGAAACCATGAAACCCCTGTTCGAGGCCATCAAGGAGAAGGGCCTCCCCGTCATGATACACTGTAACGAGCCCGTGGGGCACCCCTATCCGGGCAAGGGAAAGGTGGGGCTTGCCGAGATGGAGGCCCTGGTCCATGCCCTGCAGGGGATGAAGGTCATCCTGGCCCATTGGGCAGGGGGATTTTTCTTCTACGAGCTCATGCCGGAGATCGCCGCCATCTGCCAAGGGGTGTATTACGATACGGCGGCTTCACCCTTCCTCTATAATAAGAGGGTCTATCAAATCGCCCTCTCCATCGTTGGGCCGCACCGGATTCTATTCGGCTCAGACTATCCCCTCATCCCTCCTGCGCGGTATAAACAAGAGATGCAGGAGGCCGGCCTCGACGAGAAGGAACTGGAGGCCGTCCTGGGGCTGAACGCCCGGAGGCTCTTGGGCCGATGAAGGGCTAGAGTTTTACTTCCTCGCCCGGTTTTGCTACAATGATCACCCATGTACGAGCTGATGGTTAATTCACGGTTCTCGGCGGCCCACAACCTGAGAAATTGCGGGGGGAAGTGCGAGGGCTTACATGGCCACAACTGGCGGGGGGAGGGCTTTGTAAGGGCCGAGGCCCTGGGAAGGGGGGGGATGGTCCTGGACTTCCGCATCCTGCGGGAAGAAACCGAAAAGGTCCTCGAGGCCCTCGATCACCACTACCTCAATGAGCTCCCGCACTTCCAGAAGGAAGAGCCCTCCTCGGAAAACATCGCCCGCTATATCTATGAGGCCCTGGAGGAACGATTGCTCCCCTATGGCCAGAAGCCTCATAGAGTTACCGCCTGGGAGTCGGAGGGGGCATGCGCCTCGTATCTGGGGGCAGAGCAATGATCGACGTCCAAAACCAGCGGGACCCCCGCCATGTCGAGATACAAAAAGTAGGGGTGAAAAATATCCGCTATCCCATCACCGTCCTGGACAAGGCCAACGGGGTGCAGCACACCGTGGCGAATGTCAACATGTATGTGGACCTCCCCCACCACTTCAAGGGGACCCATATGAGCCGCTTCATCGAGATCCTCAACGAGTACAAGGGGGAGATCGCCATCAAGAATTTCGCTCACATCCTCCAGGAGATGAAGAAGACACTGAAGGCCAGATCCGCCCACCTGGAGATCGAGTTCCCTTATTTTATCGAGAAGCAGGCGCCGGTGACCCACGCCACAGGGCTTATGGAGTACATCTGTCGCTTCTGCGGCAGCAGCAGCGAGGGGGCGGAGGAGGACTTCTCCGTGGGGATCGACGTGCCCGTCACCACGGTCTGCCCCTGTTCCAAGGAGATCAGCGATCAAGGTGCCCACAACCAGCGGGGCACCGTCACCGTCAAAGTCCGCTTCAAGAAGTTCATCTGGATCGAGGACATCATCCACCTGGTGGAGGACTCATCCAGCTGCGATGTCTACTCCATCCTCAAGCGGCCGGATGAGAAGTACGTCACCGAGAAGGCTTACGAAAACCCCATGTTCGTGGAAGACGTGGTGCGGGAGGTGGCACAGAAACTCTCGGCCGACCCCAACATCACCTGGTTCTCCGTGGAGTCGGAGAACTTCGAAAGCATCCACAACCACAGCGCCTATGCCTATGTCGAGAAGTAGAATCTTTTAGCCTGCCTCGTATCGAGTATCCGGACACAAAAGACGATGAGATCATGGCACGCGTAAAAAAAAGAGACAGCTGGGGCACTCGCTTAGGCGTGATCATGGCAGTTGCCGGCTCCGCAGTCGGCCTGGGGAACTTTCTCAGGTTTCCCGCCAAAGCCGCGTCCAACGGCGGCGGCGCCTTTATGATCCCCTATCTGGTGTCGCTTTTGCTACTGGGCCTGCCGCTGATGTGGATTGAATGGACCCTGGGCCGTTACGGCGGGGGATATGAGCACGGGACGGCGCCGGGCATCTTCCACAGCGTGTGGCGCAAAAACCGGTTCATAAAATATTTTGGCGTCATCGGGATATTCGGGCCGCTCGTTATCTTCATCTACTACACCTACATCGAATCGTGGACCCTGGCTTACAGTTTTTTCTCGTTAATGGGGAAAAGCACCCACCTCATCGATCAGGCATCCATGCAGGGTTTCCTGCGGGGATTTCAAGGGTTGGAAAAAAATCAATATTTTTCCGGCATCGGTACGGCGTATTTGTTCTTTTTAATTACTTTCTTTATAAATGTCAGCGTCGTTTATTACGGCATAAAAGGCGGGATAGAACGATTATGCAAGGTGGCGATGCCGCTCTTATTTATCTCGGCGATAATTTTATTCGTTCGCGTAATTACCTTGGGCACGCCGGATCTGACCAGGCCAAGCTGGAATATTAACAACGGGTTCGGTTTTTTGTGGAACCCGGATTTCAGCGCCTTGCTCTCAGCCAAGGTTTGGCTGGAAGCTGCCGGCCAGATATTTTTTACCTTGAGCGTGGGAATCGGCGTGATTCTCACCTACGCCAGCTATCTATCCAAAGGCGATGACGTGGCGCTTTCCGGTTTGACTGCCACGAGCGTAAATACGGTAGCTGAGGTTATTTTAGGAGGAAGCATCGTTATCCCCGCGGCATTTATATTTTTCGGGCCGGTGGATATCAAGGCAATTGCCCAGTCAGGCGTGTTTAACTTGGGGTTTGTAACCATGCCGCTGGTGTTAAATAAACTCCCCCTGCCTGAGCTGCTGGGATTTTTCTGGTTCTTTTTATTATTTCTTGCGGGCGTAACCTCTTCGGTCTCGCTCGCCCAACCGGCCATTGCCTTTCTCGAAGACGAATTTAATATCAGCCGCAAAAAAGCGGTGGGGATTTTCGGCCTCGTTGCGTTTATCTTATGCCAGTTCCCGATATTCTTTTTAAAAAACGGCGTGGTGGATGAGCTCGATTTTTGGGGCGGAACTTTTTTCCTGGTCATTTTTGCGACGGTTGAAGTGATCCTTTTTGCCTGGATCTTCGGCATGGAGAACGCCTGGGATGAGATACACAAAGGCGCGGATATGGCGATCCCGCGAATCTACAAATACATCATCAAATATGTCACGCCCCTCTTTTTGTTCTTTATATTAGGCATGTGGTTCTGGCAGCAATGGCTTCCGGTCATAGTGATGAAAAACGTTTCTGTTGCCGACCGCCTGTATGTGTTGGGAACCAGATTGGGCTTGCTCTTGATGTTCTTGGTTTTGGCCATTATGGTGAAGATCGCCTGGAGACGCAAGAAAGGAAGGGCATAATATGACGATCGGCGGTTGGATATTACTCATTTTCTCCTGGGGGATGATCTTAGGGTTATCGATCTATTGTTTTAAAAAGGTCTTTGCCAAGAAAGAATTGAAGTAACCCCGCTTATCTTGGCGACCTCATTGCCGATCAAGTATCCTCTACCGCATCCCGAAAGGAAAATGGTGTTACAGAAGAAAAGATGAAGGTCATCGGCGCCGTCGGCCAGAATGGATCAGGAAAGGACGAAGTCCTGAAATACCTCAAGGCCCGCTATGGTGTGCCCTTTTTCGCTACCGGGGATATGGTCAGGGAGATAGCTGCGCAAGAAGGGGTGGAGCC
>MGQS01000023.1:33500-42675 GCA_001797905.1 Deltaproteobacteria bacterium RBG_16_54_11 | reverse complement strand
CTGCGGATTATTTCCGAGAGGTATTTCCGCGAGCGGGGTGAGGGCTGCTTTGTCAGGCTCCTGGCGGAACGCATACGCCAAGATGGCGAGGCAAGGGTCGGGATCAGCGGCATCAGGTCGCTCGCCGACGTCCGGATCCTGCGAGAGGTCTTTGGGGAGGCATTTATCCTGATCAACGTCTCTGTCACCGATCCCCGCCGGCGCTATGAGCGCATGGTCAAGAGGGCAGAAGAGCGTGATTCGCAGCAATATGAGCAATTCCTGATTCAGGATAAGGCCGAGGAAGCCCTCTTTCATATTACCGAAGCAGGCGAGCAGGCGGACTATGCAATCAGCAACGACGGGCAGTTGGCTGACTTGCACAAGTCCATTGATCGGTTAGTAAGCGATAACGGCATTTTGCAGTAAAAAAATAGGCTGATACTAAATGTCCATGAAAATACGGTTGTATGTTTATACAGGCACCGGTAACTCGTTATGGGTCGCGCGGCAGCTGGCCACGGAATTAAAAAAGGCCACCATTGGGTTTATGCCGTGCCCACAAAAAGCGTTTAAGGTGCAGGCCGACGTGGTTGGCATCATCTTCCCGGTCCACATCTGGGGATTGCCCAGCCGCGTCATCCAATTTGTCAACCATCTGAAGGGGAAACCAGGGACGTACTTTTTCGCCGCGGCTGTCAACGCCGGGCAGCCTGCTGCCACCTTGCCTCAGCTGCAGAGGCTCATGGCAAGCCGCAAGTTAGCGCTCTCCCTCGGCTATTCCGTCGGTCTGCCTTCCAATTATATCCCCTGGGGCGGTCCCGGGCCGATGGATAAACAGCAGAAACTGTTTAAGCAGGCCCGGGAAAAGGTGAAGGCCATTGCAGGCTCTGTGCTCAGGGGTGAGCGAAAAAGGGTGGACAGGGGGCCCCTGTGGCAGAATATCTTCTTTTCCTTATTATATAGGATGTCTTTCCGACAGGTTCGTAACATGGACAAGAAGTTCCGGGCGGATGAGAAATGCAACAACTGTGGGATCTGTTCTCAAGTCTGTCCGGCCGCAAATATTGAGATGACCAATGGAAAACCTGCGTGGCTGCACCGCTGCGAGCAGTGCTTTACCTGTTTGCAGTGGTGCCCACAGGAGGCGATCCAGTATGGGGAGAAGACCGTTAAATACCAGCGGTATCATCACCCAGAGGTCATTCTGAAAGACATGCTAGAACAAGCGAGGGCGAATAGATAGCACATCATTTGAGCCAACCGATCTCGGGGAGCCAAAATTGACAATTGAAGTTATGATCACAGAGTCAAACAACCAAATTATTTCAATGACAAAACCTTTACTGAATCATCTCCTAGTTCTCTTTGGGGAATACTCTTACCAAGAATCGGTCCTAAGATTTTATTCTGCATCTCTATTCTAAAATCAATGACATGACCAACAATATCCATCGTTTTTTCAGAGATGGCTATTATCTTGTTTCTGACTCCTTCGATATTTTTTAACCGTGGAATACTATCTGAAGCATTATCAATGTTTTCTAAATAAAACTTGTGAAACTCAGCAAAAAAATCACTAAGCACATTGAATTCCTTTGCAATCTCATCCTTAATTGGTTTAAAATCAACGACTATGATTTCATTACTTTCATAACTTCTTAAAAACTCTATAAACTTTCCAGTTTGTTGTCTATTTACTTCGATTAATTCGAGAGGAATACTTGCCCAGTCTTTAAAAGTGATAAATGTAAATTAAGATCGCTTAGGCATCCATCAAAACTTAGCAAAGCAGATGAATACTGATCTAGAGCATCTTGGACTTTTGAGTAAGCTTTATATTCGATCTCTTGCTTAAAAAGAGTATTTTAGGCTTGCAAATTATAGTTATGGCCCTTTTTGACTTGGTATATAGTATAAAGAAACGTTACAATCCATCCGATCATTACCAGAATGTTTCCAGTGATATACTGATATTTTAACAAGGACGGAATAATTTCTTGGCCGCACATCAATATTTGCTATCGGACATCTATGTTATGAATGTCTCTCTTTAACACTATGCCTAAAGCAAAAGCATATCCCCAGAGAAATTGAGTAGTTCTATTTTCTTGATACTGAAACTTCAGACTGCCTTCTCACCTCTCTTAACATTATGAAGCTCTGTGCTGGTACGGTGGTCATTTAAATCCTGCCTGATGGAAGAAACCTCAACCTTCACGTCCAAAATATCCTTTCTGAGTTCCTCATGTTCTTGCTTGTTTTCATCCCTGAATTGGTCAAGGTTCTCCTTCACCATATTGAAGGCCTCAATCACGGTGTCAAACTTCTCCTTCACGTCCTCCAAGACTATTTTCAGTTCATCTGACATGGCAACCCTCAAAACTCAAACTTAGTATTACCCTAAATCTTTTTAAACTTCCCGTCAACCTGAAACATGGTAGAGTAAGAGGGGGGGCAAGACGAAAACCCCTGCCCCCAAAGCCTCTTGATATTGTGTCACTGACGCCGCCGCTCGACAACATCATCTCTTCCGACTACAGAGCCACCTCCGGCGGCGGTCATCTCCTCTGCCGGGTCGCCGCCGGCCATCTGCAGGGCAACGATCATCTGCCGGGCCTCGCGTCTGAAGACCGGTAAGCGCAAACCGAATACTACTGCTGCCACGATGCACACGGCGCCGCCGAGCGCCACGGTGAGCGGCGCACTCAGATTATGGGCAATGGCGCCTGCGAGGAGCGCACCGAAGGGGGCCATGCCCATGAGCATCATCGAGTAGACCGCCATCACGCGCCCGCGCAGGTTATCGGGCACCAAGGTTTGTATGAGGGTGTTTGACGAGGCCATTTCGACAATCATGAAAAAGCCGACCGGCATGAGCAGTGCGGCGGAGAGCCAGAAGGAGCGCGACAACGAGAAGAGTATGAGGCTGGCGCCAAAACCTGCAGTAGAAAAGGCGACCAAGCGTCCCAGGCCGCGCGCGCCTTGCCGCGCAGCCAGGCTCAAGGCACCTGCAAGCGCTCCAACCCCCGAGGCGCCCATCAGCAACCCAAGCCCCCTTGCCCCGCCATGCAGTATCTGATCCGCGAAGATCGGCATGAGCA
The DNA here is from genome assembly GCA_001797905.1 of Deltaproteobacteria bacterium RBG_16_54_11. Lineage (GTDB taxonomy): Bacteria > Desulfobacterota > B13-G15 > B13-G15 > RBG-16-54-18 > RBG-16-54-11. Next base: position 39,592 of record MGQS01000023.1, on the reverse strand, counting down.
CAACATAGGGAAGCCCGATGAGGCTGATCAACCCGAGCAGGGACAATAATGATCGTACAGGCCCCGATCGGCCGACATACCCGAAACCTTCGATGATGCTGGCTAGTGCCGATCCGCGGTGGAGGACACGCTCCCGGACCTTGATCTTCATCAGCAGCAAACCGGCGATCACGGCCATGTAGCTGACGCCATTAGCGAAGAAGCACCAGCCCTCGCCGACCGTCGCCACCAGTATCCCCGCAATAGCCGGCCCGATGATGCGCGTGCCATTAAATATGGAGGAGTTCAAGGCAATGGCGTTGATGAGATCCTTTCTACCCACCATTTCCACCACGAAGGATTGTCGCGCCGGTATGTCAAAGGCATTCACGAGGCCGAGCAGGGCGGCGAGCACAAACACATGCCACACCTCTACACGATGGGTGAGTGTCAGGACGGCCAGAACAAAGGCTAAGAGCATTGATGCGGTTTGCGTGGCGACGAGGATGCGTCGGCGTCTATGTCTATCAGCAAAAACCCCGCCGAGAGATGCGAGCAAGAAAACCGGAATTTGTCCCGAGAAAGCGACGAATCCGAGCAAGACCGCCGACCCCGTCAGCCGATAGACAAGCCACGCCTGCGCTATCGACTGCATCCAGGTGCCGGTGAGCGAAATGAACTGCCCGCCAAAGAAGAGTTGGTAATTCCTGTATTTGAATGCCCTGAGAGCCAGCGACAATCTTGGCTCAGGTGGCGCCTGCCTGGCGCGGGCATCTTTCGCATCACGAGACCCTGCAGGAGAGCTTTTCCCTGCGGTCTGTTGTCTAATACTCACGATTTATCATCCTTTTTTCCGCACTTAACTGATAGCTACTCAAACACCCGCTTGATCGCCTCCCGCTTTTGAACCACCGGCGCCGCAGGGAGGCTTTGGAGGAAGAGCTTGCCATATTCCTTGGTGAGGATGCGGCTGTCCAGGATGGAGAGGACCCCCCGATCCTCCGTGCTCCTGATGAGCCTTCCCAGTCCCTGCTTCAGGGTGATGATGGCTGCCGGCACCTGATAGTGATAAAAGGGGTTTTCTCCCTGGCTGGTGATCCGCTCGATGCGCGCCTGGGTCACCGGCTCGGTAGGGGGGTCAAAGGGGAGCTTGTCGATGATGACGCAGCTCAAGGCCTCTCCGGGCACATCCACTCCCTCCCAGAAGCTGCCGGTGGCAAAGAGGACCGAGGAGACATCAGATTTAAACTCCTCCAGGAGCAGATGCCTGGGCCCTTCGCCCTGGATCAGAAGCCTATAGGGTAATCGACCCTTGAGGATGCCGTAGACCTCCCGCATGTTCTTATAGCTGGTGAACAGGACAAAGGCCCTTCCCTCGGTGATAGCCAGGATGGCCTCGATCTCCCTGGCGGCCGCGTTGGGAAAGGCCGGGGCATTGGGTTCCGGCAACCCAGGGGGAAGGTAGATCACCACCTGTCTTTGCATATCAAAGGGAGAGGGGAGGATAAGCTCCGCGGCATCCTGCAGGCCGAGCCGCTCCCGGAAATACGCGAACCCCCCCTGGGTGGAGAGGGTGGCGGAGGTAAAGACCATCGTCTCGAGGCGGGGATAGAGTCTCCTGTTCAACTCCGGCCAGACATCGATGGGTGAGGCCCTGAGGAAGATCCCCCTCCCCCTGTTCTCGCACCAATAGACGTACTGCGCATCACCCTGGGAGAGGATAAATTCGAGATCTCCCCCCAACTCCTGCGTGCGGCGGATCAAGGAGACGATCTCCTCCTTCTCGGATCTCTTCACCATGATACCGCGCAGGACGCTGAGGCACCTCTTGATGTCCGAGAGCAGGGAAAAGACCATGGGATCAAACTCCCGCAGCCTGTACCGTTCCTCCCCCTGAAAGAGGGTGAAGAGCTGTGCCCCTTTTCCCCGGAGGTCATCCACCGCCTTCTCTAGCTCGACCGGCGGCCTCCTTCCCGCCGCCAACTCCCTGTGTATGTCCCGGGCCAATTCCTCCACCCGGTAGTTGCTGACGGCCAGGCCGAAATAGGCGGTGATCACCTCCTCCAATTGATGGGCCTCATCGAAGATCACCCGCTTGTACCGCGGGATCACCTCTCCTCCAGCATCCCTGATGGCCAGATCGGCGAAAAAGAGATGGTGGTTGACCACGAGCACCTGGGCCTGGGCTGCCGCCTGGCGCATGCGGGTAAGGAAACACCGCTTATGGTCCGGGCATTCCGATCCGAGACACTGATCGCGGCTGCAGCAGATCTCGGCCCATGCCGAGAATGCCTCGGGCACCCCCCCGAGCTCAGCTCGATCCCCGGTCTCAGTCCGGGATGCCCATGTGTTCACCTCCTTGAAGAAGGAGGCATCTTCCAATACCTTGAAGAGGGGTTGCCGATTGAATATCGCGAAGCGGCGCTTACAGAGATAGTTCTCCCTCCCCTTCATATACGCAGCCGTGAATTTGATGGGGAGTATTTCCCTTAGCAGCGGTATATCCTTAAAGAAGAGCTGTTCCTGCAGGTTTTTGGTCCCCGTGGAGACCACCACCTTGTGGCCACTGTAGATGGCGGGGATCAGATAGGCGAAGGTCTTCCCTGTGCCCGGGCCTGCCTCCACGATCAACCCCCCCCCCTCTTGCAGCGCCCTCCAGATTGCCTCGGCCATCTCCACCTGCTGGGGTCTGTGCTCATAGGAATCCAGCCCCGCGGCCAGTATCCCCTTGGCGCCCAAGACCTCTGCCATGCTCGGTTGGGTCAGGGGAACACCTCCAAGAGCGAACCGTCGGAATCATGGGGACGTCCGCGCGAGTTTATAAGGAAGGAATGCCTCACCGTTTCTCGGCCTCCCGCGAGCAGGTGTGGTTGATAGGAACGGTAACGCCGGGGGGCTGACCAGGATCGGTCCCTGTCTTCGAGTGCCAGCCGCGTCGAGGACGGATCAGGGGAAGGTGCTTACTTATTGGCCTTCGTTGTCCTCTTTCAGGGTGAGCGTCATCACACACTCAATATCCCTCGGTCCCACGATACAAAAACCAACCTTCTCATAGACATGGATGGCTTTGAGGTTTATCGCCCCCACCGTAAGCCAGATCTTGCGCCACTCCATCTCTTGAGCCAAATCCCTCATCGCCTGAGAGAGCGCCGTCCCGATGCCTCGATCCTGATAGTCCTGATGGACAAAGATCAGGTACTCGTAACTTCTGGCGTGTTCTATCTCAAAGAGGGCGGCATGCCCCACTACCTTCTCTTCCATGATGGCGAGGAGGTTAATTGCCCTTTCCACCACATATCTCAGCCACTCTTCCCTCTTGTGATCCAATCGAGGAGGAAGCCCCTGGCTCCACTCCTTGGGCTCAAAGCATCGATACATCTCAGCGAGGGCAGGATAGTCCTTATGCTGATACAGTCGAATAACGACAGAGGCTCCACCTTTGTCCTTTAAGAGACGAAGTCTCTGCTCGATATGGGGGGGAAGATGGAGGATCATCGTTTTGACTCGTCACTCTAACAGAAGAAGAGCGGGAAAGTCAAGGTGGCACCCTTGACGTCTTCGACGGCGCCGAAGACTCAGGCCGAAGGGCAAGCACCGGCCTTCTGGCCGGGGAGTCGAAGGGTCAACCCTGAGCTTTCGGCATGAGAGTTGAAGGGTTGACTTTTGCTCCCTATATAGTTATGGTGATCGCTCACACAATCCAGCGGGGGGAAAGATGGAATTTTTGTTGGCATTGGATAAAAAGGTCTTTTTATGGATCAATAATCAATGGTCCATCCCTCTCCTGGATTTCTTCTTCTCCTATATCATAACATGGTTGGGTAACGCCGGGATCGTGATCGCGTTGGTGATCATCTTCTTTGCATTAAAGAAGCCGGCCTACTTTCGTCAACACCTCCCCTGGTTTTTTGCCGCCATGCTTATGGCCGGGCTTTGCATCTTCGCGTTAAAAAAGATGATTCCCAGACCCCGCCCCTTGAGCGAATTTGCCCCCCTTATCGAGGCAGGAAAGGTCCATATCCATGTTTTGGGTAAGCAACTATGGTATCGATCCTTCCCCTCCGGCGACACTCAGACCGCCTTCACTGCGGCGACGTATTTCTCATTCCTCTTCCCACGGTGGGCGCCCCTCTTCTTGTGCTTGGCCGTGGGGGTGGGGCTTTCTCGCATCTACATGGGGGCGCACTTTCCTCTCGATGTCATCGCAGGGGGCCTGATTGGGACTGCTCTTGCGCTAGGGTTATGGTTGGTGAGGAAAAAGGTGCTCAAACCCTCACAATCATAGAAGGGTTGCCATGAAGGTAAGAAGAAAAAAACGGGGATGGAAACGGGTGCAGCGAGAGATCCGCTACTGGTTCGCCAGCGTTGCCTTAAGGGGCTTACCTCAATGTGTCCGCTTCATTCCCTTTGCGTGGACGTTCTCTTTCATCGGGGGCATCGGGGGCAAGCTTGCGTGGCGTTTCGCAGGCAAGTATAAAAAAAAGATGCTGGATAACCTCACCTTCACCTTTCATAATTCCCTGACGGATGAAGAAAAGGGGCGCATAGCTCAAGAGAGTTTTATCAACATGCTCAGGGGCTTTATGGAGACCTTTTATTGCGTCCCATTTTATGGCAAGAAGTTCGACCCATGGGTAGCGCTGGAAGGGAGAGAAAACCTCGAGCAGGCCTTGGCCCTGGGCAAGGGAGCCATCGGCGTCAGCGCCCACCTCGGCACCTTCACCCTTATAGGGGCGAAGTTAAACGCCTGCGGGTTCCACCTTACGTGGATGATGGGCGGCCAGCCCCATCCCCGGCTCGCACAGGTGTGGCGACAGATGGGGGAGAGGGTAGGGACCAGTTTCATCATGAGTGATTCCTTGTTTACATTCCATAGAGAGATCCTCCGCGTCCTGCGCAAGGGGGAGATCATGGGCTTTATCTGCGATGAAAACCAAAAACAGGGAGGGGTAGTGGTGGAATTCCTCGGGCGCGCCATGGCCCTGCCCGTAGGGCCGGCGGCCTATCACCTGAAGACCGGAGCCCCCATCCTCCCCCTGTTCATCGTCCGCCAGGGAGACAGAGGGCATAAGGTCATCATCGATCCCCCCTTAAAGGTTCGGCTCAGCGGCGACGAGGAGCGCGATGTATTCACCATTGTCGAGCAGATTGCCCGCGTCATGGAATCCTATATTAAAAGATACCCCGGCCAGTGGTCTTGGATCAGCAAGCGGCGCATCCGTACCCGCACGAGGCGGAAGACCTTCCTTGAGGGAGAAGCAAGCACCCTTTCTTGATTTTTCCATCGGCTCCCAAGGCACAGGGCGCAAAGATCCGCACAACTAAATTATAATCGATTAAAGATTAGATTAATTCTTGACAAAGAAATCCTTATTGTGTTAAGAGGGTAGCGTGCGGCAGATGACCTTAGAGGAGAAGAAGGCAGGGCTCAAAGAGAAAGGTGTTCTGCTGACCATTCAACGGTCAGCGATCTTGGACTTTCTCCAAGACAATACACAACATCCCACGGCCGAGGATATCTACCAATCTCTGCAGGGGCTGTATCCCGCCCTGTCTCGAGCCACGGTCTATAACACGCTTGATCTCTTTAAACAACACGGGCTCGTTCGAGAGGTAACCATCGAGCGCAACAAGGCCCACTACGACTATAAGACCGAACCCCATCATCACTTCCACTGTCGTCACTGCGGGAAGATATATGACGTCGGTATGGAGGAGGTCATCTTTGAGCGGCAAGGGGGGCTCAATGGCCATAAGATGGAAGAAGCGCGACTCTATATCTTCGGCACCTGCGCCGCATGCGTCCGGGAGGAAGGTAATGCCCGAACTCCCTGAGGTAGAAACCCTTTGCCGCCAACTGCGTACCGTTGTTGTGGGTGCGACGATAAGGCAGACCCGCGTTATTGACCCCAAACTCCGGGGCGTCAGGGGGGTTAAGGGACGGAAGGTTAAAGGGTTTGCGCGCCATGGCAAGGCGCTGGCGATGACGCTGACAGGGGGGGGGTCGCTCCTGTTCCATTTGCGTATGACGGGAAGGCTCCTGTGGCAGGATGGGAACGGGCTGCTGCCTCATACCCGCTTGGTGATCTCCTTCCCCCACGGGAGGATCTTCC
>MGQS01000023.1:21554-33484 GCA_001797905.1 Deltaproteobacteria bacterium RBG_16_54_11 | reverse complement strand
CTTTGGTATGGTAACAGTCCACAACAAGGAGTATTGCATCTCTTTAGGATGCGATCCCCTTGACGCGTTTGACCCAGCTCACCTACTGAAGATTGCTCAGCGAAGCACCACGCCCATAAAATCGTTCCTCATGGATCAACGCCGCATAGCAGGCATCGGCAATATCTATGCCTGTGAGATCCTCCACCGTGCTCGGCTGGACCCTTGGCGAAGGGTCAATGGTCTTTCCCGTGATGAATGGGTCAAAATCGGGGAAGCCGCGCAGGAGATCCTCACGAGGGCCATCGCTTGCCGCGGCACCTCGGTCTCGGACTGGCGCGATCTCTTCGGCAAGGAAGGAGAGCATCAGGATTACCTCTCGGTCTACGGGCGGGAGGGCGCAGAATGTTTTAGGTGTGGGGGAAGGGTCGAACGACAAAAACTAAACGGCAGGGGGACCTATTACTGTCCTACCTGTCAAAACGGTGAAGGAGGGGAATAAAGCTATGGCACGATGGCGTTATAAGACAAGCACGCACAACCTGCCTGCTATGGTTTCAGAATCCGAGAGGGTTATCCAGTGTGACGACAAAGGCCATTGCCTTGTGCACGATCTCCCGGAAAAGAATCTGGCAGCCCTGGAGAAAATTTTGAATGCTGAAGGGGACAAGGGGTGGGAATTAATCCAATGCCACTACCATGTCGGCGAGTTGCTCTGCCTCTGGAAGAGGGAAGAAGAAGGGGCAAAAAAGAGTTGACTTAACCTTGCCCAAGGGGGGCTTCGTTTCTTGTTGGACTAAGGTCAAATTTACATCACCTGGTGACAAGTATATAATTATTTCCAATAAGGACGCCTATTCGCCCGCAAGGTTATATCAGCTGGCGGCGAATAAATATTATATCAGGAGGGGGACCATCATGAAAGACGAACAGGATAGGCCCTTGAAGGGGTGTGCGGTAGAGGGCAGAAATGTGGCCCCGGTTGCATGCCGCTGCCCTGAATGCGGCCATGAAGTGGAGATGTTCTCCGACGAATTGGAAACTACCTGCCCACAGTGCGGCAAGGATGTGACCATGGAGGTGTGCAAGTTCGGTAATAGATAATTCCCCACAGATATAAAACAAAGGGACGTTTCTCTCCGTGAGATACTTGAAGCAATGAAGTATGAATGCAAATAAGGAGACGGTGTTCCTTCCAGCGTGCAACGATAGCGAGGAATGTGGCATATGGCAACCTCAGGTGAGGAGAAATGATGGACACGAAGGTCTTTCGCAAGATCAGCTACGGCGTTTACATCGTGACCTCGAAAGCTGGAGATCGCATCAATGGGCAGACGGCCAATGCCTTGATGCAGGTGTGCTCAAGCCCGCCGCTAATCGCCATGGCAATAAATAAAGAAAATCTCACCCATGAGTTCATCAAAAAAAGCGGCGTATTTACCGTGTCGATCCTGTCGCAGGATGCCCCCCCGAGACTCATCGGGAGGTTCGGCTTCAAATCGGGAAGGGAGGTTGATAAATTCGATGGCATGAACTACCGTTTGGCGGCCAATGGCTGTCCTATTCTTCAGGAGCACACCGTGGGCTATCTGGAGGGAAAGGTCATAAAGGAGCTGGATGCAGAGACCCACACGATCTTTATGGGTGAGGTGACGGAGGGGCAACTCCTCAAGGATGGGGAGCCTATGACCTATGCTTATTATCATGAGGTGAAGCGAGGGACCACTCCTAAGACGGCCCCTACATACATAGAAACAACGCAGGAAGAAAAGAAGGGAGAGAACATGAAGAAGTACAAGTGCACAGTATGCGGCTATATCTACGATCCTTCTAAGGGAGATCCGGACGGCGGCATCGCCCCCGGCACCCCCTTCGAGAAGCTGCCTGACGACTGGACCTGCCCGGTGTGCGGGGCGACCAAGGACAAGTTCGAGCTTGAAAAATAACGCACGGGAGAAGGGAGGTCATGCCTCCGGAGCGGCTCACCGGCGAAGGGGCTCACGATGAAGTCCTCTCCCCTCGAGGAGAGGAACCTGAGAGGTTATATGTTCTAGAGAATTGAGGAGGGTGCTATGGAAGTCAAGATATTTACCACATCTACATGACCCCACTGTCACAAGGCGAAAGAGTTCCTTTCGCAACAGGGGGTGAGTTATGAGGAACGGGACGTAGCGCAGGATACGCAGGCCCGGGAGGAGATGATGCGCCTTTCGGGGAGGATGGCCGTGCCGGTAATCGTTATCGACGGGGAAGTCATCATCGGCTTTGATCAGAAGGCTATTGCAGAAAAATTGCAAAAGAAGGGATGAATCTGTACGATCTCATCATTGTGGGTGCAGGGCCGGCAGGCATAACTGCCGGTGTCTATGCGGCCCGGAAGCGCATGCGCTTTCTGATGATCGCCACGGACATCGGGGGGCAGGCATCGCTCAGTTGGGATGTCGAGAATTACCTCGGATACCAATTCATTACCGGTCCGGAGCTTGTCCAGAAATTTAAAGATCACCTCAGCCAATTTGATGTGGAGTTGAGGGAGGGCGAGAAGGCAACGGCTGTAGAAAAACCGGACGCAATCGCGCGGATTAAAACAGATAAGGGGGAATATACCGCACAGACGGTAATCGTTGCGTCGGGAAGAAGGCCCAAGAAACTGGGTGTGCAGGGCGAAGATGAATTAAAGAACAGGGGAGTTACGTACTGTGCCACCTGTGATGCCCCGCTGTTCGCCGGCATGGATGTCGCCGTCATCGGCGGAGGTAATGCGGCTCTCGATGCAGCGTTGCAATTAACAAAGATTGCAAAAAAGATATACCTCATGGAAGTGAAATCACAATTGACGGCAGATAGCGTCATGATAGAAAAGGCCAAGGCAAGCGGCAAGGTAATCTTTTATACGGACACAAAGATAAAGCGAATCTACGGGGAACAGCTTGTCCAGGGTATAGAAATAATCAAGGGCGATAAGGTGGAAGATCTCTCCGTCGGCGGCATCTTTGTCGAGATAGGCTCGACCCCTGCGGCTGATTTTATCACGAATGTGGAAAAAAATGAGAGGGGAGAGATACTTATTAATTGCAGCTGCGAAACAAATATACCCGGGATCTTCGCTGCCGGTGATGTCAGCAATGTCCCCGCTAAACAGATTATCGTGGCCTGCGGCGAAGGCGCAAAGGCGGCTATTGCGGCCTTTGATTACGTGAATCGAACGGGAGGACAATGATAGGGATACATCCACCGGAACGGGGAATGTATAAAAACTCATAAGAAGGAGGAAAACATCATGACACAGAGACTCCAGATCTACAAGTGCGAAGTCTGCGGAAACATCGTTGAGGTCCTTCACGAAGGGGTGGGCGAGCTCGTGTGCTGCGGACAGCCCATGAAGCTTCTCGTGGCGAACACCGTGGACGCCGCCAAAGAAAAGCACGTGCCGGTGATAGAGAAGAGTGCCAACGGCGTCAAGGTGAAGGTGGGAAGCGTTACCCACCCCATGGAGGAGAAGCATTACATCGAATGGATCGAGATCATTGCGGACGGCAAGGCCTACCGTCAGTTTTTGAAGCCGGGAGATGCCCCCGAGGCCCTGTTCGACATCAAGGCGAGCAAGATCGAGGCCCGTGAGCACTGCAACCTGCACGGATTGTGGAAGGCCTAGGCTGGGGAAAGGAAGAGGCGCCGGATGCCTAACAAGCTCATATCCGAGAAGAGCCCCTACCTACTCCAACATGCCCACAACCCCGTTGATTGGTACCCCTGGGGAGCCGAGGCCTTCGATCGAGCACACAAGGAGGACAAGCCGATCTTTCTCTCCATCGGTTACTCCACCTGCCACTGGTGTCACGTCATGGAAAAGGAGTCCTTTGAAGATCCCGAGGTCGCTCGGTTGATGAATGAGACCTTCATCTGCATCAAGGTCGATAGAGAGGAAAGGCCTGATATAGACAATGCCTACATGACTGTCTGCCAGATGATGACGGGGAGTGGGGGATGGCCTATGACCGTCATCATGACACCTGATAAAAAGCCGTTCTTCGCAACCACCTACATCCCCCGGGAGACCAGGTTCGGGCGTATAGGGATGAAGGAAATAGTTCCCAGCATCAAGGCATTGTGGGTGGGGAGAAGGGATGAGCTGCTTACCTCAGCAGAGCAGATCGCCGGCGCCCTCGGCCAGATAGCGAGCGAAGCGCCAAGCACGCCGGGCAGAGAACTGGGGGAGGGTACCCTAAAGACAGCGTATGACCAGCTCTCCCGGAGTTTTGATGCACAATACGGCGGCTTCGGAACTGCGCCGAAATTTCCGACGCCCCACAACCTGATGTTTCTGCTCCGCTACTGGAGGCGCACCGGTGATGAACCGTCCCTCGCGATGGCGGAGAAGACCCTCGAAGCGATGAGGCTGGGAGGTATCTACGACCATGTGGGGTTCGGCTTCCACCGCTATTCCACCGATAGCCGATGGTTTCTCCCCCACTTCGAAAAGATGCTCTACGACCAGGCCTTGCTGGCCATGGCCTACATCGAGGCCTATCAGGCCACTGGCGGCAAAGAGGAGTACGAGCAAACGGCCAGGGAGATCTTGACATACGTCTTGCGGGATATGATGGATCCGGAGGGGGGTTTTTACTCTGCCGAAGATGCGGACAGCGAGGGCGAGGAGGGCGCGTTTTACCTCTGGACCTTAGGGGAGGCGGAGCAGCTACTCTCACGGGAAGAAGCGGATTTGATAGCAACAGTCTTTACCATGAAGAAGAACGGGAATTTCGCGGAAGAGGCAACAGGGAGGGAAACCGGCAAAAATATTCTCTTATTGAAAAAACCGCTCTCGGCGATCGCCTCGGACCTCGCAATTACTCCGGACGAGCTTGGCCAAAGGTTAGAGGCGGCGCGCACAAAACTTTTCGAGGCACGCAAAAAACGCGCACACCCCCATAAGGACGACAAGATCCTCACCGATTGGAATGGTCTGATGATAGCGGCCTTGGCCAAGGGTGCACAGGTATTCGATGAACCTCTCTACGAAGATGCAGCCAGGCGGTCAGCGGATTTTATCCTGGCCCGCATGGTCGATGCGAAAGGCAGGCTGTATCATCGCTATCGGCAGGGCGAAGCCGCAATAGCGGCCTTTCTGGATGACTATGCCTTTTTGACCTGGGGACTCATAGAGCTATATGAAGCGACCTTTGAGCCGCGCTATCTACAAAGGGCGCTCGATCTCAACGCCATGATGCTCAAACACTTTTGGGATGGAAAAGAGGGCGGTTTCTATTTTACTGCGGAAGATGCCGATAAGGTCCTCGTGCGAAAAAAAGAGATCTATGACGGCGCCGTGCCTTCCGGAAATTCAGCGGCCATGTTGAACCTCCTGCGCCTGGCACGATTGACTGCCCATGCGGAATATGAAGAAAAGGCGGCTGCTCTCTCCCGCGCGTTCTCCAACGCGGTCACCCAATCACCGGCGGCCTATACTCAGTTGATGATCGCCCTCGATCTTGCGCGCGGCCCTTCTTACGAGATCGTCATCGTCGGCAATCAGCATGCAGAGGATACCAAGGCCATGGTGACGGCCCTGAGAAAGGCCTTTGTCCCCAACAAGGTGGTCATCTTCCGTCCGGCGGGAGAAGAATCTCCCGATATCACCCGCTTGGCTGAATTTACCAAAGGCCTTTCCAGTCTCGATAACAAGGCCACGGCGTATGTGTGCAAGGACTTCCGATGCGAGCTTCCCACAACGGAAGCGCACCAGATGCTGGCATTGTTGAAGGAGGAAAGATGACTCCTCCCAAGGGCTCCAAAGACGGGGGAAAAGCGGGGATAGGCGAACGGTTTCAGCAGGAGACCAAATACGACCCGGACAACATGGAGGGCCATACCCTCGATCGGAGCAGGCAGCCCGAGCCATTAAAAAACTACGAGGCCCCTTTGGCTATTATCCCCCTTCCTGAGCCCGATCTTACGGGGGACCCCAACCTCTGGCGGCTCCTCTATAGCCGCAGATCGCGGAGGGAATATGATGCGGGACGATCCATGACCTCTGAAAAGCTCTCCGCCCTCCTCTGGGCAACGCAGGGCGTCACGGCGAGATATGGAGAGTTCCTCTTCAGGACAGCGCCCTCAGCCGGGGGGCTCTATCCGGTCGAAACCTATCTTTTTGTAAGGGCGGTTGAGGGGATCGAGCCGGGTATCTATCACTTCAGGCCCCATACCTTCGACCTCGAGTTCCTGAAGAAGGGCGACCTGGCACGTGATGTGGCCGAAGCTGCCCTCGGCCAAACGATCGTGATGGCGGCCCAAATGACCTTCATCTGGACCGCCATAGTGGAACGGTCCCGGTGGAAATACCGTCAGCGGGCGTATCGGTACATCTATCTTGATGCAGGCCACATAGGGGAGAATCTCTACCTGGCTGCCGGCGCCCTCGGGCTGGGGGTCTGTGCAATCGGGGCTTTTTTTGATGATAAGGCAAACAGCATCATAGGGATCGATGGTCTCGAAGAGACCGTTATCTACATGGCCGCCGCCGGGTGGCCTCGAAGATGAGCGTGTCATGAATAGGTCTTGCGGTGACCTTGATTGTCGGTATGATAATGATAATACTATAAGCATATTTCATTATAAAGGGAGGATGGATATATGATGAAGAAAACCATGATGTTCTTCACGGTTCTTGCCGTATGTTTTTGTGTTCTTAATAGCGCAGCCCTGGCAGCCGAAAAACCGCTGGCCAGGGGGGATGCCCTACCTGCTATCAAGCTTCCCGTTCCTCAAACCCCCGGCGCCAAGAGCTACCTGGGGCTTTCAGGAAAAGGATCGTTCGCCGTATCGCAGATAAAGGCGCAGGCGCTAATCATCGAGATCTTCAATATGTACTGCGGCAACTGTCAGGCGGAGGCGCCACGGGTCAATGAGCTCTATCAGCTCATAAACAAGGATCCAAACCTGAAGGGGAAGATCAAGATGATAGGGATTGGTGCAGGGAATACCCCCCTTGAGGTTGAGGTGTTCCAAAAGAGCTACGAGGTCCCCTTTCCCCTGTTTCCCGATGAGGATTATGCCATCTACAAGGCGTTAGGAAAGGAACGAACGCCCTTCTTCATCGCCGCAAAGATCAACGCGGATGGATCTCTCACCGTCGTTCAAACCCAACGGGGCGGCTTTCAAGATCCTGCTCAATTTCTTAAACAAATAGTTATCTCATCAGGACTATAAGGAGGACCAAACCATGCTGAAGAGAAAAAGAATCTACTGCGCACTCGTCATGGGCGTGATGGCCGTCTTGTGCCTTGTGGCCGCGGCCTACGGCCTTTCGGATGCATTAAGGGAGAATATCTACGATGTGGGGCAACTGAAGCCTATTGACAGTGTGCCCAAACTCAAGGTCGGAGATGAGGCCCCTGACTTCGCCCTTCCCGCTGTCTCCGGCGGAAAGGTCTCACTCATCCAGTACCGCGGGAAAAAGAATGTGGTCATCTCCTTTGTCCCGGCAGCCTGGACGCCGGTGTGCTCAGAGCAATGGCCGGGCTACAATATCGCAAAGGCCGTCTTTGACCGCTATGACGCGCAACTGATCGGGATCACCGTGGACAATATTCCCACGCTCTTTGCGTGGACGCATCAGATGGGGAAGTTGTGGTTTCCGGTGCTCTCCGACTTTTGGCCCCACGGTGCCGTAGCGGATAAATACGGAATATTGCGCTCCGGCGGTGTCTCAGAGAGGGCCCTCTTTGTCATCGATAAGAAGGGGATCATCCGCTATATCGATATCCACGATATCAATAAGAGGCCAATTCTCGATGACCTCGTCAAAGCGCTGGAGAAGCTAAAGAAATAGGAGAATAAAAGAAATAAAAAAGGGGACAGGCTACTTTTAAAAAAAGCCTGTCCCCTTTTCTTGCCCCGCTCAATCAATAAGGACAAAGCCGTAGCGGTTTTGGATATCACCTTCGCCTTGAAGTACCTCACATGGTAGTCCCAGATTGCGTGCTGTCTTGTATACGTCAATGCCGAAACTCTGATCGCACGGCCTTACCTTTTCCGGACTCGGGCAAGGGTTTCCCCGTTGAGCGGCACAGACCTTGCAAAGATTACAGGTCCTGATTGCACAAGAGAAATAGTAGCCGTCAAGGAAAGCCGTTCTTTCAATTTCCAGGACTGCGACACTCAATTCCCTCGCGTCATGAGAATGAACTAAGAGAATGTTGCCATAACTCTTAACCATTTCGACTCGCTCTTGATAGGTCGTATCCCTTGTCCCGCATCGTATGCTATGCTGAAAGAAATCCTCACATCCCCACCGGCACTTCAATATGGCTCGAATGTCAAAGTAGATATCCTGAGGTGATATCAACCTTGCATCCACCGCCTTGAGCGATTTTGCCAACCCTACATATTTCGCGAATTTCGGCAGCATATCTTTTCCTTTTATAATTATAGATCAAGCAGAAGCTTCGTTATGCCGGGGGTGCCAAAGATTGTCTCGAAATTTGGATCTCTTTTTTCACTATCAAATTTAAATCCGCTTTTCTCATAGGCGCGCCGAGCAGGGGTATTATTAATGAGAACACCTATCTGTGCGCGTTTATGCCCGCTGCTCCCGCCTTTCTTCAGTATCTCACCAAGCAACCTGTTCACGACACCCTGCCTTCTATATTCCGGCAGGGCGGCAACACTCTCCACGATCCATGCCCCTTCGGCATCATCAGGCATACAGGTCATCCAGGGGAGATAGCGCTCGACGGCAGCCTTTTGTTCATCCCTAGACCACCCTACCTTTTGAAAAACCTCCGGAAGGGCCTGCATGAATGCCTTCATCCCTAATATCTCTGGATCATAGCCGCTTAACGCACCGACCTCTTGCCCATTCATCCCCGCCACAATAAAAGTAGAATAATGAAACAAATGAGGTTTTTGCGTCGTGGCAATGAGACTAAGGAAAGAGAGACAATCTTGCTCGGTCCCGCCCACATAGTGTTCCCAAACCCCATAGTTGAGATGCGACCGCGATGCCGCAAGCATTACCCATGCGAGAAACGGTGCATCATCCGGCCTGGCTGATCGGATATCGATATTCATAGTTTCTTTCCATCTAAAACGACGAGTTTGAGCGGTGGCTCGGCTGCATACAATGGTTATAATCTTTCACCTTACGTTTATTCCTCAATTTCTCTTTTGACTCTTTTTCCCCCAAACGCGTATATCGTTCTGGTGCCTGCAATATATTCACCTGCGTGAGCTAATCCCTTCGGGATACAATATTCTTGACCAACACCCACAGGGATTTTCTTGCCGCCAATGATTACGGTATATTTTCCCTGAACGACCACAAAATATTCATCATAATCATGCGCATGTTCTTGAGATATTCCGTCTACTTCATGTGTCCAAAATGCCATCTGGCTTCCATCGGCTCCGTCATAAACATACCCTTGAATACCCTTGCTATATTGTGATTGTGAAGAAATTTTGTTTTTATAATTTTTCATAAATGCCGGAAAATCGTTCATTGCATTTCCTTTCTGCCAGCGTTGGCCACAGGAGCCAGGAAGCGCAATGCAGTGGCAGTCCAATACGCCGGCTTGTTCAACACGTCATATCCTTATAGTTCCCGGTTGGTACGTGACTGCCCTGCCTCCCGTAGCCACCCATCCACCTTTATCATAAAAAATGACTACTTTTTCGGATATCCCACTGATTGTGCGAGGGTGACCTTCTGCTCCGGTCTCAGCTTCATCGCCTTCTCCAGGGCAGGCCGGTCGATTAAGCCGCGCACAACAGTCGCCAGCCCTTCGGAGGCACAGTACAGATAAACATTCTGGCCAATGAAGCCCGTGCCGGCAGCCGAATAAAAAACCTTTTCCTCGGGGGTCACATTGCCCATCCTCGCGTGATCCGCTACATAGATGAGGTTCACCGGCACCTCTTGCACAAACGACTGGCGCCCGGTCATAGAGCGGATGTCTTCCGACAGAACCGGCTGCAACGCCTGCGCCTTCGCGTCATAAAGGTAAAGGCCGTGGGCGGTGGCGACGTAGATATCGATTTCCTGCCAATTGACCGCAGACGGCGCGGTACGCTTTCCCGAATCCGCGCGGTTTACCCCGTATGCCGCCCACAGCATATTGGAGAGCACCTGGAGGGGCAGCTCCCTGCTGCTGAATTCCCGTGATGATTTTCTATCATTCAACACCTGCATGAGGGGGCGGCCACCCTCCGTTTGCGGTTTCAACAACTTGATCGGCGTGAGACCCTGCGCGAAAACCAAGGCAGGACAGATAACCAAGATGATCAATATTAAAAACATGGCTCGAAACAATCTTGTGTTCATGATAATCCTCCTTGTAGATAATCCTTCGCCTGGTCATGAGGCATGAAAAGGTGATAAGGGATTTTTTTATTCGTGTTCCCCCCCTTATATTTCATCCTAAGAAAAGTATTTTGTCCCCTTTCCCGCTCGCCACAATTGTCAGTATCGCCAACAGGAAGAAGAGGGCGGCGGCCAGCCAGCGGAGCAACTGCATGTTCACTCGGCGCGCAAGGGTTTCTCCGAGCCACACAGCCGGGACGTTTGCTATCATCATGCCGAGGGTCGTTCCCAGGACGACGGTTACGAGGGAATGATAACGGGCCGCGAGGGCAACGGTGGCGAGCTGCGTCTTGTCCCCCATCTCCACGAGGAAGAAGGCTACCACGGTCGTGAGGAACACCCCCTGCTTGCCGAGTTCCCGCTTTTGCTCGAAAGTATCAGGCTTAAGGGCCCAGGCACCAAAGGCAAGAAAGGCGAGTGCGATACTCCACCTGAGTACCTCCGGCGCAACAAGCGTCGACAGGAACATCCCTGCGTAGCCAGCCAGGAAATGGTTAGCGAGCGTGGCTACGAGAATCCCGAGGGCAATGGCACCCTTTCGCTTGAGCCTGGCCGCGAGCACGAACGCAAGCAATTGGGTTTTGTCTCCCATTTCGGCAAGCGCGACCACTACGGTCGAGACAAGCAAGCTCCACACGATACGGCGATTCCCTCTCTAGTCAGATGCAGCTCCTTATTTCTTGGCGGAGCAAGATGGAGGCCCTGAAAGATGGCTCAAGCACACTACCCCTTCCCCATGTGTACGAGGACCCGATGTTTGACCAGGTCTCGATCCAGCGGGATCACCCCACCCCGAACGCGCTGACCATCCAGCTCCACCCACGCAACGCCTCGCTCCCGGCCTTCCGGGTTCTCGACCCTGATCTCGTATATCGCTTCACCGTGACGATAGCGCAGGCTGAAACCCTCCCACCATCCGGGGATGACCGGGTTTACCTGCATGCGGTTTCCCCTCACCTGCAAACCCAGGATCTCTTCAACCCAGGCTCGGTACATCCAGGCCGCGGCACCCGTATACCACGACCAACCACCGTGACCGATCCTCCCGGGCAACCGGTACACATCACCGGCGATCACGTAGGGCTCGATCCCGTAGCGCCAGACGGTTTGCGGATCACGCGCCTGCTCGATCGGGTTGAGCATGCGCATTATTTTCACCGCACGCTCGCCATCCCCGTGACGTGCCATGGCCATGGCGAACCACAGGGCGGCGTGCGTGTACTGGCCTCCGTTCTCGCGCACCCCCGGCGGGTACCCCTTGATGTAGCCGGGTGACGGCGCCGCTTTGTCGAAAGGAGGTTCGAGGAGCAGCACGAGACCTTCATCCTCGCGAACGAGATGTCTCCACGCCGATTCCAGGGCCCTCTTTGCACGATCCGTGTCGGCGGCGCCGCTCAGCCACGCCCAGGATTGGGGCAGGGAATCAATCTTCGCCTCTTCATTCGCCGAAGAGCCAAGCGGCGTGCCATCGTCGAAGGTCGCCCGCAGATACCATTCCCCATCCCAGGCTGCTCGTTCGACACGCTTAATCAGCGCCTTCCGTTTTTGCTGATAGGTCTTACGCAGATCCGGCCGATCCAGCAGGTCA
>MGQS01000023.1:21149-21424 GCA_001797905.1 Deltaproteobacteria bacterium RBG_16_54_11 | reverse complement strand
GGGGCCCAACGGTTAGCCCGCGCGAAACCGCACGCTCGCAGTGCTCAAACAGCGTGCCGCGCTCCAGCGCGATATCCGGTGTGGAGAAGGCTTCGCGCTGATCTGCTTCCAGCAGAGGAGCGTTGAGGAAGGGAACCGTCGTGTGCAGGATGCCCACATCACCGGTAATCCTGATGTAGTGAGCGACGACGTAGGGAAGCCACAGGGGATCATCGGAGATCCGCGAGCGGATACCTGCGCCGTTCGGTGGATGCCACCAGTGCTGGACATCGCCT
>MGQS01000023.1:9287-20981 GCA_001797905.1 Deltaproteobacteria bacterium RBG_16_54_11 | reverse complement strand
AGCCAACGGTTGATCAGGAAGTCCGCTGCAAGCTCGGGGGTATGGACTTCGATCGTGCCCAACAGATTATCCCACCATGCCTTCGCGCGGTCCCATGTTGTCTCGAACGCCAATCCTTCCCGGTAGGTTTGAACCAGCTTATGGACCTCCTCCACTGATCCGGCCTGGCCCACCATGCACGTGATCTCAGCCTTCTCACCGGGAGCCAGTTTGATGGTGACCTGCAGCGCGGCGCATGGATCCAATCCCGCTCCCGTCCGCCGCGAAAGCCTGATCCGCTCCATCGCGGCAGGGTTTCCCATCGAGCGATTGCGTCCCAGGAAGGAGGTGCGGTCGCCGTTGTACGATTCTGCAGGAGGGCTGATGGCCGCGAAGGCCACCCGATCCCCATACTCGGGGTGGTAACGGTTTCTGGCAAGCAGGGCCCGAGCTTCATCATCCCAGGTGGTCACGACGTGCATCTGGGAAGACTCACGGTTCTCCCCCAGTGTCCACTCTACGTAATACGTAACCGACAGTGCGCGATGCCGGGCGGAGTCGTTTCTCAACCGCAGCCGCTGCAGTTTGATCGGCTCTCCCCCGTGCTCGTCTATGGGAACGAAGACCAGGAGCTCCTGCTCGATCCCATTGCTATTATGCTCGAATACCGTGTACCCTGCCCCGTGCCGTGTCCGATAGGGGGTCTTTTCGCGGATCGGCGCCGGGGTCGGTGTCCAGTAGACACCGCTCTCCTCATCCCGGATGTACAATGCCTCAGAAGGTGGATCCATCACGGGGTCGTTCGACCATGGCGTCAGGCGATTGCGCTGGCTGTTGCCATACCAGGAAAAGCCGGCCCCTGTTTCGCTGAGCACTGTTCCGAAGGTCGGGTTGGCGATGACGTTTACCCAGGGCGCAGGCGTGTGGGTGTCGGGTCCGAGATAGATTGCGTATTCACGCCCGTCCGGGGTAAACCCACCCAGGCTATTGAAGTAGGGTAATTCCAGGAAGGGCAGCGCGGGCGAAGGCTCCCGGGGGGCACGCTTCTTGACCATGGGCTCCGGCAGCTCGGGAGCCTCCGCAGGCATCCCCAATTGCTGGGGCAAGGTGCCGCGGGCCGCCACCAGCACCACACTCGCCGCCGCCCTGAGCAGCGTCAGATCTTCCTCAGGCATAAGATCGGCGTTGCGCACATAGACATCACCAGGCTGATCGATCCCCGCGTGCATCGGATGCGTCTGGATGAGGCGCTCGATTCGTTCGCGCAGCGGCTGCTCATAGCTGCTCGCTTCCTCGTTGAGGATTACTAGATCTGCCTTTAACCCATGATTCCGCCAATAGGCATGCGCCTGGAGCATTTGACGGACCAGGGTGATGTCCTGCGCCTCGCCGATGGTTACCAGGGCGATCGGTAAATCGCCGGAGATTCCATAAGGCCACAATCCGGCTTGACCCTTGCAATTCTCCTCGATGCATTCAATGGGAGGGCGCAGGCTGGGATTGGGAAACAGCAGGTGGCTTGTCAGCTGCTGGAAGCGGCGGGCTTCGTCGGGCTGGATTCGAAGCAGCCGCAACTCGAGTTGGGCGGAGGCCCAGGCGAAATCCATCGCCCGATCGATCGCTGGGAGTTCTCCGTACTTGTCCATCAGGCTTAAGACCTGCCGGCGTGTTTCGCCGGCGGCGATAACCAGGGAAACCCGGATGCGCTGGCCCGGACCGAGAGTCACGCTCCGCCGCAGGCTGAGGATCGGGTCGAGGACAAAGCCCTGGCTGCTACCGAGCTCTTGAAAGACCCCCATGGGACTGGCGAGCGTCCTCCCGCGCCCGATGAACCGCCGCCGGTCGGTCTCGAACTGCAAGGCGTTATCCTCGACTTGTTCGAGCGTGAAGCGGTGCGCAACATAGATGGGCGGGTCGTCATCTCCGCGAGGCCGGCGGGACGCGAGGAGCGCTTGCTGCTCGGGCACTGCTTCGGTCTGGATGAACAGCTTGTTGAAGGCCGGATGCTGCCGGTCCGCGTTGTGCGGCGCCATTGAGAGTTCGACGTAGCTCGTAAGCTCGAGGCGGCGGGTGCGAACGGACCGATTGATCAGCGTAATCCGCCGGATCTCAACATCATCTTCCGGCGAGACGATGACCTCGGTTTCGGTTTGAATACCGCTATCGGTGCGTCGGAACACGGCACGGTCGAGCGCAAAGTTGGCGGAATATACCTCGACCTTCCCGCCGGTTGGGTGATACGTATTGGACCACAAGCGATCCGAATCGGCTTCATGGATGTAGCAGAAGGTTCCCCACGGATCCCGCGTCCGATCAGACCTCCAGCGGGTAATCTCATAGTCTCCCCACCGGCTGTATCCGCCGCCGGCGTTCGTGAGCATCAGGCTATAGCTACCATTACTCAGCAGTTGGGTTTTTGGTGTGGCGGTGTGGGGCGTATCGAATTTGCTCACCGACGGCGCGACGTTGCCGACGTCCATCACCGAAGGCACCCTCTCACGGGTGGTGATGTGGTGGAGCGGAGGAAGGACCGGGATGCGTTCATGGAGCAATGGCTCGACCGCACGCACGCGTGCGTCGGCATGGAAACGGCGTTGGATGATATTGCCATGGAGGAAGTTGGTCAGCGACAGGAAACTCATTCCTTGATGATTAGTCATATACGCTCGTACCATCACCCCGCGCTCGCCCGAGCGACCCGGCTGCCGGCTGTAGTCCATCGCTTCGTAATAACCGTAATCGTTCAAAAGCCCCAACTTAGCTAGGCGTTTCAGATTCTGCACGGTCTCTCTCGGCGCGATGTTCAGCGCCAAAAGAGTGGCATAGGGCGCTACGACGATCTCCTCCTCCAAGCCGCGTTTTAATCCGAGCTCCGGCACACCGAACGCCTTGTATTGATACGTTTTGTTGATGTCCAGATCTCCAAAGGCGGACTCCGAGATCCCCCACGGCACATGGCGCTTGCGACCGTAGGCGATGTGGATCGCCACGGCTTCCCTCGTCGCTTTATCCAGGAGTGAGTTCCAATACGATTTTTGTAAAATCAGCGGCATTAGATATTCGAACGTGCTTCCTGTCCAGCTGAGCAGCACCCGGCGCCGGCCGATCGAGCCGTAGGGCCGGCTCATCGAGAACCAATGTTCAGCGGAGACGTCCCCGCGCGCAATGGCGACAAAACTCCCGAGCCGCGCCTCACTCGCCAGGAGATCGTAATAGGCGCTATCCAAGCGGCCTTCGGAAACGTTGTAGCCGATTGAGAACAACCGGCGTTCGGAGTCATACAGGAAGCGCATGTTGATCGATTCGGACAGTTCGCGTCCATCCTGGATCAGGCGCTCGCCCACAGCGAGCATTTCACCCGCCAACCATTTCGCCTTTGCGAAGGCCTGCGCAAGACGGTCGATCCATTCGAAGAGGGGACCCGCTGCCGAGGGTGCCGCCTCCCTGATCGACTGGAGGGTCTGAATACATCCGACGTTCCCGTCGGCGAGATCGCGAAGCGAAGGTGCGTGATGCAGATCCCGGCGGAAAGCGAGCAAGACATCCAGACCCAGCCGGGCGACTTCGTCTTCCGTCTTTTCATCGAGGATTTCGATCCAGGCGAGATAGCGATCCGTAATCTCGAGCCAGGCCGATACCTGTTTCTCCATCTGCCCGGCCCAATAGGCCGCACCCGATTCTCCGCCGGCGGGTCCACCTTTGGTTGCACCTCTGGTTCCCCCTCCGGGTTCCCCAGAAAGGAACTTACGTCCTTTACGGTCAAGAACTTTTACGCTGCCTTCTGCCTGCCGCAGCAAGCGCAGCGCGTCGGCGATGCGAGCCGGTGGGGCTTCCCACCCGCGCATCAGTTCGTCAAGGCCGCGGGCATTGAGATCGGAGACGTCTTCCTCTTCGACGACCTGCTTCAAGATTTCACCGGTGTCCCGCAGGCCGGCAAAGGCCTTCGCATCCAGCATGGGGCCCTGAATCAGCTCGTCAAGACCTTGCTCCAGGGCCCAGAGGGCGCCAAGCAGGTTTCCACTGTCCACCATGGATACATAGCGAGGTTCGAGAGGGGTCAGGGTTTCAATATCGTACCAATTCAACAGATGGCCCTCATAGCGCTCGAGTTTGCCGATCGTCTCCATAGTACGCGTCAACTTGTCGACGGCCTGATCCACCGTCAGATATCCGAAATCATGTGCGGCGAGCGCGCCGACCATCCAGAAACCGATATTGGTTGGACTGGTACGCATCGCCAGTTGATTCTTATGGGAGAGCTGGTAATTGTCGGGCGGAAGCCAAGAGGTGTTATCGCCGACAAAATCAGAGAAATAACGCCAGGTTCGTCGTGCAACCTTCCTCAGGAACCGCAAATCCTTTTCAGGAAGCAGCAATCGCTGTGACCTCGCGTGCGGTCTTAGGGTCAAGAGCCAACCGATCAGAGGGGATAGGAACCACAATACGAGCCAGGGACCGGCCAGGAAAATGTTCGACGGCATCCAGCGCTGCACCGCCCAACCCATGATCACGCTGAAGATGCTCACCAGGCCCAGCAACATCACGAACGTTCGCACTCGATCCGGGGCATTCCCATGCATCACCTGGGTTGACGTCCACTCGAGCAACCCCCGATGAGAGATAAGACGGCGATACCAGACCCGCAGAATGGCATCCAGCGCCAGCCAGGCCTGGCGCGGAAGCAGTGCAGCTTCGACAATCGCCCGCAGCAGGTCGTGCGCTACTCTTGAGAAGGAAAAGCCCCTCAACCCCTGGCCGGTGGTCGCCCATATGAAGGGCTGAACTAAAGGGTGAAAGAGCAGCTGCATGGCGACCACCACGGCAGATATCCATACCATCCCGGAGGAGGTCAGCCAGGAGGCTATCAGTAAGCCCAGACTGGTCGCGGGTACCAGACTCCGGCGCAAGTTGTCGAAGACCTTCCAGCGGTCGAACCAGGAGAGCCGATTTGGCCCCCACTGTCCTCCGGGCTGGGGAACGCGCGGTAAGATCCATTCCGCTATCTGCCAATCACCGCGAATCCAACGATGCTGCCGGCCGGTGTAGCTCATGTAATCCTGCGGGAACTCATCATAGAGCTCGATATCACTGGCGAGGCCGACGCGAACGTGAGCACCTTCGATCAAATCATGACTGAGCAGTTGCTCTTCGGGAAACCTCCCGGAAAGCACTCGACTGAAGGCGCGCACATCATAGATGCCTTTGCCATGGTAGGAGCCTTCACCGGTGAGATCCTGGTTGACGTCGGAAACAGCCTTGGTATAGGGGTCGATTCCGATTGGGTCCGAGAAGAGCCGGCTGAATGGCGTGGCGCTCGTACTCGGCAGGGAGGGGCTCATGCGCGGTTGGATGATCGCATAGGAGCCGGCCAGGATGCCGCCTTTGTCATCGAAGCGCGGCAGGTTGAGCGGGTGGGCCAGGGTCTCGATCATCCTGCGGGCGGTGTCGTGCGGCAGCTGCGTGTCGCTGTCCAACGTGATAACGAATCTCACGTCGGACAGGCGCTCCGGGTCGCCGACGTACACCAACCGATCGGCATCCTCAGGCCGCGTTCCATCGATCAGACGATTGAGCTCTTCCAGTTTCCCGCGCTTGCGCTCCCACCCGATAAATTTCTGCTCGCATTCACTCCATTTTCGCTCTCGATGGAAAAGGAAGAAACGTTCGCCGCGATACCGGTTATTGAGGGCTTCGATGCCTTCGATCGCCGCTTGGAGCAGATGTTCGTCCTCCTCAGCATGCGCGTGCTGCGAATCCGTATAATCCGAGAAGAGACCAAAGAGTAAATTGTTCTCTTTGTTGGTGAGATATCTGAGTTCGAGCTTTTCCGCCTCGGTCCGGATCGTCTCCGCATCCACCAGCAGCATGGGCACAACGACGAGCGTTCGAAATTCATCGGGAATACCTGATTTCTCGAAATCCATCTTCGGAAGCGTGTGTGGCGGTAGCAGCCGCGTGACCAGATAATTCACAACCTCGAGCGAAAGCTGGCTAATCGGAAGCAACAAAAGGAGCGCTAGCAAAAGCCTGATCCCGGGTGTCTGTCCGCGCATGCCAAGCAAGACGATCAGGGAGATGAATACTGCGGCAAAAAAGCAGAGGCCAAGAAGGTACACTCCAGCATGATGGCGGTAGACCCATTGTACGGTGCGGAACCGGATCCCTTCGCGGCATCGTATGAGCTGCGCCAGCTCTCGTCTTCCTGCACCAACCAGATATGTCCCGACATGGATCCGCCGTTCGTCCTTCATCCCTTTATGGGCGGCGCGCGTCGCCAGGTCAATGGCGCGTTGGGCGACTCGTTCTTCCGCCTGGCCGGACCTGCGGGCGAGTTCTTCAATCGTCCTGCGATACCGATCGCGCGTGTCGAAATCCATCCGGGGATAGACACCCGAAGGATCCAGCCGAAGCAACTGCTCCACCCGGCTGATCTTTTCGAATATCTTTCTCCAATCCAAAAGGGCGAGCTGTCGCAAACTGGTAAATGCATTCCCGATCGATATCTGATCCTTCATCTGGCGGTTTTGCTCACGAAGATTGAGATCGCCCAGGGATCTTCGAAACGTACGCTCGAGCCATGCCTTGACCGGCACGAGCGCGGCTTCTTGATCGTAGAGGTTATCGATCAGCTGCGAAGTGAAATAGGGGCTCGGACTGGGTTGCGTTTCGGCAAGTTCCGCAAGGACCGAGAAGAGCTGGTTGGGATCTCGCCGATTGGCCGTAATGAGCCTGTTTGCCCAGAAGTCGGCAATCTCACGTTCTCGCAACTCTGTCAGAGCTTTTTGGGCGAGATTAAGGATGCTCTCGATCACCGCCGCGCGCAGCATCTGGGGTACGGCCCAGAGTTCGCCGATCGACAATGCGCCGACGGATTGATAGGCCTCGATAAACGCGAGGATGTTGTCCCTATCCAGACGCAAGTCTGCATGGGAGACCAGTTCCCGTGCGAGGCCGTAGATGCGCGGCAGACCCCGGTGGGGCCCGTTGGCCAGCGCCGGCAGCTCCTGGTAATAGCGCCGGGGAAGGTTCAACTGAACTTCGCGCACGTTACTCTCGATCATGTACTCATTGTCGAGGAGCCACTCGGCGGTTGGAGGCGTACTCTGTCCCAGTCGCGTCGCTTCGGACAGATCCAGGCAAACACGATGGATCCATCGCCGGGTCTGTTCGAGCCGCTTGAGCAGTTTGATGTTCCGCCGGGGGTTCGGGCCCACCTGATGGTCCTTGGCGAGACGTTCGGCATACTCCTGGATCTGTGCCGCCGAGAGCGGACTCTCGAGGCTCTCCGCCTCTCCGATGAGATCCTCTCGCTTCGGATGCAGAACGAATACGGCGGGCGGGATCTCGTCGCTTTCCCGTAGCGCCGCCACTGGGGAGCGCAATGTTTCGATCGGCGCCTGGAGAATCAGGACGGTCTCCTCGGACACCAACCAGCGCGCATGATCCTTAAGCAGCCTTCGTTCAACGCCGAACCGCGATCGTCGTCTCCATGCTACACCGAAGAGGATTCCGGCGATCCCACCCGCCAGGCCCGGAATCAGGGCAGAAAGGTTTCCGATTGGAATCGGCACCGACCACTGAAGGCTCATAGCGGCAGCCTCGGCGAGGACGCCGCAAAGGATGAAAGCTGTGGCCGCCCCGAAAGCCCGGCGCCGCAGGAAGGGGTCCCGCGTTTGGATATGTCCCTCCGCGGTCTTGCTCACCAAGGCAACGCGGCGGAAACCCATCCGCTGCAACTCCTTGAGGGCCCTGCGAGCCGCATCCCGTTTTGCGAAGTAGCCTATGAGAATGCCTTCTCCCACGTTCCTTCCTTTCTTCATCACGTGGCCCAGGTTCCTAGACGGCGCTATGGATCCCCCTTGATGGGAATCTAGCAAAAAGGCGCCCGGCCTTGACAGCCTTTTGCCCAACGCCCCGTCTGGTGGTTTTGTTTAGATATAGCGGAATGATTGTCTTTCTAACCTGTTGAAATTATTGAATGCCACAATTAGCAAACGTTCAAATTGTGGTCACATTCTGGTTTGAGCAACAGCCTTTTGAAAGATGACTTACAACAAACTAGCCCCTCTACCGCTCACTCCTCCCAATGGATACATTCAACCGGGCAGGCCTCTATGGCCTCCTCGATCTTGTCTTCAGAAGACCCCGCCGGATCAATGACCTCCGCTTTCTCCGTCTTTTCATTGAGTTTAAAGACCTCCGGGCAGATCTCCTCGCAGGTACCGCAGCCGATGCACTCATCTTCATCTATGTAGAGCTTACGAGCCATGATAACCCTCCTTCGTTTGAGTTTGAGATAAAATATCAGAGATACCATGAAAAAGTAAACCATGATCTTTTCGCCGACACGCTATAAGCCCTCAGGCCGTTCATCTCTCCTTGACAGGCGCAGGGACTACCCCTTATTTTATAAGAAAAAAGGGATATTGCCATCAACCTCCTGAGAGGATAAAATACAAGTTACCATGACGCTATTCCTCATCTTTGCGGGCCTGGTAACAATCGGTATAGTCGACATAGTGCTACAAAACCTCGCCATTCGCTCTGCCATCCCCAAAGACGGGGTCCTGCCGGAATCTGATTTTCTAAGCGGGGAAAAGGATGGCACGAGTGGAAAGGGCACGCTCACCCCACCTTTATCGTCAAAGGGATTCTGCCCCCCCATATCGATCCTGAAGCCTCTCAAAGGGCTCGATGATGATCTCCGCGATAATCTCACCACCTTCTGCAACCAGGCATACCCGGACTATGAGATCATATTCGCCCTCGAAGAAAAGGATGATCCTGCCCTCAAACTGGCGAAAGAAATAAAAAAACAGTACCCTCATAAAAAGATCTCCATCGTCGTAAAACAAAGGGATTATGCCTTGAATCCGAAGGTCGACAACCTTATTGCCGCCTATGAGGCATCTCAATTCCCGTATTTCCTGATCAGCGATAGCGATGTCAGGGTAGATAAAGATTATCTCAGGGAGATCATAAAGCCGATGAAAGATCCGGATCTCGGGCTGGTGAACAACCTCATCCGGGGCATCGGCAGCCGGACCTTTGGCTCTCTGCTGGAGAATCTGCATCTCAATTCTTTTGTTATCGGGCATGTTGCCCTTCTGAACGGGTTTTTCAAGATGCCCACCGTCGTCGGCAAATCTCTGTTGTTGCGGAAGAAGGCATTTGAGGAGATCGGAGGGTTTGGGGCCGTGCGGAACGTCCTTGCCGAGGACTATGTGATTGGGGATTTGATGCACAAAAAAGGCACGGGGGTTGTCACCGCGGGCCATGTGGTCAATGCGGTCAATCACTATCGGACCTTTAAACAATTTATCAAAAGACATGTACGATGGGGGAAACTGCGGCGCAAGATCTCGGGGGTCGGATACATCTCCGAGATCCTGAGCAACGCCGTATTCATATCGTGCCTCGCGCTGGTCGTATTAGGACCTACGACCCGCACGATCTCCTTGGCAGCTGCGGTGTGGATCGCAAAGATACTGGGAGATTACTTGTTGGGCAAGAGGATAAAATCGGCGCATCGCTTCTTTCATTATCTCTTATCGCCCATCAAGGATATCATCGTAGGCTTTATCTGGTTTGTGCCGTTCTTCAGCCGTACCGTGATGTGGAGAAGGCATAGGTACAAGATTACCAAAGGCTCATTGCTGGTCCCCATTCTCGATAAGAAGGCTCGATAGAGACCCATCCTTTGATCGACTGGTCAGATCACAAAATATAGCAATAAGGATCGACGAAAAATGAAAACTGCCATTACCGAGATGTTCGGAATCAAGTATCCTATTATATGCGGCGCCATGATGTGGCTCTGCAAACCGAAGCTTTGTGCGGCTGTTTCGAACGCAGGCGGCATGGGAAACCTTACCGCCGGGAACTATTCCACCGAGGATGAATTCCGAAAAGCCATCAGGGAGACGAGGAAGCTCACCGACATGCCCTTCATGGCCAACGTGACTATCCTGCCGTCGGTGCATATCACGCCAGAGCACCACAAGATGTATCTGCGGATCTGCGCGGAGGAAAAGGTTGCGGGGCTGGAGATATCGGGAACACCGCTTGACAAGGCCGTCGGGCGAGAATACATGGAGATGCTGAAAAAGGCGGGGGTGAAACTCTTTCACAAGGTGGGATCGGTGCGCCATGCGGTGCACGCGGAGAAGGCGGGCTATGACGGCATCTATGCTGCCGGCATCGAGGAAGGCGGTCATCCGCTCAATGACGACGTGACCACGATGGTGCTCACGCCGCGCATCGTCGAGACAGTGAGGATCCCGGTCGTGACCGTGGGCGGCGTTGCCGACGGCCGCACCCTGGCAGCAGCGCTCGCCCTGGGAGCCCAGGGCGTTATGATGGCCACCCGCTTTGCCGCCACCCGGGAGTGCGAGGTGCACGATAACATCAAGCAGGAGCTTATCGGAAGACACGAATATGAGACAGCCCTTATCTGCAAATCCATCGGCCTGCAGGGCAGGGCCATTAAGAATAAGGTTGTCGAGGAGGTCTTGTCCCTGGAGGCAAAGGGCTGCGGCCTGGAGGAGCTGATTCCCCTCATTTCCGGAGAGAGGGTGAGAGAGGCCTGGGAATCAGGCAATGTCGATCGCGCGCCCATGATGATGGGCCAATCCGTCGGGCTGGTGAAGGATATCCCCACCTGTAAGGAGCTCATTGAGCGGATGGCGGCAGACGCAAAGGCGGATATAGAACGATTAACGAAGATAGTGAGATAAATGATCGTTCGTTATCTTTCCGCGTTTAACCTGCGTTGCGCGGGAGATTTTAATACAGCATAGCTCTCGAGGAGCACGTTTTTTCAGACCAGCCATTCAGGGGAGGGGGCGCAGATTGCGCCATGCACTCCCCTCAAAAAACATCTCACGCCACCAAGCGCTCCCGCTCCAAAACCTCCCCCCTTCTGCTGATTGTTATCTGCTCCAGGGGGATTGATTTACCTGCCAGCTCCATTCCTTTTTTGACGATGACGGGCAGTCCCTGGCAGCAGGGCACCTCCATCACCACCACCGTGACATCCTTGACATGGGCCGTCTTAAAGATGTCGGCAAAGCGCTGGATATAGGCCTGGGTATCGTCGAACTTCGGGCACCCCACCAAGACGACCTTTCCCTCCAAAAAATCCCGGTGAAAATGGGGATAGGCCACCGGCGTACAGTCCGCCGCCACCAAGAGATGGGCACCATTGAGAAACGGGGCAGTCGGCGGCACCAATCTGATCTGGACGGGCCAGTGAGAGAGTGCCGATGCGTAGCTCGCCTGGGTTGCCGGCTCATGATGCGCATGGCGCGCTGGCTGCGGGCCAAAAGACTCAATCTGTGCAGAAGGGCAGCCGCAGGCCATGGTTGCCGCTGCTTTTTGTGCATGCCCTTCACGCGTCTGGAGATGTTCCTTGACGGCCTCCTCATCAAACTCCTCGGCCTCGCGCTCTATGACCTTGAGGGCGCCGGTCGGGCATTCCCCCAAGCAGGCCCCGAGTCCATCGCAATATTGCTCTTTGATCAAGCGGGCCTTACCGTCGATGATCTGGATGGCTCCCTCGGCACAGGCAGAGGCGCACTCTCCACAGCCGTCGCATAACGCTTCGTCGATCTCGATGATCTTTCGTAAAGTGTTCATGGTCTCCTCCTTTGGCCCCGTTCGCCGCTGTATCGCACTATCACAGCCGGGGCGATCTCTTAACGTTCTTTGAAAAGC
>MGQS01000023.1:5736-9208 GCA_001797905.1 Deltaproteobacteria bacterium RBG_16_54_11 | reverse complement strand
ATGCTTCCTTCTGTCTTTCCTCCAGGTTGACGATGAGATCGGCATCATAGACCACCTTAAAGTTGACGGTCTCTTCCTGCCGGGGATGATGGTGGCGGCCGATGATGGCGCATACCTCATCGAGCAACGCCTCGGGGGCCTTGAGCCTCCCCAGGATCTGCCTGGCAATGGGAGGCCCCTCTTGCTCATGATGATCGTGAGCCTCTGCGCTGCCATGTTTGCGCTCTGCCTCCGCGATCCCTATATCGTGCAGATAGGCTGCTGATAACACCACTGCAGGATCGCCCCCTTCCTGTTTGACGATCCTTTCCGCATATCTGGCCACCTTGGTTGCATGGCCGATTCGTTTAAAATCATACTGGAAATAACGTTTCATCTCTACGGCTACCCGATCCTTAAAGAGGTCCTTCCGTTGGGCCAGGATCTCCGCCGGCAGGTCTCCCACGCATTGCTCGGCAAATTGACAGTACGAGGCGCAGCCGAAATCCATCTTGGGGTTTACGATCTTGAGGCCGCATTGTTTGCACGCGCGGGTAGGCTCATCCTTAAAGAACTCCACCTCCTTGCCGCACTGGGGACAGGCCACCTCAAAAATGGCATCTAATCCCCAAAACCTGCTATCCTGTCCCGGACATTGCATCTGCTTCCTCCTTTTTGGCTATCATTGCCTCCACTATACCTCACTGGATGCCGGCTGTCCTTGACCCAAGTCAAGGATCTGTTCCCTCTATCTTTGCGCATGAGCTTGCATTCCGTCCACCTCGCTATCGAGGCGTAGCGTGATGCCTTATCCCTATCAGAACAGGTTGAAATATGCTTTGACTTAGGTCAAGGGGAGATGCTATTTTTTTACTGTGGAACCGCAAAGCGCGGAGATGAGCAAACAGATTGCAGCCATCCCCCTCTTCGAGGGCTTATCACAGAAGCACTACGATGAGCTGGCCGGCATAGCGGTAGATCGTTCCTATAAGCGAGGCCAGATCATCTTTTCCGAGGGGGATGAGGGGATTGGCCTTTATGTGCTCATCGCGGGCAAGGTAAAGGTCTTTAAGCTCTCCCCCGAAGGGAAGGAGCAGATTCTTCATGTGTTCGAGGAGGGGGAACCCTTTGGCGAGGCATCGGTCTTTGCAGGGCAGCGATTCCCAGCCCATGCCGAGACGCTCGAAAAGAGCCGGATCCTTTTTTTTCCGCGAGCGGCCTTTATTGAACTCATCAAGAGAGATCCTTCCCTGGCCTTAAACATGCTGGCGATTTTATCCCGGCGCTTGCGTAAATTTACGTTGTTGGTCGAAGACCTCTCTCTCAAAGAGGTGCCGGGAAGACTCGCGGCGTACTTTCTCAGCGTGAGCGAGCAGAGAGACGGTAGCGATGATCTCAAACTGGATATCGCCAAGAATCAACTGGCCGGCCTCTTGGGCACCATCCCCGAGACCCTGTCGCGCATTCTCGCCCGGATGGTCCGGCAAGGGTTGATCCATGTGGACGGTTCCCGCATCAAGATAGTGGACCGCCAAGGCCTGGAAGAACTGGCCCAGGCGGAGAGACGTCTCTAGGACGGACGGAGGAGAAGAACTATGCGTACTTCATGGCGTATCTTCACGATATTCGGCATCGAGATCAGGATCGATTCGAGCTGGATCCTCATCTTCGGCCTGGTCACCTGGGCCTTGGCGCGGCACTACTTTCCCAGTCAGTATCCCCACTGGCCCCAGGAGCAATATTGGCTCGTTGGCCTCATCGCCAGCCTGCTGCTCTTCTCGTCGGTATTGGCCCACGAGCTGACCCACTCCCTGGTGGCCCGCAGTAGGGGGGAAGAGGTGCGCAGCATCACCCTCTTTCTCTTTGGAGGTGTGGCGGAGATCTCGGAGGAACCCGGGACGCCGGCCAAGGAATTCATCATCGCCCTGGTAGGACCTCTATCCAGCTTGGTTATTGCCGCCCTCTTTTTCGGCGTGTGGCAGGGCATGCAAGGGATCAACGAGCCCATCGCCGCCATCGCCCGCTATCTATCCATCATCAACGGCATCCTCGCCTTGTTCAACATGATCCCCGGATTTCCCCTCGATGGGGGGAGGGTGCTCAGGGCCATCGCCTGGAAGTGGACAGGGGATATCAAACGCGCCACGCGGATCGCCTCCGTCGCCGGCCAAGTCATTGCCTTTCTCCTTATTTTCTTCGGCATCTCGCAGATCTTGCGCGGCTTTTTCTTCGACGGCCTCTGGACCGCCCTCATCGGTTGGTTTATCCATAGCGCCGCGGTTCGGGGCTACCGGCATACCCTCATGAAGGAGACGCTTAAGGACGTGAGGGCAAAGGACCTCATGGATACCGCCTTTAAGACGATCGATGGCTCTATCTCCGTGCAGGAGCTGATTGAGGATCACATCCTCCAGAAGAAGGAACGGTCCTTTTTAGTCACAGAGGCGGGCGAGCTGGCGGGGATCGTCTGCCTGGAGGATGTCAAGACCGTCCCACCCGACAAGAGGCAGGATACCAAGGTCAGGGATATCATGACCCCCAAGGATCAATTAGCAGCCGTTTCTCCGGAGGCGGATGGCAATCAGATCCTCGCCAAGCTGGCCAGCGGTAAGATCCACCAGGTGCCGGTCATAGAGGGAGGCAAGATCAAGGGGCTGGTCTGCCGCGCCGATATCCTTGACTTCATCCACCTGCGCACTGATCTGGGGGTGTAAAGGAAGATACTGCAGGTCAAAGGAGACGGAGTTGAAGCGACAGGGGTAAGATGATACTATAAAATCTTTATGCCGGCCCCGGCAAAGCATCCTGTAACCGCACGATTTATACGGTAACATAAGCTGCCAAACCGAAAAATCAACGGAGGGAACAATGAAGGATGAATTCCTGCTTGAGGTGAAGGACCTCCACGTATCAGTAGGCAAGAAGGAGATCCTCAAGGGGGTTGACCTCCAGTTAAAGAAGGGAGAGGTCCATGCCATCTTTGGACCGAATGGCTCGGGCAAGACCACCCTGGTGAACGCCATCATGGGGTTTGCGGGCTACACGGTAAAAGGGAAAATCCTCTTCAACGGGAAAGACATCACCCACCTTCCGGTATATGAGCGGGCGCGGCTGGGCATCGGCATGTCCTTTCAGCGTCCACCCGCCATCCGGGGGGTGAAGCTCCGCAGGCTGATCGAGTCCAGCGCCAAAAGAAATGGCAAATTCCTGGAGGAGTATGCCAAGCACCTCAATCTGACGGATTTCCTCGACCGGGAGGTCAACGTCGGCTTTTCCGGAGGGGAGATCAAGAGGGCAGAGCTCCTGCAGCTGATCCTCCAGGATCCGGACCTGGTCTTTTTGGATGAGCCCGAGTCGGGGGTGGATCTGGAGAATATCGTGCTCATCGGAGAATACACCAATCACCTGCTCGGGAGAAAGAGGGAGCCGAACAGGGAAAAGACCATGAAGGAGCTGTACCGGGAACGCAGGAAATCGGGCCTCATTATCACCC
>MGQS01000023.1:1569-5730 GCA_001797905.1 Deltaproteobacteria bacterium RBG_16_54_11 | reverse complement strand
GCCACATCCTCGACTACGTGAATGTGGATGTGGGGTATATCCTTATGCAGGGACGCATCGCCTGTCAGGCCAATCCAAGGGATATACTCTTTACCATCAGGGAGTGC
The DNA here is from genome assembly GCA_001797905.1 of Deltaproteobacteria bacterium RBG_16_54_11. GTDB lineage: Bacteria > Desulfobacterota > B13-G15 > B13-G15 > RBG-16-54-18 > RBG-16-54-11. Next base: position 5,623 of record MGQS01000023.1, on the reverse strand, counting down.
GGCTTTGAGGAATGTAATCGCTGCTTCCGGGGGGAGAAACCCAGTGTCAAGAGAAAAAAAGACTGAGCCGCAGCAAACAGGCGATCTGGACCTGAGCATATATCGGGAGAAGGCAACCGAGCATCCACAACTTGATGATCTCTCCAAGCTCTCGCTTGCGGATCAGAAGGTCCTCTTGATGAGCGGTGTGGACCCGTCCGGCAAGGAGCGGGTGGGGAGCTTCTTTCAGAAGGATCACTCGGTGGTCCACTGCCGCTCGGACTTTGACGGGGCGGAGATTATGTCCTCTACGGCGGCCCGTGCAAAATATGACGGCCTCACGGAATATTGGTGGAAGGCAATAGCGGCGGACAAGGATGTCTTTACCAAACGGGCAGCGGAACACCAGGAGCATGGCTACTATATCCGCTCCCTGCCGGGAGCGGACGTTCACTATCCGCTCCAGGCCTGTCTCTATCTTACCGAGGATAAGCTCGCGCAGGATGTCCACAACATCATCATCGCCGAGCAAGGATCGACGCTGAATATCATAACGGGTTGTGCAACTGCCCCGGGTGTGCGCTCCGGACTGCATGTCGGCATCTCCGAATTCTTCGTGAAAAAGGGGTCGACGGTATCCTTTACGATGATCCACAACTGGGGAGAGGAGATGGCGGTAAGACCCCGGTCGGCCGTCATCGTGGAGGAAGGAGGGACCTTCATTTCCAATTATATCTGTCTGGTGCCTGCCCGAGACCTCCAGATGTATCCTGCGGCGACGCTCAAGGGGAAAGGGGCAATAGCGACCTTCAATTCGGTGCTGCTGGCGAGGGCCGGCTCGCTCATGGATGTAGGCTCGCGGATCATCCTTCAGGCAGAAGGGTGCCGGGGGGAGGTTATCTCGCGCGCCGTCTCCACCGGGGGGACGATCATCGCCAGGGGTCACCTGGTGGGAGAGCACCGCGGCGTAAAGGCGCACCTCGAGTGCAAGGGGCTCCTGCTCTCCGACAACGGCAGGATCCACGCCATCCCTGAGCTGGAAGGGAAGACAGCCGATCTGGAGATGTCCCATGAGGCGGCGGTGGGCAAGATCGCCCAGGAGGAGGTCGAGTACCTGATGGCCCGGGGACTCTCGGAGCAGGAGGCGACAGCCCTCATCATCAAGGGGTTCCTCTCCCTGGAGATCATCGGCCTTCCGGCGGGTATCAAACAAGAGCTGGGGCGCATGATCGAGGAGACGGACACGGAGGCCATGTAGCAGGGGTATGAAGATTCTCGCCATCGTGCAGGGGAACTATGGGCGGAGGATGGCCGAGGCCTGGCAAAGGCATGGCCCGGCCACGTGGGAGATAGAGACCCTGGAGATCACTCCCTCTTTGCCGACCATGATGGAGGACCCCGCGGAATTTCTCCCCCATGATATTCCGAAGGCGGATCTGGTGATCAGCCTCGGGGAAAACTCCGGCGTGGCGGAGCTCCTGCCGGATATCGTCAAGGCCGCGGGCGCTCGCGCTGCCATCGCGCCGGTGGACAACCGCGCCTGGCTCCCCCCCGGCCTGGCCAAACAATTGGAGAGGGTCTTTCAAAAGATGGGGGTCGCCATCATCTTTCCCGTTACCTTTTGTGCCTTAAAGGCGGATGATGCCCATCATCCGCTCATACAGGAGTTTGCCCGTCTATTCGGCGACCCCGAGGTCGAGATCGTTGTGGAGAATGACCGGGTGAAAGAAGCACGGGTGATCAGGAGCGCCCCCTGCGGGAGCACCTATTTCGTGGCCGAGTCATTGCAGGGGACAAAGGTGGCGGATGCCGAGGAAAAGAGCGGCCTCCTCCACCACAATTACCCGTGCCTGGCCACCATGAACGTGGACTGGCAGTTCCACGACACCCTCATGCACCGGGCCGGTTACTTCACCAAGCAGGCGGTGAACCGGGCGTTGAAGAAGTGATTTTACTCGGGCTGTTCAAAAATGCCTAGATGCAAGGCCCTCGAAATCCTGAGGAGTGAGTCGTACTTGAGTGTACGCCGCAACGACGAAGGGTGAGAGAAACGCAGCAGATGGGCGTTTTTCAACAGCCTGTGAAGAGGTGAACAGATGTTTGTCCTGGGTCTTATGGGAAGTCCGCGCAGGCAAGGGAATACGGACCTTCTCCTCTCCACCTTTCTCGACGGCGCTCAGGAAAAAGGAGCAGAGGTGCTCAAGGTCGATGTGGCCTTCAAGCATATCGCACCCTGCCAGGGGTGCCGGTTCTGCGAGCAGCAGGGCCTCTGCCGCCAGCAGGATGACGCAATGGGGGAGATGAACTATCTCCTGCGCCGGGCCGACGTTGTGGTCCTCGCCACCCCCATATTCTTTTATGGCCCGCCGGCCCAAACAAAGGCGCTGATCGACCGCTCGCAGGCCCTCTGGGCCAGACGTCATATCATGAACCTGACCGATCCCAAGGCTCTCTTTCGCAAGGGCTTTCTTTTGGCGGTGGGGGCGACCAAGGGGAAAGAGCTCTTCACCGGGACAAGCCTTATAGCCAAGTATTTCTTTGATGCTGTCGGCGCGCGCTACGAGGGGTTTCTGGGATTCCGGCAGATGGAGGAGCCGGGGGCCATCGCCCGCCACCCCACTGCCCTGGCCGACGCCAAAAAGAAGGGCGCGGAGCTGGCAGGCGCGTTCTCAGCGCGAAAGCGCGCCCTGTTCCTGTGCCGCGAGAACGCCGGCCGCAGTCAGATGGCGGAGGCCTTTCTCCAGTACCACGCCGGTGATAAATTCGATGCGCAGAGCGCGGGCGATCAGCCCGCTTCAGAGGTCAATCCCCTGGCCATCGAGGCCATGGCAGAGCAAGGGATAGATCTCGCCTTCCGCAGACCCCGGGGGATGGATCAGATCGAAGATAAAAGCCGCCCCTTTGATCTCGTCGTGCAGATGGGGTGCGAGCAGAGCTGTCCCTTGACCCCTAGCGGCAGGGTGGAGAACTGGGAGCTGGAGGACCCGGCAGGCAGGCCCTTGGAATTCGTGCGTCTCATCAGGGACGAGATAGAAAAGAGGGTCAAGGCTCTGATTGCGGCCGGCGTATGACGTCTGACCAGCGGGTTGCTCAAGCTCGGTGTACAGATAGTGAGGTGATCTGCCAAGAGGCTCAATTAGAAAAGGTGTAATATGTTCGATCATAGAAACTTGCATACAAATACCAAGTCGCATGAACTCAATCACCATCACGATGCTCATGTTCACGCTCACGGTGTCATAGACCCATCGGTTTTCACCACTCAACAAGGAATTTGGGCCATCAAGTGGTCATTTTTCGGATTGCTCGCTACCGCCCTTTTTCAAGTTGTCATCGTCTTGCTTTCTGGCAGTGTAGCACTCCTCGCGGATATGATTCACAACATAGGCGATGCCGCCACAGCTATTCCGCTATGGATTGCTTTTATGCTTGCGCGACGGAAACCTAGTAAACAATTTACGTATGGTTATGGTCGTGTGGAAGACCTGGCAGGTGTGGCAATCGTGCTCACTATCTTATTTAGTGCCATTGTCGCTGGTTACGTATCCATTAATCGCTTCTTCCATCCACAAACAGTGGCGCATCTCTGGGCAGTGATCGTTGCATCGGCGGTTGGCTTTCTCGGCAATGAGGCTATAGCACAGTTCCGCATCAAGGTTGGCAAAGAGATCGGCAGTGCTGCTCTCATCGCCGATGGTTACCACGCCCGCGTAGACGGCCTGACCAGTTTGGCCGTGCTTTTCGGGGCAGTTGGAGTTTGGATGGGCTATCCATTGGCAGACCCTTTCGTCGGCCTTCTTATTACTGCCGCAATCCTTCGAATCGTATGGGAATCTGGCAAGTCTATTTTTATCCGCTTGCTCGACGGGGTAGACCCGGATGTTATTGATGAAATAAAACACGCGGTGAATCACACCCAAGGGGTTTGCAATGTCGCTGAAGTGCGGGTAAGATGGTTGGGACACCGACTTCATGCAGAGGTCAATATAGCCGTAAGTCCAGAGCTCTCTGTTGAGGAAGGGCACGAGATCGCCACAGAAGTCCGACATCAGCTCTTGCATCATTTACGCTATCT
>MGQS01000023.1:1314-1546 GCA_001797905.1 Deltaproteobacteria bacterium RBG_16_54_11 | reverse complement strand
GGGTCAAGGCTCTGATTGCGGCCGGCGTATGACGTTATTTTACTTCCCTCTACCCGGTCCCGCTCCGCTTTGATACGAAATAGGAAAAGCGGGATGTCGCTCCCGCTCTTCAATATAGAGATAAGGATTACGGGATCCCGAAGCGGGAAAGGCGACAGGGGAGAGGATGAATAAAAATAATACCGACACAAGTGATGTATAATGCAATGCACCAACAAACTTTTCGAGAAAG
>MGQS01000023.1:895-1193 GCA_001797905.1 Deltaproteobacteria bacterium RBG_16_54_11 | reverse complement strand
TGCGCACCGTCGATTGCTACACCATCGATGCCTCCTTCGATAGAGACCAGCTTGAGCTCTTAGGCCGCGAGGCCTACAGCGATCCCATCACCCAGGTCTGGTCTGCGGATCGCCCCCTGGCCAAGAACTTTGACTGGGTTATCGAGGTGGGGCTCTTGCCCGGGGTGACGGACAATGTGGGCCGCACCGCCCGCGAGGCCCTGGAGGTGTGTCTGTCAATCAGATTAAAGGCAGAGGAAAAGGTCTACACCTCCCGCCAATACCTCATCACCGGGCGGCTTTCCCAAGCAGAGGCCGA
>MGQS01000023.1:0-847 GCA_001797905.1 Deltaproteobacteria bacterium RBG_16_54_11 | reverse complement strand
GATCAGGAGCCGGGAGGAATGGGATCCGGAAAAGGGGATAGGTCCGCTTGTCCCCCGGGTCAAGGGCTTGATCGGGGGGCGGGTAGGGCACTGCGATTTGGAGCTGACAGACGACGAGCTTGTCTTGCTCAGCAGGGATCGGCTGCTGGCCCTTGCACTGGCAGAGATGAAGGCCATCCAAGGCTATCTGCGTAAAAAAGAAGTAAAAGAGACGAGAAAGAAAATCGGTGTCAGTGAGCAGATCACCGATGTGGAGCTCGAGGCCATTGCGCAGACCTGGTCCGAGCACTGCAAGCACAAGATCTTTCAGGCCCGCATCACCTATAGGGATGACGCAGGCAAGGAGGAAGTAATCGATAGCCTCTTTGACACCTATATCAAAGGCTCCACCGAGGCCATCAGGCGCGCTTTGGGAAAGAAAGATCCCTGCCTCTCGGTCTTCACGGACAACGCCGGCGTGGTGGCCTTCACAGAAGACTGGAGCCTCTGCTATAAGGTGGAAACCCACAACACCCCCTCTGCGCTTGACCCCTACGGCGGCGCTTTGACCGGCATCGTGGGGGTGAACCGGGATCCCTTCGGCACAGGCAAGGGGGCCAAGCTGATCTTTAATGTGGACGTCTTCTGCTTTGCCCCGCCTGACTGGGAAGGACCCCTTCCAAAGCGGGTGTTGCACCCCAAGCGGATCTTCGAGGGGGTCAGGGAGGGGGTGGAGCACGGGGGGAACAAGAGCGGCATCCCCACCGTGAACGGGAGCGTCGTCTTCGACAGGCGGTATGTGGGCAAACCCCTGGTCTACTGCGGCACCTGCGGGATCATGCCCCGGACCATCAAGGGCGAGCCCTCG
>MGQS01000022.1 GCA_001797905.1 Deltaproteobacteria bacterium RBG_16_54_11 | reverse complement strand
GGCCATTCCGATGGCCTGTTGGTGAAGGCCGGCTCCGGGGCCACCACCTTCGGGCAGCCGGACAGCCCCGGGGTCCCGGCGGACTATGCGCGCAATACCCTCCTGGCACCCTTCAACGACCTGGATGCAATTAAGGGCCTCGTTAAGACTAACCCCGGACAGATCGCCTGCGTCATCCTGGAGCCCATCGCCGGGAATATGGGGGTCATCCCGCCCCACGAGGGGTTTCTCGCGGGGGTGAGGGAGCTGTGCAATCAAGAGGGTATCTGCCTGATCTTCGACGAGGTGATCACCGGCTTCCGGGTTGGGTGGTCAGGCGCCCAGGGCATCTACAAGGTGATGCCCGATCTCACCTGCCTCGGCAAGATCATCGGCGGAGGACTGCCGGTAGGGGCCTTTGGCGGCAAACGGGAGATCATGGAGCAGCTTGCTCCGGTAGGAGGGGTCTATCAGGCCGGGACCCTCTCGGGAAACCCCCTGGCCATGACAGCAGGGATAGAGACCCTGAAGCTCCTGAAAGAAGAGGGGACGTACGAACTGCTGGAGCAGAAGACCGCTTACCTATGCTCCGAAGCAGAAAAGATCGCCCGCTCCTCAAAAACCCCGACGTACCTCTCCCGGGTGGGCTCCATGTTCTGCATCTTCTTCAGCCGTGGACCGGTCGGCAACTATGCCTCAGCCAAAAAGAGTGATACCGAGGCCTTCCGCCGTTACTTCTGGGCCCTGCTCGAGCAGGGGATTTATGTCGCCCCCTCCCAGTTTGAGGCGGGCTTCGTCTCCCTGGCCCACACGGACGAGGATATTGAAACGACCCTCGCTGCCCTCCATGGCGCCTTTCAGGCTGCCTCTTAAGTAAAACAGCGCTCAGAAAATAGACCACCCAAATCCCTCCCCACCTCCCTTTACAAAAAAGGGAGGAGCTCTTCCCCCTTTAGCAAAGGGGGATCCAGGGGGATTTTTTTTAGTTCGAGGGTGACGCTCCGTCATGCCGCCGGAGGTGGCCCTTTTGTCAGAGGTGGCTCTTTAGCCAATGGCTTACCTGAAAAATCGCTCGCCCTTTACAAGACCTTTAGGTTCCCCATCATGGGAGACATCCCTCGATTCCCGCGGACAGGGGAAGGTTGAAAAACGAAACATAATGATTAAAATACTATGAATAGGAAGTATGAAGGAGGTGAGTAGAATGAACAGCTTGATAAGATTAATACCGAGACAAGAAGGGTTGCTCTCCGTAATCCCTGAGTTTGAAATATTGGGCCGATTTTTCGATGATCTTGAAGTTCCCGCAGTCTTCGGCAGAGAAGGAGAATTGGTGCCTGCATTCGATATAGCTGAAACGGACAATGAGTATACCATCACTGGTGAGATCCCGGGTATGGAAGCGAAAGACCTCAATGTAACCTATGCCAATGGCGTCCTGAACATAACGGGTGAAAAGAGGAAGGAGCAGGAAGAGAAGGATAGGTACTTCCATCGGATTGAGCGAGAGTACGGTTCCTTCCATCGAGGTTTTTGCCTTCCCGAGAACGTAAGGGGCGAGGAAGCCAAGGCGGACTATAAGGATGGCGTCTTGAAGATCACCCTCCCGAAGACTGAGATAGAGACAAAGAGGATCGAGGTCAAAGAAGAGAGGGCCTCGAAAAAGAGAGAAACCCAAGTAAAGGTTAAGTAACCTTTAGAAAAAGGGCATTGTCCGTGGGACGTGCCCTTTTTGCGTTACCGGCCAGGGGGTGAAATAAGCGTCGAGAAACAAATCTTATTTATGCCTTCATGTGCCCTCCAGGCAGATCAACTTCCAGAAAGTAATTAATATCAAATTTTTCTATCGAAACCCCTGTAAATGCTGTATAATCGCCTAAAATGCCGGCGAGCGACGATATTCATAGATCGCTCTGCTGGAAGAATGAGGAGAGATTATGACGAACGGGCAAGCGCAAAAATTGGCCGTATTGATTGACGCAGACAATGCCCAGCCCTCGATTATAGAGGGATTGCTGGCAGAAATAGCGAAATATGGAACCGCAAGCGTCAAGAGGATCTACGGGGACTGGACCGGCCCCTACTTAAAGAGCTGGAAAGAGGTCTTGCTTTTATATTCAATCCAGCCGATACAACAATTTCGCTATACAGTGGGTAAAAATTCTACCGATGCCGCCATGATCATCGATGCGATGGATTTACTCTATACAAACAAATTTGACGGCTTTTGTATCGTTTCCAGCGATAGCGATTTTACCAAACTGGCCTCACGTCTAAGGGAAGCGGGTCTTGTTGTGTATGGGTTCGGGGAGAAAAAGACACCGGAACCTTTTGTCTCCGCCTGCGACAAGTTTATATATACAGAGGTCTTGATCACCAAAGAAGACGACCATCTATCCATAACACGAAAATCTACGAATGAGTTAAAACAGGATACAAAGCTTGTCAATCTATTGAGGAATGCCGTAGAGGCCTCGTCAGACGAAAGTGGATGGTCCCATCTCGCACCGATGGGAAGCAACATTGCCAAGCAGGCCCCGGATTTCGACCCGCGAAACTACGGTTACACAAAACTCGGCGAGCTGGTTGCTGCAACGAGACTTTTTGAAATAGAAGAGCGTCCGGTGGGAGACGGGCACTCCAAGTCGGTTTACATCAAGGATAAACGCAAGAAGTAAACTAGCTGTCTTCTGAACAGTCCATGCCGTCGACTTAATGAACGCATGCGAGGAAAAAATTTCTTGGATGATTAGATCCAAAGGATAGGGAGATGAATAAAGACTATATTATCTTTAATCTGCGTACGACCCTGGAGAAGTTGGAGCAGACTGTTAAAGCGCTGCAAGAAGATCCGGAATACGGAGAGAGAAAATTCATGGTGGCGATGAAACATGCCTATCGCCATATGAATACGGCATGGAACGCAAGAAACTGCACAGAACAAGCTGCTCAACAGTGCACAATGGAAGATTCTGAAAGATGGCGGCAATTTCCCGGTGACGTAGATTTATCCCGCTGAGAACCGGCGCCTAGCCCCTTACGCCAGGGGGCCTGTAACCAGCGCAGCGGACTTCAATCTTGGCGCCCTGCCGAGACATTCACCCATCTTCGGCGAACTCGTCGCCGGGCTTTAGAAGACCTTTAAAAACCCTTTCAAACCCCAAATAAATGCTGTAAAATAGCCTTCAACAAATCCTTATCAAAGAGGAATGAGTAATCCCATCTTAACTAAAATCTATAGCTCTCTATATGAGGAGTCACAAATTCGACGCTAAAAGCGAATTTTTAGGAAGTTGAACTTGTAGGGACGAAGGGATATTTTTGGCTGCGGTGGATAGTCTTTTCAATGGTTTTTTCAAGGTTGACGAAATGCGAAGAGCATGCAACTATTGACCAAAGGAGTAGATCTCATGGAGAACATACTACAAGCTTGGGTAAAGGAGTTGAAACAGGAGTTGGGGAATAATCTGGTGAGTGTCATCCTGTACGGGAGCGCTGCGCGTGGCGAGCATGTTCCCGCCCGCTCGGATGTAAATTTGATGCTCGTATTCAAAAAACTCGATTTAAAGCACATAACAAAGGTCGGGGAATTGATGCGCAGGAAGGTGCGTAAGCAGTTTCCGCAGCTGGTCTTTTGGACCGAAGAAGAATTAGACAATGCCTGGGATGTCTTCCCCCTGGAGTTTGAGGATATTAAGGATAACCACCAATGCCTTGTGGGCAAGGATCTCTTCAGCAAGCGGAGTATCGATAAGAAACGCCTGCGTTACCAGATAGAGTTTGAGCTTCGTTCTAAACTGGTCACTATGCGCGATACCTGGCTCAATATCAACCGGGACGGATATGCGCTTGAGATGTTCCTCGTCAAGGCCGGCAATTCATTTGACTATCTCATCGGCAAAGCTAATGCCGTCCTCGGGAAAAAGATAGCCATGCCTCGGGATATCTTCGCAAAGATAAAAAAAGTTAAGAAGAAGGAGATCCGTTTAAAACGCGCCGAGCTCCAAGATCTGTTTCATCAATTGCATGAAGCCGTAGAGTCCGTGATCAGAAAAATCGACAAAGCGTGAACTGCACGGAGGATTATTCATGAATCGGGCACGACGAATCATTCTATTGGTAAGCTGTCTGTTGTTGGCTGCGGCTCCGAGCACATGGGCGGCGATGCCCGCAACCCCGCAAGGCTGGGTCAGTGATTTTGCCGGCATCATGTCTAATGAGACCAAGGCCCAGATCAGCGACCTTTGCACTTCTATCGAGAAAGCTACGGGCGCCGAGATAGCCGTGGTGACCGTTCCCTCATTAGAGGGAATGGTTGTTGAGGAGTACGCCGTCAAGCTTTTCAAGGAATGGGGGATTGGGAAAAAGGGGAAGGATAACGGCGTGCTCTTCCTCATCGCGCCGAACGAGCGCAAGACGCGCATCGAGGTCGGCTATGGCCTGGAGCCCGTCATTACGGACGGCCGCGCAGGCGATATTATAAGAGAAACCGTATTACCCTTCTTCAGGGCAGGGGATTACGACCAGGGGATCTTACAAGGGAGCATGCGGATTGCGGCGCTGATTTCCGGCAAGGATTTCGTCCCCAGCGTTCCGATACCGAGCTCTGAGCCGCAGACGGATGCAGCGCCGTGGCCGGTAAAAGTGGGCATGATCCTCTTTTTCGCCCTTTTTATCACGTTGGGATTTCTGGCCTTGGGTTCCTCGCTGCGCCGGAAGGGCCAAAGCTTTTTCCGGATCTGGGGAGCGGGTTTCGGTGGTATCCCCTTGGTCATGAGCATCGTGTTCGCCCTGATGATGGGATTTCCCGTTTACATCCTGCCGGCGTGGGCTCTTTTTATGCTCGTCATCGGGATGCGCTATGGTAAAAAGTTTGCCCGTTCAGGCTTATTTTCCGGTGGCTCTTTTTCCGCGGGAGGAAGGACCTATTCCAGCAGCGGGTCCAGCTCCGGTGGATTCAGCGGCGGGTCCAGCTTCGGCGGGTTCAGCGGCGGGTCATCAGGCGGAGGGGGGGCAAGCGGGTCGTGGTAACTGTTGAGGGCATCAAGGGACAGTATTGAAAAATCATCCCCCATTTTTTATTTTCTCATGAGATGGATACCTGGAACCCTTCGAGCTGGCGGAATAAGCCGATCTTACAGCAACCGGAATATCCGCAGCAATCCGACTTGCAAGCTGTAGAATCTCAGCTCAGAGAATTGCCTCCCTTGGTATTTATCGATGAAGTTCAGGAATTAACGAAACAATTGGCGCGGGTGACCGAGGGTAACGCCTTTCTTTTGCAGGGGGGGGATTGTGCGGAAAGCTTTGCTGATTTTAACACCCTGAATATCCAGGATACCTGCAAGGTGATTTTGCAGATGGCGGTCGTCCTCACCTTCGCGGGGAGTTGTCCCGTAGTAAAGGTAGGGCGGTTGGCCGGCCAATTTGCAAAGCCTCGTTCTGCCGATACAGAAACTGTTGATGGCGTTGCCTTGCCGAGTTATCGGGGGGATATGGTGAATGATATCGCATTTACCGCAGCCGCCCGCATCCCCGATCCCCAGCGCTTGATTCGTGCCTATCACCAGTCTGCGGCGACGCTTAATCTCTTGCGGGCCTTTACCAAAGGGGGCCTGGCTGACTTACACCAGGTGCATCAATGGAATCTCGAATTCGTTAAAGGAAGCCCTTTAGGGAATCAATACCAAAATCTTGCCGACCGTATAGGGGAGGCACTGGCCTTCATGGAGGCCTGCGGTGTGACGTTGAAGGATACGCCCAGTATCAGGGAAACAACGGTCTATACCTCTCACGAGGCGTTGTTATTGAACTATGAAGAAGCCCTCACACGTCGCGATGAGATGGCAGGCGACTGGTATGATTGTTCAGCCCATATGCTCTGGATCGGCGAGAGGACTCATCAATTGGACAAGGCCCATATAGAATTTGCAAGGGGTATTAAGAATCCCATCGGCATCAAGATAGGGCCCTCCATCGATTCCGATGAGTTATTACGTCTGATCGATGCATTAAATCCCTCTAATGAACCCGGACGGCTGACCATTATTGTTCGCATGGGGGATCGTATTGCCGATACATTGCCGCTATTGATCAGGACCGTAGAACGTGAAGGCCGTAAGGTCATGTGGAGCAGCGACCCCATGCATGGCAATACAATTACGACGTCTCATGGTATTAAGACCCGTTCATTTGATAAGATATTGGAGGAGGTCAGAAATTTTTTTGAGATCCAAAATTCAGAGGGTACGTATGCCGGCGGTATCCATTGTGAGATGACCGGGCAAAACGTGACAGAGTGCACCGGGGGGGCGCAAGGTATTACGGAAAAGGAATTAACGGATAAATATTTTACCTATTGCGATCCTCGCCTGAATGCCAATCAAGCCTTGGAATTGGCGTTTTTGCTTTCTGCATTTCTTAAAAAGGCCCGCGCCGGAAAAAAAGTATCATGAGCATGGAGCCTAGAACAGGAAGCTGGTAAATAAAAAACCTAACCAAGGTATAAGGTTGTCTTAAACAGAGAGCGATGGAGACTTCACATAACGCTACCACAACCACCCAGGTGGCAAAATCAGCCGGATCAATCGGCATTGCCGTCTTCTTCAGCCGCATCTTGGGGTTGATCAGAGAACAGGTTATGGCCGTACTGTTCGGGGCCGGCTTTTATATGGACGCCTTCGTGGTGGCTTTCCGCATTCCCAACTTGCTGCGAGACCTTTTTGCCGAAGGGGCCCTGTCAGCGGCCTTTGTCACTGTTTTTACTGACTACGATCAGAAGAAGGGGCAGGAGGCTGCCTGGCGCTTGGCCAATAATGTCCTGTTGACGTTGACCCTCCTCCTTTCCCTGATTACCATTTTGGGGATCATCTTTTCCGAAGAGATCATCCGGCTCATGGCACCTGCCTTTGGGCAGGTCGCGGGTAAGATCGCCCTGACCAGGCTCATGACGAATATCATGTTCCCTTTCTTGATCCTGGTCTCCCTGGCCGCTGCGGTCATGGGGATCTTGAATACCAAGGGGCGGTTTTTCATCCCGGCCATGGCCTCCACCTTTTTTAATGTGGGCTCCATCGTCGGAGGGGTCCTGTGCGCCTGGTGGGCACCTACCTTTGGCCAGCCGCCTATTGTCGGTATGGCTGTGGGGACATTGATCGGCGGGGTTCTTCAGTTGGCTATTCAGCTACCTTCTCTGAAACAAAGCGGCTTTGCATGGCGGCCTCATCTCAATCTCCATAATGAAGGCTTGCGTCGGATCATGATCCTGATGATTCCTGCGGTGATCGGCCTTTCCGCCACCCAGATCAATATCTTCATCAATACCAATTTTGCCGCCCGGTGTGCTGAGGGGAGTGTTTCCTGGCTCAACTACGCCTTTCGACTGATGCAGTTCCCCATCGGCATCTTTGGGGTAGCCGTTGCCGTTGCTACCTTGCCGGTAATCTCCCGCCAGGCCTCGCAGGGGGACATGAGGGCCTTGAAGGCTACCTATGTCTCTTCCTTGACCATGGCCTTTTTGCTGACCATCCCCGCTTCCTTTGGGTTGGCATTTCTGGCTCACCCCATTATCCGTCTCATCTTTGAACATGGCCGGTTCCATGCCCTGGATACCCTCCACACGGCTGAGGCCTTAGCCTATTATTCGGTGGGCCTCTTTGCCTATTCTACGGTCAAGGTCACGGTCCCGGTTTTTTATGCACTGAGAGATACAAAATATCCCGTCATAGCCAGTTTTTTGGCCGTGGCGACCAATATCCTTTTTGTATCGCTCACCCTAGACGCATTTCAGCACAAGGCCATTGCCCTTTCTACCTCTATCACCATGATCGTCAATTTTGTCTTTTTGAGCGTGGTCCTCTATAGGAAGGTGGGAGGATATGACCTGCGCTACTTAATAGTCTCTTTGATCAAAATCACCCTCGCTTCTCTGGCTATGGGTCTGTTGGCCTATTACCTGTATTACGCTGTCGGCCGGGTCCTCGACCAACGTCTTTTCCTTAATCAAATAATCGCGCTGCTGTCGGTCATGGCCGTGGCGGTTTTGGTCTATTTTGTTTTGATCCGCTGGCTGGGCATAAAAGAGTACCAAGAGGTGCTGGGGAGTTTAAAAAGGAGATTCTTGGGGAAGTAATGTTTACCATTGCGGATACCCGCGCCGAGACGCCAAGAATGCCTGAAATGGGGCGTGATTGACAAGGGGATGACGCATGGTTATACTATTTTAACCAGCAAGATAACGTATATGGTCCGACTAAACACAATACGCAAGATGTTCTCTAGGGTCATGCCGGTACTCCTGGCTGTGATTCTCGTGGTATCGCAGGTTTATATTATTATGGCAAATCCCCAGGCTCTCTGTATACTTGGTGCCGGATCTGCGGTACCCTTTTCGCCGTCACAGACGCACCCGTGTTGCTGCGGCGAAATGGACGCTTGCTGCTGCGATGTGGGACAAGGATCCACGGCAGCGCGGCCTGATATGGCGCTTGCTGCGGTATCCGGTGGAGCGTACAATCCCACTCCGCTCTATGCCGCTTTAGACACCGGCCTGCAGACCCCTCTCCTGCTTCAAAACCTTACGTCGGTTGGGAGATGGACGGGGACCGGCCCACCCCTTACCTTGTCCTATCTTGTCAATCTAACCTTCCGCTGTTAATCGGCGTTTCGCCTCACAAGACCGCTATAACGTCCTGCGGGATATTTTGGACCCCGCAACGCTGATGTTTCGACCAATCACATGACTAGAAAGGAGAAAATATGTTTACACGGATAACCTCAGCTTTTATGCTGGCAACATTATACTGTATGGTTGTAGTCTCTGCTTTCCCGGCAACAACACGCGCCGTTGCGGCGACCAAAATTACCTATGCCGAGAAGACCTTTCTCAACGGCAAGGCGCGCCACTATACCTATAAGACCGATGACGGTGTGGCCATTCGCTACTTTATCATTAAGAGCTCGGACGGCGTGATCCGCGCCGCCTTTGACGCCTGCGACGTCTGCTGGGCGGAAAACAAAGGGTACTCCCAGAAGGGCGATGTTATGGTCTGTAACAACTGCGGTAGACGATTCCCATCCACCCGCATCAATGAAGTCCACGGCGGCTGCAACCCTGCTCCGCTCAACCGAAAGGTGGAGCATGGCGCCGTCATCATCAAGGTGGCCGACATCCTCCAGGGTAAGCGCTATTTCGATTTCCGGAGGTGAAACGATGACACTTAAAAACATTGTGATCAGTAACCTGAGGCGGCGCAAGGCCCGCGCGCTCTTCGTGCTCGTGGGATTGCTCATCGGCGTGTCGACGGTCGTCGGACTCATCAGTCTGGTTAAGGAGATGAAGAACGACATGAAGCACAAACTTGAGATGTACGGCGCCAATATCCTTATTGTACCCAAGACCGAGAACCTTTCCCTCACCTATGGCGGCATGTCGTTGGGCGGCGTCTCCTTTGACATGCAGGAGATACGCCAGGAGGAACTTACGAAGATCAAGACCATTAAGAACGCTGCCAACGTTGCCGCGGTGGGGCCGATGGTGCTTGGTCCAATCACCGTGGGAGGACACCGAATCCTGCTGGCCGGGATCGATTTCACGGCCGCGCAGATTCTCAGGCCCTGGTGGAGCGTGAAGGGAAAGATCCCTACCAGGGAAGATGACATCATTATCGGTTCCGACGCCTCGCGCATCATCGGCCTCACGGTCGGTGACACGGTAATCGTACGGGGACGGGCGTTGTCCGTGACGGGAGTACTCGAGGCTACGGGCTCACAGGACGATGGGCTTATCTTCGCCCCGCTCGCAAGCGCCCAGGACCTCCTTGGCAAACAAGGCAGAATATCCTTGGTGGAGGTGGCGGCGCTCTGCTCCGGATGCCCCATCCCCGCGATGGTGAAACAGATCTCCGCCGTGCTGCCCAGCGGCAACGTTATGGCCATCCAGCAGGTAGTCAAGGGACGCATGGAAACGATCGGCCACTTCCAGAAGTTCTCATACGGCGTCTCGGCGCTGGTGCTGCTCGTCGGATGCCTCATGGTGCTGGTCACCATGATGGGGAGTGTCCGCGAGCGGACCGTTGAAATCGGGATATTCCGCGCCATGGGCTACCGCAAGTCCCACGTGCTGCGAATCATACTGCTCGAAGCAGGTATTGTGGCGGCCGTTGCGGGGATAGCGGGCTACTTCGCCGGCTTGGGCGCTACCGGGCTGCTCCTTCCCCTGTTTACCGAGGGGCAGGGCCACACAGCTGTCTCTCTCGACCCGGTGATGGCGGCGGCTGCGTTTTTCGCCTCGATCCTGCTCGGCATTGCCGCAAGCCTCTATCCGGCCCTCATGGCATCGCGGCTAGACCCGAATGAAGCCCTGCGGGCCTTGTAAGGAGAAAAACAATGAGCTATATAGATGCAGAAAATCTGGTTAAACGGTACGGCGCCGGAGAAGCGGCGATCACCGCAGTTGGGGGCGTCGATCTCGGGATAGACAAAGGAGAATTTGTCGCCATTATGGGTGAGTCGGGTTCCGGCAAATCAACCCTTCTCTCCATGCTGGGCGGCCTTAATTCACCGACATCGGGCAGATTCCTTGTGGACGGGGTTGACGTCTATGCCCTCACTTCCGATGAGCGCGCCGATTTTCGCAAGCGGTCCATCGGCTTCGTCTTCCAGAACTTTCACCTCCTGCCCTACCTGACGCTTGCGGAAAACGTCATGCTGCCACTGGCCATCGTGAAGATGGGCAAGAAACAAAAGCTTTCCGCTGCCATCGATGCGCTGGCACGCGTGGGCCTCCCCGGCAAGGCAACGCGCTTGCCAAATCAGATCTCCGGCGGCGAACAGGAGCGCGTAGCCATTGCCCGGGCCATCGTGAACCATCCACCCATCATCCTTGCCGACGAACCAACGGGCAACCTTGACACACACACCGGCTCCGAGATCATGAAGCTGCTCACTGCGTTGAACCACGAAAAAATAACGGTGATCATGGTGACGCACAGCAATGAGTATGCCCACCATGCCCGGAGGCTCATCAGACTCTCCGACGGGCGCCTTGCGGACGAAGGAACAGTGCTGCGGCGTCCTGAATCAAATGGAATAAAGTCCGATCGAACACAAAAGCGAAGAAAAGCGGGAAGAAAGGAGAAAAGCCTTACCTAATCAAAAAAATCTTCCGCTACGCACCTCATGCAGAAGGGGGCATCTATCATGCAATAGATGCCCCCTTCTTACCTCATCATCTTCAAGCCTCAGAGGTAACCCTCCGAAGGTGCCTGCGCAGGCTCAAAGAACCCTGTTCCGCTACATTGTTTCTCTGTTCTCTTGAGCCCTATCGCTCGTCTTGAGCCTGCTCAACGCAAAGGGGGATGCTCGAGCCTCATTACAGCGTTTAGCACTGCTATCTTTTTGACCTCTTGGATCTCTGAGATACCTTAGATCTCCTAGCTGCTTTAGACCTCTTCGATCTCCTAGCTGCAGCTACCGGAGGATTCACTGTCTTCGTCCATTTCCGCAACTGTTGTGCCGCAATGTCACGTCCTCCTATGCCAAAGGCTATGGCAGCAGCAACTGCTACAGCCCCCAGTGCCAAACCAAAGGCAATGACGATGATCTCATTGGCCAATTCCATCTCCCGCAAGGCTATTGCCGCCGCCAACACTATAAAGGAGAGTCTGGCGACAACGGAGAGCAGAGCCGCCTTCTGTGTTCCGGCGGACTGCACTGCCCGTGCTGCTACATTTGCCAGGAAGAGACCGATGCCGAAGATGATCAATCCCAGAATGACGTGGCCGGAAAAAACCAGGAACCGGGACACCAGATCGGCTAACGCAGTAAACTCCAGTAATCTGAGCGCTTCTACAGTGGCGAACAGTAGAATTGCCACCAGCGCGATGTATCCTGCGATATAAGACGGCGTCCACTTCCCCCTGGCTTGCTCTTTCGTGAGTCCCAGTTTAACAAAGAGGAGGTTAAAACCGGCGCCGGTCAGCACGTTGGTAATCACGCGGGCCACGACTCGACTAACGATGTAGGCGATCGCCAGCAGCAGGGCGGCGGCAAAGACAGCGGGCAGCGCCGACAGAATTACATTCAACATATTGCTCGCCGGCTGTGTAATATAGTCCAGCTGCACGGCGTTGAGAGCAGCGATAAACACCGGGATGAGTATTAAGATATAGACAATCAGCCCCACAACACCGGAGAGCCGCTTGTCCCCCAGAACCGGCGTCAATCCTATCCTCTCGCCGAGACGATCAAGACCCGCAACCACCAGTAAATTAGCTACAATCTGCTGGACGATGCGGGCGAGGAACCAGCCGATCACTACAATAACAGCAGCTACAAAGATGTTGGGCAGAAACCCGAGGATATTGTTGATCATCCCTTGAACCGGGTCAAGGATACCCTGCATTTGCAGGGCGCCCAGCACCGCCGGCAAAAATAACAAGAATACCAGCCAGTATACAGCGTCAGAAATGGATTTTGTCAAAGCAACACGCCGCTTTTTTTCAAAGGCTACGCTACTTCCCAGCTTTTCATCGAGCTTGGCGGCGCTCAGTGCCCGGAAGATGATCCATCTCAACACGCTCGCAATAATCCAGGCTACAAGCAGTAAAAGCCCCCCCGCAAGCAGCCGGGGGAGATACTGAAATACCTGGATTAAGAGCTGATTGATGGGTTCGATTATGAGCACAAGGCCGAGCGCCTGGAAAAAGGCAATCAGCACGAAGAGCATAACCAGATAAAACACTCCCTTTCCAACCCATCGCTCCACATCGACTATCTTGCCTTTCTCCCTTCCCCTCTTTTCCGGCCAAATCAAGCGGGCCAGTGCCTTGCTCAAGGCTGTACGTTTGACCACAGCGCGCACGACCGCGGCGATCACCAGGGCCACCAGCCATCCTACGATAAGAACGGCAAAAGCCCCGGCCACGGTGGGAAGGTAACCACTTATTGAATCGGCCATCTGTTCTAAGATCTCTTGCACCATGCTACACCTCCTTCGTTATTATTCGAGCATCCCCCTCGTAACTATAATACTAATCCTTTTTAATCCTTTTATCTAGCTCTATTTTAATGCCTTTTCCTCCTTTTGCAGGATTTGCTGAATCGGCCTATCTTCGCCACAACCCGCACGTCAGAAAGGTCTGATTCCGGGCACTTCGCCCGGCAGCAACGACCATCCGGGACCGGTTCGTTAGGGAGCATAGGGGTAAGGGGCAGGTAGTGCGACCCTAACCAATCAGCCGCCGCAAGGCCTCTTCATACCGCTGCCCGGTCTTGGCCACGATCTCCTTCGGCAGCTGTGGGGGAGGAGGGCTTTTATCCCACGCGAGGGTCAGGAGATAATCCCTCAGGAACTGCTTGTCGAAGCTCTGCTGCGGCCCCCCCGGCTTATACCCTTCGGCAGGCCAGAAGCGGGAGGAGTCAGGGGTGAGGAGCTCGTCGATGAGGATGAGCTCGCCTGCCCGCATGCCGAACTCCAGCTTGGTGTCGGCGATGATGATCCCCTTGGCCTCGGCGATCCGGCAGGCACGCTCGTATATGGTGAGGGTAGTCTCGCGCAGTCTCTCTGCCAGCCCTTGCCCTACCCTCTCCACCATCTCCTCAAAGGTGATGTTGATGTCGTGGCTCCCCAGCTCCTCCTTGGTGGCGGGGGTGAAGATGGGATCCGGCACTCGGGCCGATTCGACCAATCCCTCGGGGAGCCTGATCCCGCACACCTTCCCCGACTCCCGATACTCATTCCATCCCGAACCTGCCAGATATCCCCTGGCCACACACTCGACGGTAAGGGGTTCGGAGCGCCGCACCAACATACTCCTGCCTTCCAGCACATCCCTGTACTGCCGGCACGCAGGGGGATAGTCTTGAACGCGGGTGGAGATCAGGTGATGGGGGATCACATCCTCCATGGCATGAAACCAGTATGCGGAGATTTGGGTCAGGATCCTCCCCTTCCCCGGTATGGGGTCGGCCATGATCACATCGAAGGCGGACACCCGATCAGTGGCCACGATAAGGAGCTTATCATCTACCTCGTAGACATCCCTCACCTTCCCCCGCCTGAAGAGCCGGAGATCGGGAAAATTGGTTTCGACAACGATCTCATGCACCTGCTAGCCACCTCCTGCCCTTGGTTTGCTCGTAATCTACCGTAGTATTTTTCGCCGTGGTAATCATTCCCCTACTATTTTTCCCGTGGTTTTTCCCGTGGTTTTTCCCGTGGTATTGTCCGCGGTATTTTCCGTAGTATTTTCCGTAGTATTTTCCGTAGTATTTTCCGTGATTTTTTTCCGTGGTATTTCTTCCGTGGTAATCATTTCCGTGATAATCTTACGTAATATCTCTCTCCGTGGTAACTTTCTCCGTGATCTTCCGTGGTAATTCTTTCCGTGGTAATCATTTTTCTAGCATTTTTTTGCAGATTTTTTCCGTGATTTTTCCGTGGTATTTGTTCCGTGGTAATCAGTTCCTCAGAACAGCCGCTCCCATACTTCCCGCAGATCCCGTACGGCGATGAGTTTCATCCCCTGGGGGGGCCTTATCCCCTGGGCGCTGCTGCGGGGAAGGAGACAGGTCTTGAAGCCCAGGCGGGCCGCTTCCCTGACCCGTTGCTCGCCAAAACTCACCCCCCGGACCTCCCCGGCCAATCCCACCTCACCGAAGGCCACCATCCCCGACGGGACGACCTTGTCCAGGTGGCTGGAGGCCACGGCAACCACGACGCCCAGATCGACGGCAGGCTCCTCAATCCTCAACCCCCCCGCCACATTGACGAAGATGTCCTGATGCGAGAGGTTTATCCCTACCTTCTTCTCCAGCACGGCCACCAAAAGGGAGAGCCGGTTGTAGTCCACCCCCATGGCCATCCTCTTGGGCACGGCAAAGGCCGTGGGGGCAACCAGGGCCTGGATCTCCACCAGGATGGGCCTGGTCCCCTCCATGCTCGCCATAACGGCGCTGCCGGAGGTCCCTTGAGGCCGCTCCGCCAGGAAGATCTCCGAGGGATTGGCCACCTCCTGCAGCCCCCCCTCCTTCATCTCAAAGACCCCGATCTCATTGGTGGAGCCGAAGCGGTTCTTCACGGCCCGCAGGATGCGGAAGGGGCTGTCCGCGCTGCGCTCCATGTAGAGGACGGTATCCACGATGTGCTCCAGGACCCTCGGGCCGGCGATGGCCCCGTCCTTGGTCACGTGCCCCACCAGGAAGGTCGCCACCCCCAACCCCTTGGCCAGATAGGTCAGCCTCCCCGAGGTCTCCCGCACCTGGCTGATGCTTCCCGGGGCCGACCCCAGTTGGGAGGTGTATATGGACTGGATGGAATCGATCACCAGGACCTGGGGTTTGATCTCCTCCACCCCCTGGATGATCCGCTCAAGCGCAGTCTCGGCAGCCACGAAGAGCCCATCGCTCAGAGCCCCCAGACGCCTGGCCCGCAGCTTGGTCTGCCTGAGGGATTCCTCAGCGGAGATGTAGAGGCACCTCCTGCCCTCGGCGGCGAGCCCATGGATGCACTGAAATATAAGGGTGGATTTCCCGATCCCAGGATCACCGCCCAGCAGGACCACCGAGCCGGCCACGATACCGCCGCCCAGCACACGGTTGAACTCATCCAGACGGGTACAGAGCCGCGCCCCCTCTTCTTCCTCTGCCACCTCTCCGATGGCGCAAGGGCCCTCCTCGGTTGCCCAGCGCTGCCGGGCATCCCCAACAGGGGTCTCCTCGGTGAGGACCTCCTCCACCAGAGTCCCCCAGCCCTGGCAATCAGGACACCGCCCCAACCACTTGGGTGCCTGGTAGCCGCATGCTTGACAGATGAAGATCGTCTTAGTCTTAGACATCCTTCTCACCCCGTCAATATCAATTGCCCTATTCCACCAGAGAAGCAGGGGTTTGTCAAATGCTCATCACAACACAGATTTCCTCGCCATCTATCCGATAGGCAAGCTAAGGCGACATATGGGTATAGACGAAGAGATTTCCTTGAGGTGCTTCCTTGTCTTCGAGGGACGACAAGTCCACTATCTCCCTCTCCCGCTGTCGAAGATCCCGCCGTCTTTGTGGTGGGGGCGGGAGAGGGTTGGGGTGAGGCCGAAGCCGAAGGTGACCCCTTGGCCAGTGGCCCTGACCAAAGGATCACCGTAGGTTTGGCCAGATGTGTCGCCCTGCGATCCCCGATCAATCCGATTTTTTTATTATTGAGGGGATGTCGCTTTGCGATACAGTGGGGGATCGCAAAGTGACACTTTTGCTGCTACAATGGGCCGTCACGAAAGGGGGCGAAGATGACACAAGAGGCATTCTTCCACGACTGGCTGGTCTCCCATCTCCAGGTGAGGCTGGCGAGGGATTACAAAGAGATCAAGGCAAACATCGGTGAAGATCGGAAGCACGAATTTAACAAGCATTATCCCGACCTGATCCTGGCCAACCAGGGGATGGTGCTCGCCATCATGGAGGTGGAGACGGAGGAGAGCACCACCGCGGAGCAGGCCGGGCGCTGGAAGGAACTCGCCGGCCTGGGGGCCAAGCTTATCCTCATGGTCCCGAACCATACGCGACCCAAGGTTATGGATCTGGTATTGCAAGCGGGACTGGCCGGCAAGGTGGGGGTGGGGAGCTATGAGATCACCATCAAGATGTGACAGTTGGAGAGGCCTTCACCATCCAGACAGTCCTCTTGTCAGATGATCCGTCCGCTGAGGATCTTTTCTTCCCATAAAGAAACAAGGTCTTACATCTAATTTTCCCCTTGACAGTTTTGTTAATTTATAGCAATTTCATCAGGCCAAAGCACGAAAATACTTAAGAGGTAAGGAGTGGAACATGCGTCCGTATCAGAGAAGGGGGAAATGCATAGCGATAAACATAGGGGTAGTGATATGTCTTCTGATATGGGTATCCATATGTGGGGGTACAGACCGTTGGAGCCGCCAGGACGAAAAAGGTCTTTGGGTATCCCCTGAAGCATCGTTTCGCTATGGGGAGATTCATGGATACCTGCAAACGCCTGATGGCGGGGGGGTAGGCACGACAAGCCATCATCGCCCCACGTTTAATGAGTTGGACATCAAATATGCCGCGATGGGTGACGTTTCTTTAACCGCAGGTCTGCGAAACCATGCGCTGTACGGCGGTGCTCGCGTGGTATACCTGAGCGGCTCTGACGTCCTCGATAGTCCCCTGATCAGTCGGAATACGACCTTCCCTGCAGGTACCTTGGTCAAGGGAGTCGTGCACTTAAGTTGGTATCGGTTCGGCTATCAACATCGTTTTCTCTTTAGCAGCGACCGCGGGACGGCTTTGGGACTCCATCCCGCTGTGGGGTTGGCTATATTTGACTATAAATACACATTGAACGGAGCAGGTGGTCTCTTCGCTAATCGCAACTATATAAAATTGGCGCCTCAAATAGGGCTGGATTGGGAGTGGAGACCCAAGGGGCGATTCTCCGTATCTGGTGGGGTTTGGGGAGCCCTGCCTATCTACGATATGCCCCTTATTCTTTCGGCTGAGGTAGTCGGCAAGTTTCGGCTGTGGGGCGCGGAGGGGTCTCGCGGCCTCGTATTCTTGGGCATTGGATATGACCGTGTGGAGTACCACGATAGACAGAATCTTCCGAATCACATCAAGGCGGATATAGGCCCGGAGGTTATAGTCGGGCTTGAGGTAAGCTTCTGAAGGTCTCTATTCTCAAGAAAAAAAGGGGGCATCCTTAAATAATTCCATAACTTAAGGTGAGCGCCCATGCTTGTCGGTAAACAGTCGAGGTTTTTGTCTATACCGTCTCTGTACCGTAACCCTCCCGACTCTTCCGCCAAAGGCATCCGAGCCTGTTTTCGTCCATGAACCCCACTATTTTCGTCTTACATTGTTATCCGCTGCAACATCATTGCCGAGCCTTGGAGAAGGAATAGAATATGAGGCTCGCGGCTATCCCCAGTAGACAGACGAAGAATGCCAGCTGATAGGCCCCGGCTGAATAGATCTGATGCGGACCGCTGTATGACGAGATGATGATCCCTATGATCTGCATGAAGACGGCGCCGCCGGCCATGACGAAGAAGTTGACCCCGGCGATAACCGTCCCCGACATGGAAAGGGGAAAGAGCTCCTTGATGTGCGTGTAGCTGAGCACGCCGAAGCTGCTGAAAAAGCCCTGTAGTATGAATACCGCCCCATAGGCAACGGCGCTGTCGATCTTCAAGACCCCCATGAGGGGGATAAGGAGCAGCACGTACAAGCTTATCCCGAGCAAGATGACGGACTTGGCCGATCGAAAGACCCGCTCAGCCAGGTATCCTGCGATGGGAGCGCCGATAGCTCCACCCACTGACAGCGTCATCAAGATATTCCCTGCCGTAAGGGGCGTAAACCCTTTGACGTCCATGAGATAGGGGCCGAGCCACACCCCCTGTAAGCCCATGAAGGTGCCGGATCGGAAAAATGACATAGCGCCGATCTGCCAGAAGGCGAGGGTGCCGAAGACCAGTCCCAACGTCTTTATAACCCCTGCCTTCCCCACGGGGGGGGTGGCGATCAGGATCTCCTGGCCTCCCTCGTGATGATCTTCTCTCAATACCCAAAAGAGCGAAAGCGCGAGGGCAACCGTTATAATGCCGCAATAGACAAACGTGAGCCGCCAGCCGATGGTAGAGTTCAGATAGACCAGCGGCGATGTCGCTAAGACAGGCCCCACGGTCCCGATAGAGATGATGGCGCCGGAGAGGGTGGAAAACCTCCGCGGAGGATACCTGTTGACAAAGACCTTGAAGCTCCCCATGAGCGCCGCTGCCATCCCGATGCCGAGCAATGCCCTGCCTGCCAG
>MGQS01000021.1 GCA_001797905.1 Deltaproteobacteria bacterium RBG_16_54_11 | reverse complement strand
GGCACCTGTGATCAGGGAGGCCGGAGGGGACCGTAGCGGTGTTACCGGCGGAACTCGCGTCCTATCCGGAAAGATAAAGGTCCGGATAACGGCCAACCCGGGCGAGACCTTTTTTGACCAGATGATCTCCATGGTGGAGAGCGCACATCGGCAGAAGACACCCAATGAGAAAGCGCTGGATGTTCTTCTTGTCGGGCTCACCGCGACATTCATTGCGGTTGTGGTCACCTTAAAATTCTTTGCCGGGTACATGAGCGTCACCGTCACCATTCCCATACTAGTCGCCTTACTGGTATGCCTCATGCCGACAACAATCGGAGGGTTATTGCCTGCCATCGGCATCGCAGGGATGGACCGTTTGCTACAGCACAATTTTATTGCCATGAGCGGCCGGGCTGTGGAGGCAGCAGGGGATGTCGATGTCGTGCTTATGGACAAAACCGGAACCATCACCCTGGGGAACAGGATGGCCACGGAGTTTCTCCCGGCTGAAAAGATAAAGGAAAAGGATTTTGTCAACGCGGCTCTGCTGGCCTCCCTTGCCGATGATACGCCCGAAGGAAGGAGTATCGTAGTTCTCGCAAAGGAGAAGCTGGGGATGCGCGGCCGCGATATCCGTGCGCCTCAGGAGGCTTCCTTTTCCCCTTTCAGAGCAGAAACGCGGATGAGCGGCATCGATTGGAAAAATCATCAAATACGGAAAGGGGCCTCTGATGCGATCAAAGACTTCGTCACGGGCAAGGGCGGGCGAATGCCGGAAAAGGTTCAAAAGATCGTTGCCGATGTCTCCAAAAGCGGCTGCACCCCCCTTGTTGTCGCAGAGGACGGAAAGGTATTGGGTGTCATCCGCTTGAAGGACGTCCTCAAAGAGGGCATCAATGAACGCATTTCCCAGATCCGCCGGATGGGTATAAAGTCCATCATGATCACCGGAGATAATCCCTTGACTGCGGCCACCATCGCGGCGGAAGCGGGGGTGGGTGATTTTGTGGCAGAGGCGAAACCCAATGTCAAACTGGAGCTGATAAGAAAATACCAGGCGGAGGGTCATCTTGTCGCCATGATCGGCGACGGCACGAACGATGCTCCTGCCCTTGCGCAGGCCGATGTTGCGGTCGCCATGAACGCAGGTACGCAAGCTGCCCGGGAAGCTGCGAACATCGTGGACCTCGACTCCAATCCGACCAAGATTCTTGACATCGTGGAGATAGGCAAACAGATCCTTATTACCCGCGGGGCGCTGACCACCTTCAGTGTGGCCAATGATGTTGCCAAATACTTTGCCATTATTCCTGCCATTTTCAGTGCCCAATATCCCTTATTAAGGGTGCTCGACATTATGCACCTTACGAGCCCGAAAACCGCCGTGTTGTCAGCCGTGATCTTTAATGCGATTATTATTCCCCTGCTCATCCCCCTTGCCTTGCGCGGGGTGCGATACAGGCCGACCACGGTCTCGGCACTTCTGCGCCGCAATTTGCTTATCTATGGGTTGGGCGGGTTGGTGTTGCCTTTTATCGGGATTAAACTGATTGACCTCTTCATTGCCGTATTGAATTTGGTGTAGCGGGAGGAGAACCGTAATGCGATACCTCAAACAAGCTATGCTGACCTTTGTCGCATTTGCTGTCTTATGCGGCCTTGTTTATCCTCTTTTTATTACTCTTGTATCCCAGCTTCTGTTTCCTCAGAAATCGAACGGAAGTATGCTTACCTCGGGAAATAACCTTATCGGCTCAGAGCTCATTGGACAGAGGTTTGACAGCCCCAGATATTTTTACGGAAGGCCTTCCAGCGCCGATCCCGCATATAACGCGAGCGGCTCTGCCGGAAGCAATCGCGGTCCCTCTAACGCTCATTTCCTTGAGGAGGTCAAAAAGCGAGTAGAAAAGATCAGAAATGAAAATGGGCTGCCTTCCGATAGCCCTGTCCCCGCAGATTTAGTATTGGCGTCGGCGAGCGGGCTCGACCCCCATATAAGCGTTGAAGCAGCCATGCTCCAGGTCAGGAGAATTTCACTGGCAAGGGGAATGTCCGTTTCTGAGCTTGAAGGAATAGTTCGGCGACATATCGAGCATCCTTTTTTGGAAATCTGGGGGCAGTCAAGGGTAAATGTCCTGAAACTCAACCTGGCACTGGATGCCTGGAAAAGAGAATGAGGAATAGATGAAGGCGAAGCGCAGTTCAAAGAGCAAAAGGCCGGATGCCGATGCCCTTCTAAAAGAAGTACAGCGCGAGGAAACTAAGAGGGGCCGATTAAAAATATTCCTGGGCTACTCACCCGGTGTCGGAAAAACCTTTGCCATGCTCAATGAAGCCCACGTTTTAAAGAGGCGCAGTGAGGACGTAGTAGTCGGCATTGCCGAGACCCACGGACGCATCGAAACAGAGACACTACTAAAAAACCTGGAAATCATTCCCCCGCGCCGAGTGGAATATCAGGGCATCGTCCTCGAGGAATTGGACCTCGATGCCATTCTCGCTCGAAAGCCGGCGGTTGTGTTGGTGGATGAACTGGCGCACACCAATGCCGAGGGCAGCAGGCATCCAAAAAGATACCAGGATGTTGAAGAACTGCTTGACCATGGCATCGATGTTTATACCACCATGAATGTTCAGCACTTTGAGAGCCTGAATGATGTCGTAGAAAAGATTACGGGCATTCGCATGCAGGAAACATTACCCGATACCTTTCTGGACAGGGCCGATGAGGTCCAGGTAGTCGACATCCCGCTCGAGGAACTCTTCGAGCGGTTAAAAGAAGGAAAGGTATATATTCCTCAGCAAGCGCAACGCGCTATAGACAACTTTTTTCAGCGGGGGAATCTTGTCGGCCTGCGCGAACTCATGCTGACCCATGTAGCCCACAAGATGGATGCCGAACTTTTGAACTATATGAGGTCGAAGGCCATTGCAGGTCCCTGGGCAGCCGGGGAACGGGTGATGGTCTGCATAGCTCCAAGCCCCTATGCAAAAGAGCTGCTGCGTAAGGGTTACAAGATTGCAAGAGATGCCCATGCCGAATGGTATGCTGTGCATATTGCAACCCCCTCTCTCAAAGAAATGTCAAATCAAGATAAAACGTATTTGAACGAGGCCGTTAATCTCGCCGAAGAATTGGGGGCGAAAATTGCAACACTGTCCGGAGCGGATGTAGCACAGGAGATCCTGCGTTTTGCCCGTGAAAACAATATCACGCATATCGTGATCGGCAAGCCGCTTCGCTTCAGGTTATTTGGATTCTGGAAAGGCTCGCCGGCATCCAGATTGCTGCACACGCAGAGCGAGTTTGAGCTGCATCTCATAACGCCGACGATTGAAAAAGAGGAGATAACTGTCAAGCCGACGCGAGAACCGCGTATATTCCGCCTAAAAGAATATCTGTTGCCGGTTCTTATGGTGGCCGCCGTTACCCTGTTGAACTTTTTCCTTCAAAGATTCGTTAATCCCCTATCCCTTGTTTACATCTACCTGATTCCGGCGATTGCCAGCGCGCTCCTTTTCGGCATCGGGCCTTCGTTGTTCTCTTCGCTTATCAGCCTCTTTACCTTCGATTTTTTCTTCACCGAACCAAAATACAGCCTCACCATGAATCATCCCCATGACATTATCAATGTCATAGTCTTTTTCCTTACCTCAATCATAATCGGTCAACTTGTCAAGATAACGAAACGACAAAATATCGCTTTGCAGCTTCGCATCAAGCGGATTACCCTTATTGAAGAGATAAGCAAAGAATTTTTGATGCTCCCGCCTGTTGAGCAGTTTGTCGGTGGACTCGCTCAGGACTCGAAAGGGTGGAAAAACACCTTGTCGGTATTTCGCACTACGATCCTCGATCACATCAGCCATATAGCGATCAAGCACCTCGCAAAGATTATCGATGCCCCGGCCTTTATACTTTTCATCGGTCAGGATGGAAAGCTTCAGGTTTGGGCGCGAAACAACCCTGATAGTGATCTCACCGCCAAGGAGATGGCCGTTGCCGAGTGGACATATCTGCACGGAGAGCTTGCGGGCGCCGGCACACAAACATTGACAAACGTTAAGCTCTTTTTCATGCCGATGAAATCGGTCGAAGATACCATTGGCGTCATTGGCATTCAGTACGATTTCAAGAATCTTCTCTTCGATCAACGGCGCCTTTTGGGGGTTATATCTAATCTCTCCGCCCTGGCTGCGGCCAGATGGGCGAAAGTGGGATCCGGGAAATAAGAAAAGGGGTTCATTGAAAATATAAGAAGCATTCCCAAACACCTTTACAACCCTCTTTAAACGCCATATAATAAATTTTTAGCAGAGGTTCTCGTTGTTGGAAGTCAATTATGCCTAAACATTCAATCAAGACAGGGTTGAGCTTCGGCTTGACCTCCGCCACCATAACTACCCTCGGATTGATGGTTGGTTTACACGCTGGCACTAACTCAAAACTTGTGGTGATCGGCGGCATACTGATCATCGCCATAGCTGATGCCTTCTCCGACGCGCTCGGCATCCACGTCTCCGAAGAGTCTGAGAACAAGCACACCACTTTGGAGATATGGGAGGCAACCATCGCCACCTTCCTTGCAAAATTTATCTTTGCATCGACATTTATCATCCCTCTGCTTCTGTTCTCGCTTTCAACAGCCATTGTCGTGAGCGTTTTATACGGCCTGAGCTTGTTGTGCCTCTTTAGTTTCTATATGGCCAAGGAGCAAGGGGACAAACCATTGAAGGTGGTTGCAGAGCATCTCGTAATCGCAGTGGTGGTTATCATTATAACGCATTATGTCGGTGATTGGGTTAGGATATACTGTAGTTAAGTTCCTGCTCGATGCTTCGCACATCGACTTGTTCAACGCTAAAGGGGGGGTATAATAATACAAACTATAAAAGAGAGGGAGAAAATTATGGAAAAAAAGGAATTGATCGATCTTTTGAACAACGATATGGATGATGAGCATGCCGCTATCTTGCGCTATCTCATCCACGGCTATCTGGAGGGA
Organism: Deltaproteobacteria bacterium RBG_16_54_11; assembly: GCA_001797905.1. Classification (GTDB taxonomy): domain Bacteria; phylum Desulfobacterota; class B13-G15; order B13-G15; family RBG-16-54-18; genus RBG-16-54-11. The sequence goes on along the minus strand of MGQS01000021.1, from coordinate 4,785 downwards.
GAGGATACGCCTATCGGGGCAAGCCTGCTCTCGCGCGCCCGTGAGGAGATGTGGCACATGCATTGGCTCGGGATGGCCATCGGCAAACTCGGGGGGGAACCCAATCTTAAGCCGGCCCCTTATCCCTATGATCCCACTAATCGGGCGACGATATTCAAGTCCTATGTCGCATACGAAGAAAAGCTAATACCCCATTATAATGGCGAGGCGGACAGGGTGGATGATTCCCACATCAAGCGCGTCCTACAGCGGGAGGCCTGGGAGTCTGCCATCCACGCCAGAAAATTCCAGAGGCTGCTCGACAAGTTGAAGCCGGAAGAGGCGAAGGGTGCGCCCGGAGGCCAAGCCGAATTGCCCAAGGCGTTTTTGGACACGCTGCAAAATGAGATCGCTGCCAAATTTACGGAGATGCTCCAGCACATCCGCTACTCCTGGGTCTTTCAAAAAGACGGGGTTCTCGGATGGCAACTCATGGATCAGGCCATGGAAAAGATGAAGCACCTGGCCCACTTTGCCGAGGATGTGGCGGGGAACGGCTTGGATCCCAGATTCGAGGCGGGCAAAATGGATATGAGCAAGGCCGCAGGCCAGGCCTTGAACAAAGCCCTGGAGGATGTCGGGGACAGCCTCAAACGTCACCAGCGTCTGCAGAAAGAGGGCGAGACGCAAAAGCATGGTGGGCTTGTAATCAACCTCGACCTCACTGCCCAACAGGAGGAATATCAGGGAGCAGAGATCAAAGACTGGATCAAAAAACAATAGTAATTCTCTATAGTAGCATCACGACCGACGAATAAAGCATATTGAATCAATTCCCTCTCCCTCAATTGTGTGGGGGAGAGGGGTGTCCCGCTCTGTCGCATTTCGACATCCCGCCCCTGCCCCTTAAATTTTAAGTCTAAGGAAAGCAGGATGTCGCAAAGTGACACATTCAGATTTTGCCGCCTTGCGGCATGATGTCCTTAAAAGATTTAAAGGAGCATCATTATACAAAGTAGTGCGGGACGCTTTGCACAAATCAGAGAATACGGGATGTGTCACCTTGCGACACCCCATCCATAAAAATATCCGAATGGCAGGGGGCCGCACAGCGGCAGGGGCGAAGGAAATATTTGAATTGCGGAGCAGTCTCCTGGCGCGAGAGGAAGGGTGAGGGGGTTCCTGCTTGCCTGACCCGGGCACATAAAAGACAAAAACAGTCTCATCATTGAAGCAATGTTTGCTGCTGCCATAAAATCATCAACGCATGCCGTAAGGGGTCCATTATCATCATGAAGGATAAGAAATTAACTAAATCAATAGAGAAAGCCGTTTTAGTTGCTCAAGGTAACGAGATTACGGAACACTTTGTTTATGATAAGCTTGCGCGGACAATAAAGAACCCCCACAACAAACGAGTCCTTAAACGCATTGCCTACGATGAATTGGAACATTATAATTTCTGGAGGGGATATACGCAGCAGGATGTGAACCCCTGCGGGTGGACCATATGGAAATATTATCTTCTTTCAAGAATATTTGGCATTACCTTTGGTTTAAAGCTTATGGAGAGGGGTGAAGAAAAGGCGCAGATCACCTATGGAGAGATCTCCAAACATATCCCCGCTGCCAAACAGATCGAAAAAGATGAACAGGAGCACGAAAAGGCGCTCATCGATCTCGTCGATGAGAGCGGATGAGATATGTTGGCTCCATGGTCTTAGGCCTGAACGATGCCCTGGTAGAGCTCACCGGCGCTTTGGCGGGATTCACCCTTGCCCTGCAAAATACGCGCCTCATTGCCATGGTGGGGTTTATTACCGGCATAGCTGCGTCGCTCTCGATGGGCGCCTCGGAGTATCTGTCGACCAAATCAGAAGAGGGTCCGCAAAATCCCCTGAAGGCCTCGCTCTACACCGGCTCAGCGTATGTCCTCACGGTCTTGTTTCTCATCTTTCCCTACCTGGTTTTCGCCAATTATTATGTGTGCCTCGCTTTTATGCTCGCCAATGCAGTAATCGTAATCTTCATCTTCAATTTTTATATCTCTGTCGCTAAAGACACCTCTTTTAGCAAGAGATTTTTTGAGATGGCGGGAATCAGCCTCGGCATAGCGGCTTTAACGTTTGTGATAGGCTTCGTGGTGAGAATGACCTGGAAGATAGATATGTAACAGCGTTGTAACCCCTTGTGTCATATACGCAAAGATGTCATTATAGTGCGTTGAGCGGAGGTAGTGCGATGGATAACCATATAAAAGAGCAATTTCTCAAGCACTGGGATACATATTTTGGCGGCGCAGAACTTCCGATCTGCTTCTATTACACCGATCAGGAGGGCGGTGCCGAGAAAGTAAAACCTGCCTCTGGGTTTCAGTGTTTTATCGGCGCCCTTGCTAAGGTGCGCAAGGGCCAATCGTTGTGTTTTGACGTCAATGCCATCGGGTGCTTTGGTGGAAAACGGTATCTCGGCTTTTCCGAAAAGATCATGCCGCGGTTCGAATACTTTCTCTCGTGCGGCATCCCCGGGAAGCTCGAAGGCGAGCGCTATAAAAAATCGCCTGAGTTGGTGAAAGAGATGATGAAGAAGATGCCGCCGTTTAAGGCCCCTGCGGCTTTCATCGTCTTCAAGCGCTGGGATATGCTCGAGGCAGCGGACGAGCCGGCAGTCGTGATCTTCTTTGCAAAGCCCGACGAGCTCTCCGGCCTTTTCACCCTGGCAAACTACGATGAGATCGAGCAGAACGGCGTTATCGCACCCTTTGGCGCCGGATGCAGCTCCATCGTTATGTATCCCTATCTTGAAAGGGATTCGCAGCGCCCCAGGGCAGTACTGGGGATGTTCGACGTCTCAGCCCGGCCCTTCGTGCCCAAGGAAATGCTTACCTTTGCGGTACCCATGAATAAGTTCGACCGGATGATCGACAACATGGATGAAAGCTTCCTCATTACGCCCTCGTGGGAGAAGGTGAGGAAGAGGATATCCAAACCTTGAATTCCTAAGACATCGAATCAATCGCCCTGAAAGATAGACATGTAACAAATCTTCCCCTCCACCACTGTCCCCTCTCACCCATACACTTCAATCCCTAAAAAGGGGTTACCTTGTTCCACCTCTCCTTCTATTTCCTTTACAAAAAACCTTGACAATCGTCTTTCCCCTTTGGTAGGGTTTGAGGCACTTAGGGAATAGAGAAAAGATTTTCTTAAATAATCAGAGGGGAGAAAGGGGGTAAGGATTATGAAGAAGGTCTTATTAACTATGCTTGGCCTCTTTGTGCTGGTCTTTGCCCTTTCGGGGATATCCTACGGCTGGCAGGGGAGGATGGGGGGGATGGGCGACCCCTTTGGCCTGGTAGTGGATGAGTCCGATTACCTGATACATCCGGCAAAGATCGCCAATGGCGAGGGGGTGAGGTTCTACGGCGACTACCGCTTCACTTACACCGGTGTGATAAAATGGGACGATCGTTTTAGTGTTTTTGGCCTAAGTGGCGTATTGATAAATTCAGGACTGATTGACGTCTCCGGCCAGGAGCTGGGGCACGATGCCTTGGTCGGTGCCGCTTTTCCCCTGTGGTTGGGGAGGATGGGGCTCTTCTTCACCTACGATGGGATGCGGGGTGACTACGACGGGATGTCGGGGACGAGAACTAGCTTAGCAATGGAGAATAACCTGGATAACTTTGCCGTGAGGGTCCTGTACGGGCTGCCCGTAGGTGGTGGCTTCAAGCTCGGGGCAGAGACACAGCTTGCCTATCGCCATGAACTGCAAGAAATGAATGTTTTTTCGGCGAGTCAGGTAGTGCTGAACTCTTTGGGTGTACCTTATCCATTCCCCAATAACTCCAGCTACCTGGAAGCCTTGTTCAAGGGTTCCATGGAGGGGAAAATCGGCTCCCTTGACGTCGAGTTCACCCTCAGGGGTGGCTTCTACTTACCTGGGTCAAATAGCAGTGAGTGGGACTTTCAGGTACAATCGCCTCCCGGCAACCCTGTCGCTGCCTGGAAGCCGAATGGTGAGGTGCACGGCTGGCAGGTCGGGAGTGATCTCTGGCTGCGCTACCCCCTGGCACCAGATCTCACTCTCCCCTTCTTAGTGCGGGCCGACTACCTGCAGAGGACCAGGAATGGATTTGGGTCCGGATTCGATGGGCCCTTCAGCACCAACACTGACTTCCGGGGTGAGGTAAGGGATCTAACGATAACCGTGGGCGGCGGCGTGGACAAGGAGTTTGGCAAGGCAACGAGGATCGCTGCCGGTATCTATTACAACTACCTTCAGAGGAAAGAAGATTTCACCTATACTGTAAGCAGTGTGGGCCCTGGGCTGTTTTTGATGGAGGATTTAACTTATCCTGATTCTATGGAGCATCAGCTCCTCTTGCGGCTGGCGGGTGAGCACACTCTCTCACCGGCAGTAACCTTGCGCGTGGGGCTCAAGTTATTCTACGGTTGGGTAATTCCGGAAGCAAAATTTGCTAGTGCTGCTAGTATTGCTCCGCTTCTTAGTATTTTTGATGTTAGCAGTGAGGGCCCTGGCCATGGATACGATTGGGGTATCGGGGTATCGCTGGGGGGGACGGTGAAGGTTAAACCCCTTACCCTGGAGCCCTTTATCGGTGGGGGCTACCGACAGCTCCATCTTGGACTGCATGGGGTAGGATTTAGTACTTTTTCTCCGATGCTTCCTCCGATACCAGACTTTCCGGACGATGTGATCACCCGCAACGAGTGGTCCATCGGCGGGGGGTTGTCAATCCTGTATGATCTCTAACTATCTTGAGACTTGACTTGAAAGGGCGGG
>MGQS01000020.1:18665-19745 GCA_001797905.1 Deltaproteobacteria bacterium RBG_16_54_11 | reverse complement strand
GGGCAGTTGGCAAAGGGGGTTCCTGAAGAGGGGGCCGACGCGTTCATCCTCGGGTACACCTGCTGTAACGACGTTACTGCCAGGGATTTGCAAGGCAAGGATGGACAGTGGACCCGGTCCAAAGGTTTTGATACCTTCGCCCCGCTGGGGCCCTGGATCGAGACGGAGATAGACCCCACGCACCTGAAGCTGGAGACCTTTCTCAATGGCGAGCGCAAGCAGGCATCCGACACCTCCCACCTCATCTTCCCGCCGAGGCGCCTGGTCAGCTTCATATCCCGGATCATGACCCTCTATCCAGGGGATTGCATCGCCACCGGCACCCCCTCGGGCATCGGGCCGATGAACGTCGGAGATACGGTGGAGGTCCGCATCGAGGGGATCGGGAGTCTGGTGAATCTTGTTTCACTTAGCCCCTGACTTGTGGAAAAGGGATGGTTCGTGCAGGACATTCCCAGCGATCTTGATGGCATGATCAGAGGCTTGCAATGGTACCCAAGCCCCCCGGTCTAATTATTGCCCCCTATTTTCTTCGCTACCGTATAGGAAACCGCTTGACATCCCTGCGTATAGTTTATACTATAAAGTATAAACTAAGGAGGGCAGGATATGAGAGCGACGGCAAAGGATCTTCGGTTTTATTCTAAAGAACTCATAGATACGGTACTCAGGGGGGAAGAAATAACCATCACGTATCGAGGGAAACCTATTGCCAAATTAGTTCCCTTAGAAAAGACAAAAACTGCCAAGGGTATTAAAGGCGAATTGTTTGGCATGTGGAAAGACAACAATAAAGTTAAAGATGTTCAAAAATATATTTCTTCTCTGAGAAAGGGAAGATTTTCATGATTATCGATACGGATGTTTTAATCTGGTATTTAAAAGGCAATCAGAAAGCGTATGCATTTGTGGAATCGCAATTAGGATTTAATATTTCAGTAGTTACCTATATAGAGTTGGTACAGGGAATGCGTAATAAACATGAGTTAAATGTTTTTAGAAATCAGTTTAGAAATTGGAATGCAAAAATAATCCACATTAACGAAGAGATATCGGCAAAAGCGATGTTTTATATTGAAA
>MGQS01000020.1:16545-18621 GCA_001797905.1 Deltaproteobacteria bacterium RBG_16_54_11 | reverse complement strand
ATGCCCATTGCGACAGGCAATGATAAGCACTATAAAGTAATCAGCGAATTAGAAGTAATAAAGGTCAAAATATAGTGCCGCAGTGCCTACAGGGCAGAGGGCTGCGGTAGGCTGCTGCCCAACCAAAATTTTTTCATTTTCCCCTTGACAAAGGGTAGCAGATTATGGTTTTATTAAGGTCAATCCTGAAGAAAGGATGAATTTGAACGTGATGGGCAGCAGCAAAAAAATGCTTATTCAGAGTTGGCGCTTCTACTTTTATTATTTTATAGCGGTCTGCCCGTCGCTTGGGGGGATGGAACCGTAAGGGAGGTTACATAGCCAACTAAGCCATGGGTAGGCAGCGATGCTATCCATGGCTTTTTTTTGGGGCCATGGTAGCACATATAACCATGGCCCTAATTTTTGAGGGGAGGTGAAAGATGGTGATCGTGATGAAAAAGAGTGCCACAGACGCCCAGATAGACCACGTTATCAAATGGATCGAGTCCGTGGGCTATCAAGCACACCCCTCCCGGGGGGTGGAACGGACCATCATCGGCGTCGTGGGCGACGACCGGGGAAAGGAACAGCTCAAGTCCGCCGAGCACTCCCGGGGGGTGGAACGGACCATCATCGGCGTCGTGGGCGACGACCGGGGAAAGGAACAGCTCAAGTCCGCCGAGCACCTTGAGGGGGTGGAAAAGACCGTGTTTATCCTCAAGCCGTACAAACTGGCCAGCCGCGAGTCCAAGGAGGGGTACACAATCATCCGGGTGGGCGATGTGGAGATCGGCGGACCTGAATTCGTCGTCATGGCCGGCCCCTGCTCCATTGAGAGCGAGGAACAGCTCATGGAGAGCGCCTATATCGTCAAGAAGGGAGGGGCCCATATCTTGAGGGGCGGGGCCTTTAAGCCGAGGACATCGCCGTACAGTTTTCAGGGGATGGAAGAGGAAGGTTTAAAGCTCCTGAAAAAGGCCCGGGAAAAGACGGGCTTGCCCGTTGTCACCGAGGTCATGAATACCAGCGATGTGGAACTGGTGGAGAAGTACGCCGATATCATCCAAATCGGCGCCCGTAATGTCCAGAACTTCCCCCTCCTCAAAAAGGTGGGGCTGGCGCGCAAACCGGTCTTGTTAAAGCGGGGCATGATGACGACCATAGAGGAACTCCTCATGTCGGCGGAATACATCCTTTCTTCCGGTAATGGCCAGGTTATCCTCTGTGAGCGGGGCATTCGCACCTTTGAGACGGCAACGCGCAACACCCTGGACATCAGCGCCGTACCGGTGCTCAAGGAATTAACCCACCTGCCGATCATCGTCGATCCCAGCCACGCCGCCGGTCACTGGAAATATGTCATCCCGCTGGCCAGGGCCGTCAGGGCGGTGGGGGCTGACGGACTCCTCATCGAGGTCCATCCTGAACCGGAAAAGGCCCTCTCCGATGGTGTACAATCCCTCAAACCCGAGAAGTTTTACCAGCTCATGGAGGAGTTGGGGACCTTGGAAAAGTTCGCGGGATCGAAGACAGAGGTCGTCCAATGAACCGGATCAAGGTGCACCTTGACAAAAAAATATCAGCATCTTATGAGATCTATATAGGGAAGGCGATCGTAGATCGCATGGGCCTCATCTTCAACAAGCATAAGTGGGCAAGCCGCTACATTATCCTCACGGATTCCATCGTTTTGTCCCTCCATGGTGACAAGGTTCAGCAGACCTTGAGAGAAATGGGCCTCAAGGTCGATATAATCGACTTTCCGGCAGGGGAGGCCTCAAAGGATATCAAGACCAGCCTGCGCATCGTGGATCAGTTGATGGCGATGGGAGCCGACAGGCAATCGGCCCTCATCGCGCTTGGTGGCGGCGTCGTGGGCGATATCACCGGTTTTGTAGCCTCCCTCTATATGCGGGGCATCCCCTACATCCAGGTCCCCACCACCCTCCTTGCCCAGGTGGACAGCAGCATCGGGGGAAAAACCGGCATAGATCTCTCGGCCGGAAAGAACATCCTCGGCACCTTTTATCAGCCCAAGGGGGTCTTCATCGATTTGGCCTTCCTGAAGACCCTGGAGCCGCGGGAACTGAAAAA
>MGQS01000020.1:11404-16524 GCA_001797905.1 Deltaproteobacteria bacterium RBG_16_54_11 | reverse complement strand
GTACGGCATTATCGATGACCCGGAACTCTTCAGCACCCTTGAAACCAGGGCCAAAGATGTCACGAGCCAGAACGCGGACCTCCTCAAAGAGATCGTCACCAAGTCATGCTGCATCAAAAAAGGCGTCGTCGAGATCGATGAGCAGGAAAAGGGGATCCGCCGCATCCTGAATTTCGGCCACACCATCGGGCACGCCATCGAAACGGAATCCGGTTACACCATCCCCCATGGGGACGCCGTATCCATGGGCATGGTTGCGGCCTCCATCCTATCGGAGCGCATGCAGTACCTCCCTTCCGAAGACCGGCAACGGATCATCGCCCTCATCGGGGCGATCGGGCTCCCCGACCGCATCCCCGCGAACCTCAGCCTTGAAGGGATCTTCACCCATATGAAAGGGGACAAGAAAAAGGCAGGGGATACCCTCAACCTCGTGCTCCTGAAAAAGATCGGGATCCCCTTTGTCACGAACGGCGTGCCGGAACAACTGATCAGAGAAACCATCGAGGGATTAACGGCATGAAGAGAGAATCGCTCAAGGGCCTCCGAGAGAGGTTACGGAAGAAAGACCGTGAGATCGTCAAGCTCCTCAGTGAACGCACCCAGCTCTCCATCGAGGTAGGCAAGACAAAGAATTCGCAGGGCCGGGAGGTCTATGACCCCTCGCAGGAGGGTAAGGTCTATGATTACCTCCGGGAGATGAACACAGGCCCCCTGCCGGACAAGGCCCTCAAAGATATCTTCCGGGAGATCATCTCATCCTCTCGTACCCTCCAGGAGCCGACGATGGTCGCCTACCTGGGGCCGGAGGCGTCATTCTGTTACCTGGCGGCCCAATCCCATTTCGGCAAGAGCGCCCGCTATTTCTCACAGACGAAGGTCTCCGAGGTCTTCGATGAGGTGGAGAGAGGCCGGATCGCGTGGGGGGTGGTGCCGGCGGAAAATTCCCTGGAGGGGTCCGTCAAGACAACCCTGGACAGGTTGATCTCGACACCCCTCAATATCCGGGCGGAGATCTTCCTCAGGATCTCGCACTGTCTGATCTCTCCTGGCACGGAGATGGAGGGGATCAAGCGGATCTATTCCCATCCCCAGGCCCTGGCCCAGTGTCAGGGCTGGTTGAAGAAAAATCTCCCCCACGGCCAGCTGATTGAGGTCGACAGCACCGTAGCCGCAGCCGAGCGAGTTATCAAGGATCGTGAGGGCGCGGCCATCGGAAGCTGCCTTGCAGCAGCCACCTATGGGCTCAAGATCATCGCCGAGGGGATCGAAGACAGCCCCTTGAACACAACGAGATTTTTCGTCATCGGCAGAGGGCAAAGCACGGCGACGGGAAACGACAAGACCTCCGTTCTCTTCGCAACGCCCCATGTGCCGGGCGCCCTGTATCAGGCGTTGGGACCGTTTGCCAAAGAGCGGATTAATCTCACGCGCATCGAATCATACCCCATGCGGGACAGGATGTGGAAATATCTCTTCTTTGTAGATTGTGCCGGCCACCGGGAGGAAAAAAAGATCAAAAGGTGCCTGGCAGAGGCGCAGGGGGCAGCCACCCTGTTCAAGATCCTCGGTTCGTATCCTCGGGGAGAGGAGCCGTGATGATCTGTATCCCCGTGGTCGCCACGACCAATGAGGCCGCCTTGGCGCAGATGGAGAGGAGCGCCCCCCTGGCCGACTGCCTGGAGCTGAGGATCGATCGGATCACGGATTGCGATCTGGAGCAGCTGATGAATGGGAAACGGACCGGGATGCGGATCCTGGTCACCAACAGGCGGGCGGACGAGGGAGGGGGCTTTGCCGGCACCGAGCGCCAAAGGATCGAACTCTTGAAACACGCCGTGGCGCTGGGGGCCGATTATGTGGACATCGAGGCCAGGACCGCGAAGCCCTTGCTCAGGGAGCTGGTGGCGCAGATCGAGAAGCATAAAGGCCGCACGCGATGGATCATCTCTTATCACGATCTCCAGGGAACCCCTTCTGAAGGGGCATTGAAAAAGAGATTCGATGCCTACACGAGGACCGGGGCCGACATCGTCAAGATCTGCACTTATGCTCGTGAGATGGATGACAATCTGAGGGTGCTCGGGCTCATCCCCTACGCACGGAAAAAAGACCGGACAATCATCGCCTTGTGTATGGGGGAGAAGGGGAGGATCAGCAGGGTCATGGCGCCCCTCTTGGGCTCTTACCTGAGCTATGCCTCGTTGGAGAAAGGAGCGGAATCGGCGCCGGGACAATTAACCATAGGTGAGATGAAAGAGATCCAACAGATCTTGCATGCCGCAGGCACTGAGGAGCACTGAGGGCCTTATGATCGCACCGGGCCTGCTATCCATATGAAAAAACCCTCTCCTGCAATCTTTGCCCTCTTCGGCAATCCCGTCTCGCACAGCCTCTCTCCGCTGATGCACAACGCTGCATACAAAAAGATGGGGATCGATGCCTCTTATCGCACTTTTTGCGTAGAAGAGCTGGAAGAAGCAATCGAGAGGATCAAGAAGCTCCCTCTGCGGGGCGTCAGCGTTACCATCCCCTTTAAAACAGCGGTGATGCCCTATCTGGATGAGGTAGATGCGAGTTCCCGTAAGATAGGTGCCGTCAATACGATCTTGCATGATGACAACGGCAGGCTCAAAGGCTACAATACCGACTGGATCGGCATCGTCCGTGAGCTGGAAGAATCCCTGGAGATCAAAAAAAAGACCTTCGCCATCCTGGGGGCGGGGGGGACGGCGAGGGCGGCCGTATTCGGCATCCTGCAGAGAGGAGGCATCTCCCTGATCATAAACCGGACTCTCGCACGGGGCGCGGAGGTGGCCCATGCGTTCGGCTTGCCCTTCTATCCCCTCTCTGAGATCAAGGGCATCAGCGCGGACTGTCTCATCAATACCACACCCGTCGGGATGGCGCCTGATCGGGAAATATCACCCCTTCCCAGGGAGATCCTCGGCAAATTCAAGTGGGTCATGGATTGCATCTATAACCCCCTGAAGACACGATTATTGAAGGAGGCCGAAGAGGCGGGATGCACGGCGATCAACGGCCTGGGGATGTTCGTCCACCAGGGGGCCGAGCAGATAAGGATATGGACGGGGAAGGAACCACCAATCGAGCTTATGCGCAAGGTCGTCCTCGATAAGCTAAAAGAAGACAATGGAGATTAAACCGCTCAAACATCTCAACGCCACGGTGAGCGTACCCGGCTCCAAGAGCTACACCCAGCGGGCCCTGATCATCGCCGCCCTGGCTGACGGGCAATCGCGCCTAGAAAATGCTTTAATCGCCGAGGATACGGGATATGTGATAGGGGCCCTCCAATCCCTCGGCTCGGACGTCAAGACCGACACGGAGGATATCGTCGTCAGCGGGATCGGCGGCCGTCTCAGAAACCCGGAAGGGGAGATCTACCTGGGCAACAATGGGACCGCCATGAGGCTCCTCACCGGAGTGGTTGCCCTGGGACAGGGTGCCTTTACCCTCACCGGCAGCCCTCGACTTCGCCAGAGGCCTATCAAACCCCTGCTCGATGCCCTGACCTGCATGGGGGTGGATGTCCGAACCAAGAACAAAGATGGTTATCCCCCCGTCATCGTCCATGCCCACGGCCTGAGAGGCGGCACAATCACCTTTTCGGATATTGAGAGCAGCCAGTACATCTCCGCCCTTCTGATCTGCGCCCCCTTTGCCGAGAGCGATACCGTGATCGAGCTCCGGGGTAAGATCCCTTCGCTGCCTTATGTGGAGGCGACCGTAGATGTGATGAAGGCGTTCGGGGTGAATGTGATCAAACAAACAAGCCGTCGTTATGGGGTGAAAAGCGGCCAACGATACAGAGGGAGCCGCTATCGCATTGAAGGGGATTGCTCCAGCGCCTCATATTTCTTTCTGGCTGCGGCCCTGTGCAAGGGAAGGGTCCGGGTCCGGCATATCAATCCCCAAACACTGCAGGGAGATATCGAGATCCTCCCCATCATGGAAAGGCTCGGCTGCACCGTCATCAGGGGAGAGGATTGGATCGAGGTAACGGGAGGCGAGCTGGCCCCGGGCGAATACACCTTCGATCTGGGGGCAATGCCCGATATGGTCCCTACCCTTGCCGTGCTTGCCGCCATGCGGCCCGGCAGGACCATCATCACCAACTGCTCCCATCTGCGATTAAAAGAGAGCAACCGGCTGGAGGCCCTGGCAACGGAACTGAACAAGATAGGGGTGATGGCGGAAAAGCGGTCAGACGGCCTCGTGATCGAAGGGGACGCCCCTCGTGGGGCGGAGATAGAGACGTACAATGACCACCGCATAGCCATGAGCTTCGCCGTCCTGGGACTGGCCATCCCCGGCATCGAGATACAAGACGAAAACTGCGTAGACAAGTCCTTCCCGGGCTTCTGGGACGAATTGAAAAAACTGTACGGCAGATGAACATCATCTTAATCGGATACCGTTGTACGGGTAAGACTTCTGTAGGAAAGCGGTTGGCAGTGCGACTGGGCATCCCCTTCTACGACACGGATGAGCTCATCCAGAGCGATGCGGGCAAGACCATCAGGGAGATGGTCGATGAAGAGGGGTGGGATGCCTTCCGCGCGCAGGAACGCGCGATCATCAAGAAGCTCCCTTCGTCGGCAGGCGCCGTCATCGCGGCAGGAGGCGGTGCAATCATGGATGCCGAAAACAGAAAGGCCCTGAAGCACAAGGGGCTTTTCGTCTGGCTCATCGCCGATGTCAGGACCATCGTCGAGAGGATGCAAAGCGACAGGACAAGCACTGCGCAAAGGCCACCCCTCACAGGCCAGAGCCTGGAGCAGGAGACGGCCGAGGTCCTCGAGGCCAGGAAGCCCATCTACCGGGAATTGTCTGATTGCGCTATCGATACATCGGGGAAGGGGATCGATGCCATCGCCGATGAGATCTTGACCGCGCTGGCCCGTTGCCATCTCGATGAACAGAAATCGCGCGCGACCTAACATTTGGCTGTGTGCGACAGAAAGGAACGATATGTCAGGTAACTCAATAGGCGTCCTGTTCAGGGTCACCACCTGGGGCGAATCTCATGGAGCGGCCCTCGGCGCCGTAGTGGATGGGTGCCCCCCCAACATCGATCTGACAGTGGCGGCAATCCA
>MGQS01000020.1:10903-11335 GCA_001797905.1 Deltaproteobacteria bacterium RBG_16_54_11 | reverse complement strand
ACCCCTATCTCCCTCCTGATCAGAAACAGCGATTGCGACAGCGCCGCCTATGAAGAACTCAGGAACATATTCAGGCCCGGGCACGGTGATCTTACCTATGCCAAGAAATACGGCATCCGTGATCACCGGGGGGGTGGTCGCGCCTCCGGCAGGGAAACAGTGTCCCGGGTGGCGGCCGGGGCCATCGCCAAGAAGGTGATTGCGCGCGCAGGGATCGAGGCCATAGCCTACACCCAGGAGCTAGGGGGCATCGTTGCCGAACGGATCTCCCTCGCCGAGATCGGCAAAAACAGCCTCCTCTGCCCCGATCAAAAAGCGGCTGATCAGATGGAAAAGCGGCTGGAGCAGGCGCGCCGGCAAGGGGAATCCCTCGGGGGGATCGTGGCGATCCTGGTCACGGGGTGCCCGCCGGGTCTTGGGGAGCCGGTCTTC
>MGQS01000020.1:4366-10889 GCA_001797905.1 Deltaproteobacteria bacterium RBG_16_54_11 | reverse complement strand
CGATCTCGCCAAGGCCCTCATGAGCATCGGTACGGTCAAGGGCGTGGAGATCGGCGCCGGCTTTCAGGCAGCCAGGATGAAGGGTTCGGAAAGCAATGACCCTATCACACCAAAGGGATTCGCGACCAATCATGCCGGCGGGATCCTCGCGGGGATCACCAACGGCGCTGAGATCACCATCAGGGTGGCTTGCAAACCCATCCCCTCCATCGAAAAGGCCCAGCAGACCATCGACCGCTCTGGAAAACCGGCAACCGTATCGATTCGCGGGAGGCACGACGTATCGGTCATCCCCCGCATCATCCCGGTCTGCGAGGCCATGGTCGCCATCTGCCTGGCAGACCACCTCTTGCGGCAGCAAGCACTGGTCGGCAATGGCGGATAGCAAGATGAAGGATATCTCAATCGGGATCATCGGCGGCACCGGCGGCATGGGGAGGATATTTGCCGATCTCTTTCGCCGGGAGGGATATATCTGCCTTGTTTCAGGGAGAAAGAGGGGGCCTGACATTACCACGATGGCCGAACAGTGTCAGGTGATCATCGTCAGCGTCCCCATAGGCATCACCGCGGAGGTCATCGAGCAGGTCGGGCCGCTCATGAAAAAGGATGCGCTCCTGATGGATCTCACCTCCCTGAAGACGGAGCCGATCAAGGCCATGCTCCAATCATCTCCCGCAGAGGTCATCGGCCTCCATCCCCTCTTCGGTCCCGGTGTCGCTTCCATAGCCGGATATACCATCTGCATCTGTCCCGCAAGGGGTGAACGATGGATCGCGTGGGTGAGGGGTATCTTCACCAAACATGGCGCGATTCTCATCGAGACGACCCCCGAGAGGCACGATGAGCTGATGTCTCTGGTTCAGGCCTTGAACCATCTGAACTCGATAACCATGGGAATGGTCTTGAGCGCATGGGGGGTTGATCTGGCGGAGTTACGAAGGTTTGCCACGCCCATGTTCAACACGAAGCTCGCCATCATCAAGGAGGTATTCACCAACAACCCAAGACTCTACGCGGAGATCATCACCTTGAGCCCGCACATCGGGCGAATCATTGAACTCTACGGGAGGGCCTTATCTGAGCTGGAAACCCTGACCAAAGAAAGGGATGCAGAGGCATTTACCGCCTTGATGGAGAAAAGGAGCCTGTGGCGAGCATAAGCGATCAGTTTCATATGGAAATAGTGACAATAATTGTCATTCGCTGCCCTATGCCATGAACCGGCATAGAAAAGACCTTTGATATTAATAAGTTAAAAATTTGTCATCTGAGCACATTTCTTGCACAATTTTCTCTTGGAGAGATATTTAACAAAGCTCACAAAAAGTATTTTCATTGACCGGCGATGGTCGGCGATGATAGTATCTGCGAAACGAGGAATTTTTTGATCCTTGAGGAGGGTTCTATGCCAAAGCGTCCCAAAAAGAAGAAATCGGGCAAAAAGACGAAATCGGGTGCAGGGAAATGGGGTAAAAACAGTCCGTGGTTTATCGGGATAGTAGGCGGCCTTATCGGGGCATTTGCGGTAGGTGCCGTCCTGTATTATTTCTACGGGCACAGGGAGCTGGAGATCTACCGGGCCATAGATATGACCTCCATCAACAACGCCGATAGACTGCTGGAAAAGAATATGGTTGAGGACGCCCTGGCGATATACACTCATGTCGCCGGCAAGGTGTCGGCAAAGGAGGACCCGGGGCTCTATGCCAATGCGAAAAATAGTGAAGGCGTCTGCTATTATAAGCTGGCCCTCGTCAAGAATACGGAGGTGAACCTCCTCAAGGCCATCAGCGCCTTTCAAGATGCCCTCAAGATCAGAACGGTGGAGAAATACCCTGCCGACTATGCCAACACCCAGAACAACCTCGGCAACGCCTACAGGACCCTCTCCGAAGTTAAGGACAAAAAGGGAAACCTTGGCAAGGCCTTCGAGGCCTTTGAAAAGGCCCTGAAGGTATACACGCTGGACAAATACCCTGCCGGCTATGCCGCCACCCAAAACAATCTGGGGGCCGCCTACGCCACCCTTTCCGAGGTCGGGAATAAGGAGCAGAATCTGAATAAGGCCATCAAGGCCTTTCAGGAGGCCCTGAAGATCAGAACCATTGAGAGATATCCCCTTGGCTATGCCACCACGCAGAACAACCTCGGCAATACCTACAGGGCCCTGGCGGAGGTCAAGGACAAGGGGAGTAACCTCTTGAAGGCCGTTCAGGCCGTTAAGGAGGCCCTGAAGGTCTACACGCTGAGCGAATATCCCCTTGATTATGCCGCCACGCAGAACAACCTCGGCAATGCCTACGGCGCCCTGGCAGCGGTCAAGGACAAAGAGGCGAATCTCACCAAGGCAGTCAGGGCCTATGAAGAGGCCCTGAAGGTCTACACCCTGGGGAGATATCCCTCCCAATTCAGAACGGTAACAGCGAGCATGGAGAAGGCAAAACAGAAGGTGAGGTAGGGAACACGGGGCGCGGGGCGCGGGGCGCGCATGCCAAAATTTATCTCTTGACATGCCCCTTAATCTCTGGTATATGATCCTAAAATCTTTGAAGGTTATGACGTTATGAAGGGAAAGATCAGCATCGGCAGTTATTGGTGGTGGACGATACAGGAGAGGTTCGCCCACCGCTAACCCTTTGCCATAAAGACAAGGCCGTGGAGGACCTCTCGGGGGCTCCACGGCTTTTTTGTTTGTACGGATCGACAAAAAAGGCCGTGATGAAACCACGGCCTTTTTATTTTAAAACTTTTTATTTAAAAAATGGAAGGGATTTGGAGCAATGTACTATCCGGCCTTTGAGCGGTTTAAGCAATTGACCAACGAGGGAAACCTGATCCCCATCTACCGGGAGATCCTGGCAGATACGGAAACGCCTGTCTCGGCCCTCATGAAGCTGCGCGCCAAGCCCCATTGCTTTCTTTTAGAGAGCGTGGAGGGGGGCGAAAAGTGGGGGCGGTATACCTTCCTGGGATTTGACCCGCATTGCATCTTCATTGTCAGAGGTGCGGATTGCATGATCCAACAGAATGGCGAGACGCGGACCCAAAAACACAAGGGAGATCCCCTGGGCCTGCTGAAGGCAATATTATACGGCTTTCGCCCCGTTCCCATAGATGGGCTGCCCCGGTTTTACGGCGGGGCCGTGGGATTTCTCGGTTACGACATGGTCCGCTATTTTGAGAGCATCCCCGCCCGTGCTCAAAAAGACCTCCAGAGCGATGATGCAACGTTTCTCCTTACCGATACCTTGATGATCTTCGACAATGTGCGGCACACCATCAAGGTAGTTGCCTGTGCCCTTACCGAGGGGAGAAATGATCTACAGGCTGTGTATGATGAGGCAATCGCGCGGATCGAAAAGATGATCGAGCTCATAAAATCCCCTGCGGAAACGAGAGAACCGCCGCAAGCTGCACGGGATGATGCCCCCGCTCGATCCAATATGACGCCGGAGGCATTCAAAGCAATGGTGAAACAGGCCAAGGATTTCATCGTTGCCGGCGATGTGATACAGGTCGTCCTCTCCCAGCGATTTCAGAGGGAGCACCGCACGGATCCCATCGATCTCTACCGCGCCCTCCGGTACATCAACCCGTCACCCTATCTCTTCTTCCTCAAACTCGCAGACCTCATTCTCATCGGCTCGTCCCCGGAGGTCACCGTGCGCCTGGAAGAGGGTATCGCCGAGTTGCGCCCCATTGCCGGCACTCGCAAGAGGGGGAAGAACGAACAGGAGGACAGGCACCTGTCCGACGAGCTCCTGCAAGACCCCAAGGAGAGGGCGGAACATGTCATGCTCGTCGATCTGGGGAGAAATGATTTGGGCAGGATCGCACGCATCGGCAGCGTCCAGGTCAGCCAATTCATGGTGGTGGAGCGCTACTCCCACGTCATGCACCTGGTCTCCCATGTCCAGGCGCAACTGCTCCCTGGCAAAGACGCCTTCGACGTGCTCAAGGCCACCTTTCCGGCAGGCACCCTCACCGGCGCGCCGAAGATCAGGGCGATGGAGATCATCGATGAGATGGAGCCTTCCCGACGGGGCCCTTATGGAGGGGCAGTCGGATACTTCAGCTACACGGGAAATATGGATTTCTGCATCACTATTCGGACGATGGTGATCCAGGATGGAAGCATCTACATCCAGGCAGGCGCAGGGATCGTGGCCGATTCCGACCCTGAGGCAGAGTATCAGGAGACCGTCAACAAGGCGATGGGGATGATGCAGGCCGTCGATATGGCCGTTTCCGGACTTGAAATAATCGACAAGAACAATCGGTGAGAAAGGAAAGCAGCTATGATCTTGATGATCGACAATTACGACTCCTTCACCTACAACCTGGTCCAGTATATCGGCCAGCTCGGCGGCGATGTGGTGGTCCATCGCAATGATAAGATCGCCATCGATGAGATCCAGGGGATGAAACCGGATGCCATCTGCCTCTCCCCCGGCCCCTGCACCCCAAAAGAGGCGGGGATCTGTATTGAGGTGATTAAACAATTGTACTCCACTATCCCCATCCTGGGGGTCTGCCTGGGGCACCAGGCCATCGGCTATGCCTTTGGCGCCGAGGTGGTCAGGGCCGAGAGGATCATGCACGGGAAGACCTCGCAGATCACCAACGATGGGCGGACGATCTTTCAGGGGCTCCCCAACCCCTTTGTCGCCGGCCGGTATCACTCCTTGCTCGTGGAGAGGAATTCCCTTCCCGACTGTCTGGAGATCAGCGCCGAGACCGAGCAAGGGGAGATCATGGGTATCAGGCATAAGGAATATCCGGTGGAAGGCATCCAGTTTCATCCTGAATCGGTCCTCACACCAAACGGAAAGAGGATCCTCAAGAATTTTCTGGCGATGATTAATGCTAAGGGTGGCTCTGACCAAAGGGTCACCTCCGGTTTAGCCAGAGGATGATTACTAACGAACAATCCATGATGACGGTGCGTCACTCACGAATCCCGCCTTGGCGGGAAAAATCGGCAATTCCCCTTCACCCCCCTTTAGAAAAGGGGGGATGGGGGGATTTGAAACCTATTTTCTAGGCAATCTTTCATGAAGGTTTTGTCACCTTCAAACGATGGAAATCCCCCTGAATCCCCTGACCAAAGGGTCACCTTCGGCTTTCGCAAAGGGGGAGGCTACCCCTCTAGCTAAAGAGCCACCTCCGGCCTTTCGTAAAGGGAGGTAGGAAGGGATTTAATAAAGCTATTTTCTAGGCAAGAAGTGAGAAAGGAGGTCGTATCATGATCAAGGAGGCCATTGCCAAGGTAGTGGACAAACAAGACCTGAACGAATCAGAGATGATGCAGGCCATGGATGAGGTGATGGGGGGAAAGACGACACCGGCCCAGATCGCCGCCTTCATCACCGCCCTGCGGATGAAGGGCGAGACAGTGGAAGAAGTCACAGGCGCTGCCCGCATCATGCGGCAGAAGGCGACCAGAATCGATGCCCGTTCTTCGATCATCGTGGATACCTGCGGCACCGGCGGGGATAGGATGAACTCCTTTAATATCTCCACGACGACGGCCTTTGTGGTGGCGGCAGCCGGCATCACCGTGGCGAAACACGGCAATCGCGCCGTCTCCAGCGGCTGCGGCAGCGCCGATTGCCTGGAGGCCCTTGGCGTGAACATCGGCGTTGGCCCGGAGATCGTCGAGGAATGCATCCAGCAGATAGGCATCGGCTTCCTCTTCGCCCCCAAACTCCACGGGGCCATGAAGTACGCCATCGAGCCGCGCCGGGAGATCGGGGTGAGGACGATCTTTAATATGTTAGGTCCCTTGACAAACCCCGCCGGGGCCACGGCCCAGCTCATCGGCGTCTATGACCCCAAGCTGACGGAGATGTTCGCCGGCGTCCTGAAAAACCTGAGGGCAAAGAGGGCCTTTGTCGTGCACGGCTCAGACGGACTCGATGAAGCCACGGTAACAGGGGAGACGCGCGTCTCCGAGCTAAAAGGCGGCCTCATCAGCACCTATAACATCGATCCCATCGAGATCTTCGGCGAGACCTATAAAGGCGCGGAGCTTGTGGGCGGTGACGCCTCGGCTAATGCGCAGATTACCAAGGATGTGCTGGGCGGCAAGGACGGCGCCTGCCGGAAGATCGTCCTGCTCAACGCCGCCCTGGCCATCATGGCAGGGGAAAAGGCCGCCACGATCAAAGACGGCATTGCCGTCGCCGAGCAGTGTATCGACAAAGGCACAGCCCTGAACAAGCTGCAGGAGCTGATCAAACTGAGCAATTTATAATGATGGCTACGACACTCGGGAATCCCGCCTTGGCAGGAGCGGGAAAAATCAATAATCCCCCCGCACCCCCCTTTAGTAAAGGGGGGGATGGGGGGATTTGAAACCTTTTTTCTGAGCAATAGCTGAGGGAAGCTGTGATACTCGACCGAATAGTAGGAGTAAAACGCGAGGAAATCGCTTCATTAAAGCAGGCAACGCCTCTTGCCCGATTGAAAAAGGCCATCCGGGATCTCCCTCCTACGCGCGACTTCAAACAGGCCATCA
>MGQS01000020.1:3161-4161 GCA_001797905.1 Deltaproteobacteria bacterium RBG_16_54_11 | reverse complement strand
CTTGCGCAAGGACTTTATCATCGATGAGTATCAGATCTATGAAACAAGAATCCTCGGGGGGGATGCGCTCCTCCTCATCGCCGCGATCCTGGAACAAGGGCAATTGCAAGAGTATATCCAGATGGCAGAGCAACTAGGGCTGGCGCCTTTGGTCGAGGTCCATACCAAAGCAGAGCTGGACAAAGCCCTTAACGCAGGCGCCGAGATCATCGGCATCAACAACCGGGATTTAAAGACTTTCTCCACCGATTTAAAGAGGACGCTGGAGCTGGCCCCAGCGATTCCAGAGGGCAAGATCGTGGTGTCGGAAAGCGGCATCACAACGAGAAAGGATATAGAGCTTTTAATGGGAGCAGGGGTGCATTGCTTCTTGATCGGTGAGGCATTGATGCGGGCTACGGATATCGGAGAGAAACTCAGGGAGCTCCTGGGCAAAGGGGCAGGCAAGTGACAGCGATAAAGATCTGCGGCATCACTAATATAGAGGACGCCTGCTTTGCCGCGGCAAGCGGCGCCGACGCTATCGGCTTCATCTTCCATCCGCCAAGCCCGAGGTACGTAGCGCCGGAGACAGTGAAAAAGATCATAGAAGAGCTGCCGCATGCCATCATCACCGTCGGCGTCTTCGTGAACCTGGATGTCCTGGAGGTGAAGCGGATCATGAACCTGTGCGGCCTGGACATGGTCCAGCTCCACGGCACAGAATCACCCGCATACTGCGGCCAATTCCCGCGCGCCCAGGTGATCAAGGCCATCGCCCTCAGAGGCGAGGACGACCTGGCGCAGTTGCGCCACTATGCTGTCAAGGCCATGCTGGTGGATGCCTACGATCCCAAGCTCCACGGCGGAACGGGTGAAAGGGCGGATTGGCGCCTGGCTGCCAAGGTCAAGGAGCATCACCCGCTGATCCTCGCTGGTGGGCTGTCGCTGGCCAATATCCAGGAGACCATCAAAGCTGTCTCACCTGATGCCGTGGACATCAACAGCGGCGTGGAAAGCG
>MGQS01000020.1:1935-2846 GCA_001797905.1 Deltaproteobacteria bacterium RBG_16_54_11 | reverse complement strand
TGAGCAAAAGCCAACCGGATAAAAAAGGACATTTCGGCATCTATGGAGGGCGTTACGCAGCCGAGACCTTGATGCCTGCGCTCCTAGAACTGGAGACAGCATATCTCTCGGCCAAAAAGGATAAGAAGTTCCAGCAGGAGCTAGCCTGTTACCTGCAGGAATATTCCGGCAGGGAGACGCCGCTCTATTTTGCCCGGCGCCTTACGGAAAAATTGGGTGGGGCCAGGATCTATCTCAAGCGCGAGGACCTCGGCCACACCGGCTCCCACAAGATCAACAACACTTTGGGCCAGGCCCTGCTCGCCCAAAGGATGGGAAAAAAGCGGGTGATTGCGGAGACCGGTGCCGGCCAGCACGGGGTCGCTACAGCCACAGTAGCCGCCCTGTTCGGCATGCAATGCCGGATATTCATGGGGGAAGAGGATATCCGCAGGCAGGCGCCGAATGTCTTCCGCATGCAGATCCTGGGCGCCGAGGTGGTCCCTGTCTCATCAGGCACGGCTACCCTTAAAGACGCGATGAATGAGGCCATGCGCCAGTGGGTTGCCAGGGTGCGCGACACCTATTACGTCATCGGCTCCACTGCCGGGCCGCACCCCTATCCCATGATGGTCAGGGACTTCCAGGGCGTGATCGGCAAGGAGACGCGCAGGCAGATCCTGAAACAGGAAGGCAGGCTCCCGGATTTTCTCATCGCCTGTGTGGGCGGCGGAAGCAATGCCATGGGGCTTTTCTATCCCTTTAAGGACGATCCCCAAGTAGCCATGATCGGGGTGGAAGCTGCGGGCAAGGGGATCAAGACCGGCCGGCACGCGGCAAGCATCGCTGCCGGCAGCGTCGGCGTGCTCCACGGGAACAAAACCTATCTGCTGCAGGATGAGAACGGCCAGGTACGCGACGCCTATTCCATC
>MGQS01000020.1:1336-1873 GCA_001797905.1 Deltaproteobacteria bacterium RBG_16_54_11 | reverse complement strand
GGCCAGCTACGTTACTGTTGACGACCAGGAGGCTGTCCAGGCATTTATAGACCTTTCCCAATACGAGGGCATCATCCCTGCCCTGGAGACCGCCCATGCCGTGGCCTATGCCATGCACCTCGCCCCACAGTTGGATAAAAAGAAGATCATCGTGATCAACCTCTCCGGCAGGGGGGACAAGGACGCCGGCATCATCGCCGAGAGAACAGAGGTAGCAAAAACATGAACCGCATAGAGCAACGTTTTAGCGCCTTGAAGGCCAAAAAGGAAAAGGCCCTGATCTGCTTTCTCACCGCAGGGGACCCTGATTTGGAAAAGACCAGGGAGATCATCCTCGGCCTGGAAACAGCAGGGGTGGATTGCGTGGAGATCGGCGTGCCCTTTTCCGATCCCACGGCTGACGGCCCCATTATCCAGGCTGCCTCGCAGCGGGCCCTGCGAAACGGCGCAACGCTTCATGGCATCCTCGATATGATCGAGTCCATAAGAAAAACCTCCGAGATACCTATCGTGCTCTTCGGCTATTACAACCCCATC
>MGQS01000020.1:1060-1218 GCA_001797905.1 Deltaproteobacteria bacterium RBG_16_54_11 | reverse complement strand
CAGGCATAGACTTCATCTCCTTGATCGCCCCGACCACGAGCACCGAGCGGGTGAAAAAGATAGCTGCCCATGCCACCGGCTTTCTTTACTACATCTCCATCACCGGCGTGACCGGCACTGCCAAGCCGCAAGTGGAAGAGGTGAAAAAGGATGTGGAG
>MGQS01000020.1:0-993 GCA_001797905.1 Deltaproteobacteria bacterium RBG_16_54_11 | reverse complement strand
CAGAATTCGCCCCCTATGCAGACGCAATCGTCGTCGGCAGCGCCGTTGTCAAAATGATCGCAGAAAACAGCCAGCGGAGTGATTTGGTAACTGTAGTCTCCCAGTACGCCAGGGAGATGAAGAAAGCAATCTCGGTAGCTTAATCCCTTTGATAATAGATCCGGCAAAGGAAAGGCAGGTCTTGCTTTTTGTCTTTAAATTGACCACGCTCAAGGCCTGCGCCAGTTTGCTCGTTGGAGTTGACACTGTGTGGTATTTTATATAATATTCCAAATGGAGTAGACACAATAATTACAGTCGAATATATGATCACCACCACACAGACAGTCTTTACGGAGATATCCGATGCTGACGAAGGAACAAACGATAACAGTACTCAACCAAAATAAGGCCTTTCTTTCCACCAACTATGGCGTGAAGAGGATTGGCTTGTTTGGGTCATATGCCAAAGGACAACCCGGCGACAGAAGTGATGTTGATATCTTCGTCGAGTTTGAGCGCCCGATAGGCCTTAGGTTTATTGAATTTGTCGAGTATCTTGAAGAAATAGTAGGCCGAAAAGTGGATGTCCTGACACCGGCAGGCATTCAAGGCATCAGGATAGGCCGCATAGCGAGGGATATTTCCGAAAGCATTCTATATGTCTGAAAGAACGGATCTGGACTTCTTGAGCGATATAAAAGAATCCGTTCGACGGATGATGGCCTACACTTCCGGGATGACATATGAAGCCTTCATGGCGGATGGGAAGACGCAGGATGCAATCATTCGCAATCTGGAGATCATCGGCGAGGCAGCCAAGAACCTGTCTGCAGAACTACGGGCAAAACACCCCGACGTTCCCTGGAAGAGTATGGCCAGTGTCCGCGACCGGCTGATACATCATTACTTTGGCGTCAACCTGGATATTGTTTGGGAAATAGTAGCCACGGAACTGCCCACCATAGCCCTGCAAGTAGCGAAGATTTTGGAACAGGAAAACGGCGACTGACC
>MGQS01000019.1:18385-21494 GCA_001797905.1 Deltaproteobacteria bacterium RBG_16_54_11 | reverse complement strand
TGACATCGCATGACATATTATTATCTTAGAGGCAGAGATAAGATATATAGGTTATACAATGAACTATAAAAAAGAAAATGAGCATTGATTATGGCAAAAAAGTGAACTAACTTCTTGACTTTTTGTTTTAACATGTTATACTTATAGGTTTAAATAAAGAGGTTTTTTTGCGGGTAACCTATGGGTATTAAAGAACAACTGATACAGGATATGAAGAGCGCCGCCAAGGAAAAGGCCAAGGGAAAGCTCTCAATCATTCGGTTAGCCCTGGCCGCGGTACAGAACAAGGAGAAGGAGCTTTTAAGGGAATTGTCGGAGCAGGAAGCAATGCAGGTAATCTCGGGATTGATAAAGAAGGGCAAGGAATCCATAGAGCAGTTTAAGGCTGGTCAGAGGGCAGATCTGGCGGACAAAGAGGAGAAGGAGATAGAAGTGCTCCACTCTTTTTTGCCCCAACAACTCACCACAGCAGAGCTGGAGGTGGAGGTTGCCAAGGCGTTGGAGGAGGCAGGGGCCTCTGCGCCTCAAGATATGGGGAAGGTGATGAAGATCCTGATGCCCCGGATCGCCGGCAGGGCCGAGGGAAAGATGGTCAACGAGCTGGTTCGTAAGAGGCTTTCCGGATAAGCAGGCCCCTCTATCTCGCTCACTGTAATTCGGTCACGTGATCCAAAAGTCGCAGCAGATACGTAAAACCTAATTCGTCGAGGGGACAGCGCTTCTTATCCCCGTGGAAATCACTCAAGAGATGGACGCCCACACGCTCTCCTCGCTGGAGTATGATGAGATAGTGAGCCTCCTCAGAGGGTTCACCTCTTCCGAGCTGGGCAGAAGGGAATGCGAGAAAATCCGTCCCCTCTCCGATCCCCGGCAGGTAGGAAAACTCCTCGGGGAGGTGACGGCGCTCAAGGAGGTCCTGGAAGGAGAGGCCGATCTTCCCTTACACGGGATGGTGGACATCGAACCCATCCTCCAGCGTGCCCGCATCGAGGGAGCCATACTCCCGCCCCCCGAGCTTCTGGCAATGGCCGCTTCTGTTCGTCTGTCCGGCTCTCTCAAACGCTTTTTCCGAGAATTGGATGAGCATTTCGCCCCTTTGAAGGAGATAGGGGAAGCATTCTCCGCACCGACACAACTGGCCCAAGAGATCGAGCGGGCCATCGGCCCGGGGGGCGAGATATACGATGAGGCCAGCCCTCATCTGAAAGCTCTCAGGGGGAAGATAAACAAGGTCCGGGAGGCAATTCAGGAGCGGCTGGAAGCCCTCGTGCGCCGCAAGGAGTTGCAGGAGGTCCTGCAAGACGAGGTAATCACGCAACGCAATGGCCGCTCGGTGATCCTGATCCGGGCCGATGCCAAGGGGGGGATCAAGGGGATCGTACACGACTACTCCCAATCCCGCATGAGCCTCTACGTGGAGCCCCTGGAGGTAGTGGAGCGAAACAATGAGCTCAACGTCCTCGTGCGAGAGGAGCGGGAGGAAGAGGAAAAGATCCTCAGGAGGTTGGCCGCCCTGGTCCGAGAGCGCCGGGAGGAGCTCCTCCGCGACCTTGCCCTGCAGGCGAGGGTGGATGCCATCTATGCCAAAGCCAGGTTGAGTATCTTTCTGAATGGCGTCCCGCCGGCCTTGAATACCGAAGGGCGGGTGCGGATAACGGCTGCGCGACACCCCCTCTTGATCCAGGCCCGGCAGGGGGGAAAGGGGGACGAGGTAGTTCCCATCGATCTCAACCTGGACCGTAGCCAGAGGATCCTGGTAATCAGCGGAGCCAACACCGGGGGGAAAACCGTGGCCTTGAAGACCCTCGGTCTCCTGACCCTGATGGCTCAGGCGGGATTGCACATCCCCGCTGCCCCGGACAGTGAGGTGAACTTCTTCCAAGCAATCTTCGCCTCTATCGGCGACGAGCAGAATCTCCAGGAGCACCTCAGCACCTTCTCTTCTTTTGTCCTCTGGCTGAATCGCGTCTTGGATAGAATCGACGATACTTCTCTCCTGCTCATAGACGAAATCGGGGTCGGAACAGAGTACTCCCAGGGGGCGGCCCTGGCCATGGGGCTCTTGGATTACATCAGGCAGAAAGGCGGATATGCCGTGGTTACCAGCCACTTCAACCCCTTGAAGGCCTATGCCTATCGTCATGATGAGGTGGCCAATGTAGCCGTAGAGTTCGATGAGGAAACCCTCAAACCCACCTATCGCCTGCTTTACGGGAGACCGGGGACAAGCCAGACCCTTCTCATCGCCCAGCGGCTGGGTCTCAAAAAAGAGGTCTTGGAGAGGGCGCGGGGTTATCAGGACGAGGTCCACGGCCACCTGGAGGAGCTCATGGGGGAGTTGGAGCGTCTGCACCGTGACCTGGAAGGGGAACGAGCGGAGGTGATCCGGACAAAAACGGAGGCTGTGAAGCATCGGGAAAGGCTTGAGCGGGCCGCAGATGAGATCAAGAAGAGAAAGATAAGGATCATCGAGAGAACGGAGGAAGAAGGCAAGCGGATTATCGGCTCCCTGGAAGCTCGCCTCAAGGAGGTCTTGAAGAAGGCCGAAGAGGGAAGAGAGCAGGCATCGACGTTAAAGGGTGATGCCAAACGAATAAAAGCGGATTTTATGGGTCACTTTCCGCAAGAGAAACGACGCGGAGGCGACGGCGAGATCCACAAAGGGGACCAGGTGGAGGTTATAACCCTGGGCAAAGAGGGGGTGGTCGTGGGGCTTTCCCATGATCCCGTTCGAGCAGAGGTTGCCATTGGCGGCATACGGATCAAGGCCCCCCTGGAGGAGTTGCGATTCGTTTCCCGAGGCGCGGAAACAGGGCTAAATCAGGAGAAAGCGGCCCTTCCCTGTACCCTGGAATCATCTGATGGCGCCGTTCTTCGGGAGCTGAATGTGATCGGATTGAGGGTGGATGAAGCCCTCCCCAAGGTGGACAAGTTTCTCGATGACGCCCTCGTGAGGGAGTATGACCGGGTCCACATCATTCATGGGGTCGGATCCGGCAAGCTGCGCGAGGCAATCCAGGGGCATCTCAAGGGTCATAGGTGGGTGAAGCATTTCAGGGGAGCGGAGCTCAACGAAGGCGGCTCGGCAATCACCATTGTGGAGTTGAGG
>MGQS01000019.1:16028-18368 GCA_001797905.1 Deltaproteobacteria bacterium RBG_16_54_11 | reverse complement strand
TGATCCCCGATGAGGTCATAGAGGAGATCAGGGAGCGGGCGGATATCATCGAGGTGATCTCCGATTACGTGGCCCTCAAAAAGGCGGGAACCAACTACAAAGGGCTGTGCCCGTTTCATCAAGAAAAAACACCCTCCTTCACGGTGAGCCAGGACAAACAGCTCTTCCATTGCTTCGGGTGCGGCGTCGGGGGGAATATCTTCACCTTCCTCATGAAGTACGAGCAGATCGCCTTTGCGGAGGCGGTGAGGGTCCTGGCCCAGAGATATGGAGTTCTGATCCCCGAGGTCAAGGCGACGGCCCAAGATCAGCGGAAAGAGAGTCTCCGACAGATCAACGCCATGGCACTCGATTTTTACTGCCAACAGCTCCGCGAGGAAAAAGAGGGCAAGATCGCCAGAGGCTACCTGGAGCGCCGGGGGATAGAACGGGCGGTCTGGGAGGAATATAGGATCGGATATGCGCCCTCCAGATGGGATGCCCTGGTGACCCATCTCAAAAAGAAGGGGGTGAATGTAAAAGAGGCGGAGGCCCTGGGTCTCATCATCCCCAAGACGGGGGGGTGGTATGACAGATTCCGGGATAGGATCATCTTCCCCATCTTTGACCTGCGGGACCGGGTCATCGGGTTCGGGGGCCGGATCGTGAATGATGGGCCGGAGCCGAAGTACCTCAACTCTCCGGACTCGCTCCTGTATAAGAAAGGAGCTGGCTTTTATGGGTTGAATGTCGCCCGGAAGCACATTCAGAAGGCGGGAGGCAAGGTCTTCATGGTGGAGGGGTATTTCGATCTCCTCAGTATGGCGCAGAGGGGGGTGAAAAACGTGGTGGCCACCTTGGGTACCGCCCTCACCCCCGAGCAGACAAGGCTGGCGCGGAGATTCGGCAAGGACTTTTCCCTCCTCTTCGACCCTGATGAGGCCGGCACAAAGGCAGCCCTCAGGGGCGTGGAGATCTTCATCCAGGAGGATACGTTCGCGACGGTGATCCCCTTGCCCGATGGACTGGACCCTGACGACTATTTCCAAAAGGGGGGCGATGCCCAGGCCTTGTGGTCCAGGACGATTCCAGGGGTGGAGTACTCCATGGAGCGATTGATGGCGGGGTATGACCTGGGCGCAGTGGAGGGCAGAGCCAAGGCGGTAGAGGCCGTCCTCCCCTTCCTCCTCCAGATCAAGGATGTGGTACGCAGAGATCTCTACCTCAAGCGCCTGGCAGAAAAGACAGGCGTGGGGGAAGGGAAGATCCATGATGTAGCCCTCACCTTACGTAAAGGCCGTAAGGAAGGCACAGAGCAGGCACCGAGCGCGGGGATAAACGTTTCGGCGGAAAAAAAGCTGGTGCAGATGATGATTCAGCATCCGGAACTTATACCCCTAGTGATCAAGGAGGGGGTGGTAGCGGGTCTCGAAGGCCAAGCCCTCCGGTCCATCGGCGAATTGGTGATCCATACCTTCCAGCGACACGGCGATCTATCCCTGGACAGGATAGCCGTTCAATTGGAAGAGCGGGGGGTGAGCGAGACGGCTTTCGCCCTGGCCTTTCAGGAAGAAGAGCTCGAGGAAGGGATGGCGGAACGGATCACGGCCGACTGTCTTCGCAACATCAAGATGAAGACCCTGAAGAGACAGATGGAAGGTCTTAAAAAGAGGATCAAGGAGGCGGAGGCACAGGGCGATGAGGCGTTATTGAATGCTCTCTTTCTGAGCATGAACACGCTGAGTCCCCAAATCCGTAAGCTCCAGAGAGAGGGTCTGAAGGAGTCTTCTTGATCGACTTCGGCCACAACGTATGGAAAAATAGATCTAAGAAGAAAGGAGTTATAACCTTGAGCGATAAAGGAGTTTTGGATTTTGAAGAGGTTGATGAGATCGTCAGCTCAGATGAGGCCCCTGCTGAACAGCTGGACGATATGTTGACGATGTTCAACGAGATGGACATCGAAGTGATCGACGAAGAAGAGGCAGTGGTCACAAAGAAGGTTGAGGAGGAGTTTGTCGAAGAGGAACGGGTCGAAGAGATTGAAGATCTCGATCTCATCGGCAGAACCAGTGATCCGGTGCGGTTGTACCTCCGGGAGATGGGACGGGTTTCCCTCTTGACCAGAGAAGGGGAAGTGGCCATCGCCAAAAGAATAGAGGAGGGAAAAAAAGAGGTCATCAGGGTCATCCTCAACTGCCCCATTACGGTGCGGGAGGTGCTGAATATCGGAGAAGGAATCCGTCAGGGGAGTATAGATATCAGGGATGTTACCACCGAGGTTGAGGATGACGAAGGCTACGCCGAGGAAAAGGAGTTCTACAAAAATAAGATCCTGAGGATCATAGGCCGGGTACAACG
>MGQS01000019.1:12095-15984 GCA_001797905.1 Deltaproteobacteria bacterium RBG_16_54_11 | reverse complement strand
AGGAGATGATCACGCTCCTCACCCAGATAAACCTCAAAGAGCTGCAAAGCGAGGCCATCGTAGATAAATTGAGG
Source organism: Deltaproteobacteria bacterium RBG_16_54_11 (assembly GCA_001797905.1). Lineage (GTDB taxonomy): Bacteria > Desulfobacterota > B13-G15 > B13-G15 > RBG-16-54-18 > RBG-16-54-11. Next base: position 15,910 of record MGQS01000019.1, on the reverse strand, counting down.
GGGTTGGTGCGTCGGATTGAGAAGGTAGAGGAGGAGTTGGCCGCGGTGAGCAAGAGGGTGGGGGTGCCGGTGCAGAGGTTGAGATCATTCCTGCGAGAGGTGAAGAAGGATCCGGGGAAAAAGAAATCCTTCTTCAAACAGAAAAAACTGAACGAAGAGGGGTTCGTGGAGCTGTCGAAGGGCGTGAGGAACACGTATCGAAAGATCCAGCGAATTGAACAGGAGGCCGCGCTCTCTGCGCTGGAGCTGAAAAAGGCCATTGATGGCATCCGTCGCGGGGAGGTTACGGCCAAAGAGGCGAAAAATGAATTGGTGAGGGCCAACCTGCGGTTGGTGGTGAGCATCGCCAAGAAATACACCAACCGGGGGCTTCAATTTCTCGATCTTATCCAAGAGGGCAATATCGGGCTCATGAAGGCCGTGGATAAGTTTGAGTATGCTCGAGGTTATAAATTCAGCACCTATGCCACGTGGTGGATTAGGCAGGCCATCACCAGGGCGATAGCCGATCAGGCCAGGACCATCAGGATCCCCGTGCATATGATCGAGACTATCAATAAGTTAATAAGAACATCGCGCTATCTCGTCCAAGAATTGGGACGAGAGCCTCACCCCGAGGAGATCGCCGAGAGGATGGAGCTGCCCGTAGACAAGGTCCGTAAGATCCTCAAGATAGCCAAGGAACCCATCTCGCTGGAGACCCCCATCGGGGAGGATGAAGACAGCCATTTGGGTGACTTCCTCGAAGACAAAAAGGCCGTCTTGCCCGGTGAGGCCATTATAGCCAAAAACCTGGTGGAGCAGCTCCAGAAGGTCCTGTCCACCCTTACGCCACGGGAGGAGAAGGTCTTACGGATGAGATTTGGCATCGGGGAAAAATACGATCACACCCTGGAGGAAGTGGGGCAGGATTTCTCCGTCACCAGGGAGCGGATCCGCCAGATCGAGGCCAAATCCTTACGCAAGCTGCGCCACCCCAGCAGGAGCAAACGACTGAAGAGTTTTGTGGATAATTAAGGGGATCGCCCTTTTACCCTCCTGATTATCTCCTCGAAGATGGAGGAAAGGGGGATCTCCTCTTGTTTTTTTTCTTTCATGTCCCGCAGGATCGCCTGCCCGGTACGCTGCTCTTCCTCACCGAGGATCAGCGCATAGCGGGCGCCAAATTTATCCGCCCTGCGCATCTGCGCCTTCAGGCCGCGCCCTTCATAGTCGATCAGCGTCCTCACCCCGGCTCGGTTCAGCTTATAGCTCAAGCTGAAGGCCTCCCTCCGGGGCCCTTCTCCCAAGGCGGCGATGAACAACGACGGACCAGAAGACAGAGGCTCATCAGGCAGAATAAGCAGAAGGCGTTCCATTCCGATGGCAAAACCGATGCCCGGGATATCCGGCCCCCCCAATGCCGCTACGAGTTGGTCGTATCTGCCGCCGGCGGCCACGGCATTTTGTGCCCCCAGCTCCCCGGCCACCACCTCAAAGGCGGTCTTGGTGTAATAGTCCAACCCGCGCACCATCCTGGGGTTTACTTCGTAGGCGATCTCAAGGGTTTCCAGATAACTCCGTACCGCTGCGAAATGCTCGGCACATGGCGCGCAGAGATAAGCGCTGATGAGGGGGGCCTCGGACATGATCTCCCGGCAGCCCGGGACCTTGCAGTCAAAGGCCCGCAGAGGGTTTCGCTCCATCCTCCTGCGGCAATCCTCGCAGAGGCGGGGGAGATGATTCTTGAGAAAGGCCCGCAGGATCTCCTTGTAGGGAAGGCGGCAGTTGGGGCACCCGAGGGAATTAACCTGCAGGCGACAACCCGCAGCCCCCACGAGGGATAGATAGTGCATCAAGATGGCCATGATCTCGGCATCTATCATGGGTTGTGAGACCCCGAAGACCTCCACATTGACCTGGTGAAACTGGCGATGCCTCCCCTTTTGCGGGCGTTCGTGCCTGAACATGGGGCCGATGGAGTAGAGCTTGACCAGGGGATCAGCAGCGTAGAGCTTGTGCTCGATATAGGCACGCACCATGGAAGCGGTGGCCTCGGGGCGCATGGTAATACAATCCCCGCTGCGATCCTCAAAGGTGTACATCTCCTTCTCAACGATATCCGTCTCCTCGCCGATGCCCCGCGAGAAGAGCTCCGCCCGCTCCAGGATGGGTACCCGTATCTCGGAGAATCCGAACCCCCCCAGAACCTCTCGGGCGCGCTCCTCCAGCATCCCCCACCGACGGCTCGCGGGAGGAAGGATATCACTGAATCCCCTCATGGCCTTGATTTCCAAGATTTCTCCTCTCAAGGTATCTTCTAGAGAAGATCTTTAAGCCTTTTATACCAAAGAGGTGGAAAAGTCAAACCTCATCACCTCCCGAACACCATAGAGGTTAGTGACAAAAAAGGTCAAATTGGTGACATTAAAAGGCACCTTACCCCTGGCTAAGACCAAAAGATAGATAACTCGTTGTTTTTTAAAGGATTTTTCTTTGAAAAATAATCGAATGCTTGGCATAGAAAATGCTGAGCGATCAAGAGGGGTGGGCTTTTCAGTGCTGCATTACATAAAGAAAAGGCGATAACTGCTCTAAACCGAGGGTGGTATAATGCCTGGGATGAGAGATAAAGATAAGACGCAAGATCAGTTAATAAAAGAAGTAACAGAGCTGCGCCGGCGGATTATTGAACTGGAGGGGGCAGAAACCGAGCGAAAACAGGCCGAGGGGGCGCTGCGAGAGTCCGAAGAAGAGTTAGAAGCGATCTTTAACGAGGTCAGAGATGGCATCGTTCTGCTCGATTTGACGGGTAAGATCATCAAAATCAACAAGAGGATAGCAGAAGCTACCGGGTATACCGAAAAATATATCGTTGGGAAACGATTTGATTTCTTCAAGAATTTTACCTTCAAGAGCATCGCCAAGATGATTCCTGCCTTTAGCAAAGTCGTCGCCGGCCTACGGGTTTCCCCCTTTGAAGTCGAAGGTTATACGAAAACAGGTGAAAAACGGATTGGTGAAATCTGCGGCTCTCTCTTACAGAAAAAAGGCAAGGCCGCGGGAGTGCTCGTAGTTATGACGGATATCACCGAGCGCAAACAGGCAGAGGAGGCACTGCGGGAAAGTGAGGGGCGCTATCGAACTTTAATAGATAACATCGACCTTGGGATTACCCTCATCGATGTCTACCACAATATAATTATGGTAAACGCCGCACAGAGCGCAAAGTTTAACAAGCCTGTTGGAGAGATAATCGGGAAAAAGTGTTTTCGTGAATTCGAAAAACGTGATGCCGTATGCCCGCATTGTCCCGGGGTACAAACAATGGCTACCAATCAACCTGCAGAGGTCGAGACAGAGGGGATCAGAGATGACGGGAGCCGTTTTCAGGTGAGGCTTCAGACCTTTCCGGTCTCAGGGCAGGATGGTACAGTGATCGGCTTCATAGAAACTGCAGTGGATATCAGCAAGAGTAGGAGGATGGAGGAAGAGCTGCGGGAGTCTGAGCGGAGGTATCGCGCTATCCTTGAGACCATGGAAGAGGGATATTATGAAATTGACTTGGCCGGGAATTTCACCTTTTTCAACGAAGCCGAATGCAGGATTCACGGGTGCTCCCATGATGAGATGATAGGCCTGAATAACCAACAATATTCGTCTCCCGAAACCGCGAAGAGGATTTATAAGATTTTTAACAAGGTCTACAGGACAGGTATCCCCGCCAAGATAGTTGACTACGAGGTGACAAGAAAAAACGGCTCCGTGGCAATGATCGAGACATCTGTCTCGCTGTTACGCAACGCCGCGGGCGGGCCCATTGGTTTTTATGGGAT
>MGQS01000019.1:6144-12034 GCA_001797905.1 Deltaproteobacteria bacterium RBG_16_54_11 | reverse complement strand
GAAGAAAAATACCGAACCATCCTCGAAACCATGGAAGACGCATACTATGAGGCTGACCTTGCCGGAAACCTTACCTTCTTCAATGATTCGATGTGTAGGATTCATGGATATCCCAGAGATGAGCTGATGGGCATGAATAACCGAGAATATATGGATAAAGAAACAGCTAAGAGAGTCTATAAGATTTTTAACACGGTATTCCGCACCGGCAAAGGTGCAAAGATACATGACTGGCAGATTATCCGAAAAGACGGATTTAAGCGCGACGTGGAGGCATCTGTTTCTCTTATGAGGGATATCGGCGGAAATCCACAGGGGTTTCGAGGCGTTATTCGCGACGTCACCGAGCGCAAGCAAGCAGAGGAAGCCCTCCGTCAGAGTGAAGAAAAATACCGAACCATCCTCGAAAACATAGAAAATGGATACTATGAGGTTGACCTTGCCGGAAACCTTATTTTCTTCAATGATTCATTGTGTAAGATCTTTGGATACCCCAGAGATGAATTGATGGGCATGAATAACCGAGAATACATGAGCCCAGAGACGGCCAAAAGGACCTATCAACTGTTCAACGAGGTATACAAAAAAGGGGAACCCACCAAAATATTTGATTGGGAGTTTATAAAGATAGACGGTAGCACACTCAATGTAGAGATCTCTATATCTCTCATGAGGGATTCAAAAGGTGAGCCAGTCGGGTTTCGGGGAATTCTTCGCGACGTCACCGAGCGCAAGCAAGCAGAGGAGGCGCTGCGGGAGTCTGTGGAGAAGTATCGCTCTTTGGTGGAATTTACCGAGGATTCCGTGTACCTGGTAAACAGAAGGAAGGAATACTTGTTCGCGAACGAAACATATCTCACCCGCCTTGGCTTCCCGCGAGACCACGTCATCGGGAGACCATATGACGATTTTCATGCCCGGGAAGATGGCGAAGCATTTTCTGAGCATATTGAAAAGGTGCTTAAGACCGGCCGGTTTGTCCAATATGAACACAGGAGCCAGACAGACGGCAGATACTTCCTCAGGACATTAAGTCCGGTGAAGGAACCAGACGGGAGTATCGAGACGGTAACGGTGATCGCAAAGGACATCACCGGGCGCAAGCAAGCAGAGGAAGAACTCCAGTACATAGCCACCCACGATGCTCTCACCGGCGTGCCCAACCGCGCGCTGTTCAATGACCGGCTTACACTGGCACTCACCCAGGCAGATCGTAATAAAAAGAAGCTTGCGGTGATGCTGCTCGACCTGGACTATTTCAAAGATGTCAACGATACCCTGGGGCACAGCATGGGGGATCAGTTGCTGCGTGTGGTCGGCAATCGGCTTACAGAGCTACTGCGCAAGGGTGATACCGTCGCCCGCGTCGGAGGGGATGAATTCCTGTTGTTATTAGCGGAAATAGCCAGGATCAAAGATGCAAACATCATCGCCCGAAAGATCCTGGATGCCTTTCGAAAGCCCTTTGTCCTTGATGATCACGAAATCATGATCACCACCAGCATCGGGGTCTCCATCTATCCCGACGACGGTGCCGATGCTAATACCTTAACGAAGCATGCCGATGTCGCCATGTACCGTGCCAAGGATAAGGGCCGTGACAACTTTCAACGGTATACCCCGGCCTGAACTTCCAGGCAACCTTCTGATAGGTCTTGCTTGTTGTGATTGTCGTTCATCCCACGATGATTTTTATCTTTATATGAAGAACGTATCAACTTCCTGCATTCCTCACGATCCCGGACTTGGCTTGCTCCGACAGTGACAAAAAACGTCTTTTTCGGGGATAATAAACGCCTCCCCCCCTCTATCTCCCCCCTTAATCTATATAACTCATCGATATATATAAGATTTTTTATCTCTTTATATTGGCACGGAATATGCTCAATACTGGGAGGATCGTCTCATGTCTAGGTAATTGGATGCAGAAATGCTTTGTTAAAGGAGTTCACGATGCATGACATACAAGACGTGACGATTTTGTTGGCCGAGGATGATCCAGGTCATGCCCGTCTGGTCGAGAAGAACCTGCGCCGGGCGAACGTAACAAACGAGATCGTCTTCGCCACCAATGGGCAGGAGGCCATCGACTACCTGTTCTGTGAAGGGCAGTACGCCAACAACAAGCACGCATCGCATCTGCTGGTACTGCTCGACCTTATCATGCCGGTGCTCGACGGCTGCCAAGTGCTCGAACGAATGAAGGCCGACGAGCGCACCAAACGCATCCCCGTAATCATTTTGACCACCACCGACGATCCGCGAGAAGTGAGCAGGTGCTATGAGCTCGGCCGCAACGTCTCTATCACCAAACCGGTGGACTATGAGCAGTTCGCCGAGGCGATGCGCAAGCTTGGGTTGTTTTTATTAGTTGTCATGATTCCGGATGGAGGGTAAGGAGGACATGGCGCGCTCCGAGCCGATTCATATTCTCTACGTCGAGGACGATCCCGGTCTGGCCCGTCTCGTACAGAAGAAATTGCAGCGGGCGGGGTACGTGGTGGACATTGCCTCTGATGGTGAGCAGGGGGTGGCCAAGTTCGAGGCCGATTCCTATGATCTCATGTTTGTGGATCAGAATCTCCCCGTCTACGATGGGCTGGAGGTGATCCGTATCCTGGCTTCCAAGGGCATCCTGCCGCCCACTATTATGATCACGGGCACTGGTGATGAGCGGGTGGCGGTGGAGGCCATGAAGCTGGGTGCGGGCGATTACATCGTCAAGGACGTGGGCGCCGGGTATCTTGAGCTTCTCCCCTCTGCTATCGAGAAGATGCTTCGGCAGCACCGTGCCATCGAGGAGAAACAGCAAGCAGAGGAGGCGCTGCGTAAGAGCGAAGAGCGTTTCCGAAAACTTTTCGAGCAATCAAATGATGCCATCTTTATCCACCAAACGGGCCGCATTGTCGACGTCAACCAAAGGGCATGCGAGATGCTCGGCTACAACAAAGAGCAATTCCTCACGATGGAGATCGCTGATCTTTACCCTCAAGAGGGCTTCACAGAATCGAGCAAAAAAATCAGCACTCCTCAGGGACTGAATTCTATAGAATCAATACTGTTTGAAACACAGTTCAAAAAGGCTGATGGCACAGTTGTCGCCGTAGAGATCAGTTCAGGTATTATCAATCGCGAGAAGAAGATCATCCAAGGGATCGCCCGTGATATCACCGAGCGCAAGCGAACGGAGACGGAGTTGCAAAAGGCCAAAGAAGAGGCTGAAACGGCCAACCATGCCAAGACCGAATTTCTCGCCAGCATGAGCCACGAAATCCGAACGCCTATGAATGCCATTATCGGTATGGCCGACCTGCTCTTGGAGACCCAGTTGACCCCTGAGCAGCAGCAATATGTCCAGGTCTTCCAGTCAGCCGGGGAAAACCTTTTAACCATCATTAATGACATCATCGATATTTCCAAGGTGGAAGCCGGCCACGTTCGACTCGAAACCATCGACTTCGATCTTACCGATATCATTGAAAACATATGTGACGTGATGGCCGTTCGTGCCCATGAAAAGGGCCTGGAGCTGGTTTATAGTGCTATGCCGGATGTCCCGACCGATCTCTTGGGTGACCCGACACGTTTGCGTCAGATACTGGTAAACCTCATCGGAAATGCCATCAAGTTCACCGAGAAAGGTGAGGTGTTCCTTCAGGTCAAAAGCCATGGAATAAAAAATGGGAGGGTTGAACTAGTATTTTCAGTAACTGACACCGGCATCGGCATTGCTCCGGAACAGATAGATACGATCTTTGACGCCTTTACGCAGGCCGATTCATCCATCACCCGCAAGTATGGAGGAACAGGACTCGGCCTGTCCATCTCAAAACAGTTGGTCGAACTTATGGGCGGGCATATAACGGTGGAGAGTAAGCCGGGTCAGGGGAGTACCTTTTCATTTACGGCACAATTTGGGATTCAGAGAGAAGCAAAGGGACATAAAGAGAAAAGTGCACTAGATATGAAAGGTGTTAAGGTACTTGTTGTTGATGACAACGAAACGAATCGCATGATATTGCGAAATACACTCTCCAAATTAGGTGCCATTATAACAGAGTCGGACAACGGCGAACATGGACTTGCAGAATTCAAGCGTGCCATGGAGACAGCCGATCCATATCAACTGGCATTAATCGACCACCGTATGCCGGGCATGGACGGGTTCGAGCTGGCCAAACACATAAAAGAAACCATGGGGAACATTAAGAACACGGCCGTCATGATGCTCACCTCAGATAACAGGAGCGGCGATCGTGCCCTGTGCAAAGAATTTGATATAACGTTTTATTTGGTAAAACCCGTGAAAAAAACAGAATTGCTGGATGCCATTGCTACCATTATGGGGCGAAAGATTGACCCCCCTGCCAGTAAAATTCCCGAGGTAAGGCCTGTCGACTTCAGCGCAATCCGCTCCCTGAACCTCCTCCTTGTCGAGGATTCTGCGGACAATCGTCTGATTATCCAGGCCTATTTCAAGAGAGCCTCAGATCATATAGACGTTGCCGAAAACGGCGCCATTGCCGTGGAAAAGTTCAAGTCAGGGAAATACGATCTGGTGTTTATGGATGTACAGATGCCGATTATGGACGGTTATACCGCCACCCGGGAGATCAGGAAGTGGGAGCAGGAACAGGGGAGAAAACAAACACCTATCATTGCCTTGACCGCCCATGCCCTGAAAGAAGATGCCCAAAAGAGTCTTGATGCCGGATGCACGGATCACCTGACAAAGCCGATAAAGAGGGCAACGCTGATGGAGGCCGTCCAAAAATACACGGGAACAAAGAGCAGTAAATAAAGAATTGCGAAGTGCAAAAGAGGATGATGTTGAACGAGGAGGGTAAACCATGAACAAACAGGGTGCCTTAAAACAAGAAGGAAAGATCATCGTCCATGTGGACCCGGACATCGCAGACCTCATACCCGGTTTTCTCGAGAACAGGCGCAAGGACACAAAGACCATGGGTGAGGCCGTGATACAGGGTGATTTTGAGACCATACAAATCCTCGGACACAGCATGAAGGGTGCAGGCGGGAGCTATGGGTTTGACGCGATTACCGACATAGGGAAATCCCTGGAGCAGGCTGCCATGGCAAAAGATTCCGGCGGGATCAAACAGATGGTACAGGAGCTCTCCGCATACCTTGATCGTGTTGAGGTGGTTTACAAGTGAGGACCAGGGAACATCGGCCTGCATTTAACACAATCTGCCGCGTGCCGATGAGTAATTACTGGAATCAATGAGGTGATACGGTGAACGCACCTGCAAAACCTTTGATCTTGGTCGTTGACGACAATCAGGATCAGCTGAAACTGATGGAACGATTTCTGTCGAGCAGCGGCTTTGGTGTCATCGCTGTTGATAGCGGCCGCAAGGCGTTGGACGCCATTCGTAAAACCAAGCCGGATCTTATTTTGCTCGATGTCATGATGCCGGAGATGGATGGTTATGAGGTGTGCTCAAGGCTGCAGAAAAACAGCGAGACTGCCTACATCCCCGTCATCTTCATAACCGCCCTGGGAGAAGAACAGGACAAGGCCCGGGCCTTTTCCGTTGGCGCTGTTGATTACCTGGCAAAACCCGTCCACAAGGAAACCCTTCTCGAAAAGACCCGTACTCATATCGCAACATATACCCGATGGCAGGAACTGCAACAAGGCGGTGTTACCTCCGAGGAAAAGATTGAACCATCCGATTTCCCCCAATTCAAGCGATTCTTGTTCGATCAGTTAGCCCTTGATCCCGAGAAGAAGGCTCAATTCACTACTATCCCATCCTCCCATATCTATTCCATGGCTCGTTCCCTGGGGATCAGCAACAGCCAGATGGCCAAATATATCGCCGATTTTCTCAAGCTTCCCTATTTCTCCCAAGTCAACCCGTAT
>MGQS01000019.1:0-6049 GCA_001797905.1 Deltaproteobacteria bacterium RBG_16_54_11 | reverse complement strand
CAATCCCTTTAACTTGGAAATCCTGGATAATCTAAGAAAAATAACCGGAAGGGATCAAGCCCTTAAACTCGCCGTAACCGAACCTGAACATATCGAATTATTGTTTAAGTCGGACCTGGGGACGGAGACAACGAGCAAAAAGGTTGATATGAGTCGAGCCGTACACGAAGTCGGAGGGCCCACCAGACAATTCCCCGTCGAGGAGCCGATCGAGCACATATCGGAGGCGGATATCAAGAAACACCCTATTGTGTATATCGCCAATACCATGATCAACAAGGCAATCACTGAACGGGCCAGCGATATCCACATCGAACCCAAAGAGGATGAAACGGTCATCCGCTTCCGGGTTGACGGGGATTTGAAGGATTCCTTTGCCCTGAAGAAGAACACCGGCGTCATGCTCATCTCCCGGCTCAAGGTGCTGGGTGGTCTTGATTTGGCCGAAAGAAGGAAGCCGCAGGACGGATCTTTTGCGGCAACTGTTAACGATAAGACCTACAAGCTGAGATTGGCCACCACATCCACACCGTACGGGGAAAGCCTCATCATTCGCTTGCTGGAACCGAGCGGCAAACCAAAAGACCTGGGTGAACTCGGCATGACGGAGAAACAGGTTAGTACCATAATTGAGTTTGCCAATCGCACCCATGGCGTTATCATGATCGTCGGTCCCACCGGCTCAGGTAAGACGACGACCATCTACAGTTTCCTATCCCATATTGATTGTCAAACCAGGAGCTTGATATCCGTGGAGGACCCGGTGGAATACTCTATACCCTTTGCCAATCAACAACAGGCAAACGAAAAGGCCGGGATCACCTTTGAATCCCTCCTTAAATCAGCGGTGCGACAGGATCCCGATATATTGTTTTTAGGAGAGGTCAGGGACCCCTATTCTGCCAAGATGTCGATAGACTTTGCCAGCACCGGCCACCTGACCGTCACGACGCTGCATACGTCCAATGCAACCACTGCCATCTTCCGTCTGGAGAGACTGGGGCTTGACCGGGGGACCATGGCGGATACTATTATCGGCGTTGTCGCCCAGAGGTTGTTGAAAAAGCTTTGTCCCCATTGCAAGCAGATAGCGCAGATCTCACCGGAAGAAAGAGCAATGCTTGCGCCATTTACGGATGAAGTTCCCGCACAGGTTGCGCATCCTGCCGGATGTCCAAAGTGCAACAACACCGGTTACTTGGGCAGAGAAGGGATATATGAGATAATAAAATTCGATCACGAGATCGCTGAGATGGCCCGCTCAGGTGCGCCTATAGCCGAGATAAGAAATGCCGTCAGGGACAGGGGGGATTTTCTCATCAGCTCTCATGCCGTGGAAAAGGCAAAAAAGCTTCTCTTCGCTCCCAAGGATATTTACGAACATGTGCTGATAGAGGAATTGGCATTTAAAGAAAAGAAACCTCAAAAGGAAGACCCCCAAAAGGAAAGTCACCACATACCCGTCGCTGAAAAGGAGATAAAGGATGAGATATCGATCCTCGTAGTTGAAGACGACCACGATTCTCGGCAATTGGTAACCCGTTTCCTGGAAAATAACGGTTACGCGGTAACCCCCGCAGAAGATGGGGTCAGTGCCCTGCTCCAATTGGGCAAACAGCGATTTGACCTGATCATCTCGGATGTAAACATGCCGAACCTGAATGGCTTTAAGCTACTGGAGATGAAGGGCCAAAAGGGGATAGAAACCCCCGTGATATTTCTAACCTCACGGTCCGATCCGGAAGATATGGACAGAGGATTGGGGCTTGGCGCTGCGGGCTATATCACCAAACCGACCAAGAAGGAGATATTGCTCTCGAAGGTGAAAACCGTCCTTGAAAAAAGAGCATAATAATAAGAGGAAAATAACATAGTATGGCTGATGAGCCAAAGATAAACGCCGTATGCAAGGGGTGCGGAAAGCGGCTCAGCGCCGATGAAAAAGGCGCTCAGTACTGCGGCAGGTGCATGATCGAGCGGGCCGAAGAGTATGTACCCGAGGCGTTGGAAAGACCGCCTATAAAACGGGAAAAAAAGAGCAGGACATGGTTGGTAATGCAAGTGGCGATCATCCTGGCCGCCGTTGCCATCATGGCGCTGCAAACCCCTCGATTAATCTCTGCCGTTAAAGGGGATAGGCCCCTCAGACAGGGCACCTATGCAACCGACGCTCAGGCCGACCAGTGTATAAAAAACCTCTGGCATAGTGCCCGACTCATCCAAGAGGGAAAGGTGCCTGGTCCGGATATAGTCTGCCCAATCAGCAAGAGGCCGTATGAGATAAGGGGCGCAGGTGCCGATGTCGTGGTTAGCTGTCCTAATCCAGAGCTTCATGGATTCAAGGCAATGCAGGTAAGCAAAAGGCATCCTGTGCCCGAGATCAGCAAATGAGACGATTCATACCAGGCAAGAGGGGATTTACCCTCATAGAGCTCATGTTGGTCATAGCCATTGCCGGCGTCTTGGCTTCTGTCGCTATGCCTTCATATCTCAATTACCTCCAGAGGGCGCGGGCAACGCAATGCCATGTAGACAGGGGAGAAACGCAGAATGTCATCCGACAATATTATCAGGACCATCCTGATACCGAGCTAACCAGCCTTCAGCAATTGATCGATGCGGGATACCTGCGCCATGGGTTCAATTGCCCCTTGGGAGGGGAGTACGTCTTGATCCCGGCAAAGGTCGCCGGTTCCCAATACCCTATCGTGGCTTGTTCCCTGCACTATTTGCCGGAACTCATGCCGGAATCTACCCCTGTGCCTACACCTGAACCTACACCGCAACCTACGCCGGTAACACCGGTAGAGCCTGTGGAGCCGGTAACTCCGGTGGAGCCGGTGAAACCACTTGAGCCAGAAAAGCCTGCAAAACCAGAAAAACCGGTGAAACCGGAAAAGCCAGAAAAACCAAAAAAGTCGGAAATGCCCCTGGCGAGTTTGGATTATGCATTCAAAATAATAAGCATTCCTGTAGTAGACCTCACAAAACAAATCACCATAGCATCCTAACGGTCTTGATAGCGCGTTACAGGGGTTTGCAAGACCTTTGAGCGGTTTCTCACATATTACCTTTTCCCATTGATCTACCCTCCTTTCCCACGATATAATAAAATTTCAATCTTTTTTTGGAGATATACCGTTTATGAAGATCCTTTTGATATCACCGGAGCGGGAGAGAAAAAAGGAGGAAGCCTTCCTCTTCCGTCTCGGTTTTCTCAATCTCCCCTATGTGGCCGCAGCAACCCCATCGGATTGCGAGGTGCGGATCGTTGACGAGGCCTATGAAAGGATAAACTTCGATGAAAAGGTCGATCTCGTCGGGATAACGGCCCAAACCCCGGTGGCCCCCAGGGCCTACCAGATAGCGGAGGAGTTCCGCCGGAGGGGGGTGCCGGTGGTGATGGGGGGCGTACACGCCAGCGTGCTCCCCGAGGAAGCCCTGGCACATGTGGATGCAGTGGTGATTGGGGAGGCCGAGGCAACCTGGCCCCGGCTCCTGGAGGACCTCCGTCAGGGGAGATTACAAAGAATATACCGAGCGAATGGATGGGTAGAGGGGGAAACCATCATCCCGCCCAGAAGAGAGCTCTTGAACCACCGTCTCTATTTCCCCCTGAAGCTCCTGGAGACGACCCGCGGCTGCCCCCACCAATGCGACTTTTGCCAGGTATCGCGCTTCTTCGGCAACCGGTATCGCACCCGCCCCCTTCCGCAGATAGCCCGGGAGCTCGACGCCATGTTCGGGCCAGGCCCGGTCATGCCCCCCTGGGCCAGGCAATTACTCTCCGCGATAAGCAAAGACCTCCCGTACTTTTTAAAAAGAAGGCTTTTATACATCATCGATAACAATGTGGTCGCCAATAAGCAATTCACTATCGAGCTGCTCTCCCTGGTGAAGGGGTATGACCTCCTGTGGTGGGGGCATGCACCGGTCTCCATCGCCACGGATGATAGACTCCTTAAGCTCTTTGCCGCAAGCGGCTGCATCGCCGTCAACATCGGTTTTGAGTCCCTCTCCCCTAGCAACCTCAAGCGCATCAAGAAGGGGTTCAACAAGCCTGCTCGGTATAGCGAGGCGATCAAGAAGATCCACGGCTATGGGATGGGGATCATGGGGACCTTTATCGTGGGTCTGGACGACGATGACCCCGGAGTATTCCAGAGGACCATAGACTTCATTTTAGAGAACCAATTGGATTGGGCCCTGGCCTTCATCATGACCCCCTATCCCGGCACGGAGTCCTTTGAACGGCTGGATAAAGAGGGGAGGATCCTACACAGGGATTGGGAGCGATACGACTCCCTGAACGTTGTTTATCAACCTCTCCTACTGAGCGCGGAAGAACTGGTGGGAGGCATGCGCAGGATATGGAAGGAGGTTTTTTCCGTGAGATCGATCTTTCGCAGGATCTTCATGGCGCCTCGCATCCACCCCCTCTTTTACCTGCCCATGAACTGGGGCTTTCACCGGCTCACCAAGAACTGGTAGCCTTACCCAGCAAAGCTGTGTTAAGATAAAATAATAAGCCTCGTCGGCCGGTGAAGAACAGAGAAAACAATACAAAAAGGTTGAAGTGATGAACGTCTTATTCTTTCAGGTCGCCCTGGTCCTCTATCTCGGCGGCACCATCGCCTATCTCGTCTATCTCCTATCCTCTCACGAAAGGGCTGCCTGGGCAGGAAGGTTTCTTTTAGGGTTGGGCTTTATCTCCCACTGTATTACCCTCGTGCTGAGATATATCGAGGCAGGCCATACCCCGGTGGTCAACCTCCATGAATCCCTTTCTTTCTTTGCCTGGATGGTAGTTGGTTTCTTCTTGCTCTTGCGCTATCGCTATAAGGTTGAAATAGTAGGGGCCTTCGTTTCCCCTTTGGCCCTACTGCTCGTCATCGGGGCCGCGGCACTGCCGAAAAAGATCCTCCCCCTCCCCCCTGCCCTCGGGAGTTGGTGGCTCCCCATCCACGTCACCTTCGCCTTCCTGGGGGACGCCATCTTCGCCCTCGCCTTCTGTGCCGGGCTGATTTACCTCATCCAGGAAAGACTCGTCAAATCCAAGCGTGTGGGGGCCCTTTCAGGACGGCTGCCGTCTCTCGAGGTTCTCGATGAGATCAATTATCGGGCCTTGACCATAGGCTTCCCTCTGCTCACCATAGGGATCGTCACCGGCGCGGTATGGGCCGAGTATGCCTGGGGGTCATACTGGAGTTGGGACCCCAAAGAGACCTGGTCTTTGATTACCTGGCTGCTCTACGCCGCCCTCCTCCACCAACGGCTGATGGCGGGGTGGCGGGGCAAGAAGGCAGCCATCATGGCCATCGTGGGATTCGGGGCTGTGCTATTCACCTTCTTAGGGGTGAATCTTTTGATGGAAGGGCTCCACACCTATGCCGAATAGTTCAGGTGACCCATGAAGGAGGTTATTCTCGTCGGACTCAACTACCGCACGGCCCCCGTGGAGATCAGGGAGCGGATCTCCTTCCCGGAGGAGGACCTGGATCGATACCTGAAGGCGCTTCAAGGCCTCCCCAGCCTTACGGAGGGGTTTATCCTCTCCACCTGTAACCGCGTGGAGATATGTGCGGCTGCGAGAGACCCGGAGAAGGGCGTCGATGAGATTAAGGACTTTCTCGCCCTTCAGCATCGCCTTCCCCTGTCGGAGTTCGGGGACACCCTCTACGTGCTCCAGGGGGAGGAGTTGGTAAGACACATCTTCCGGGTGGCCTCGAGCCTCGACTCCATGGTGGTGGGGGAGCCTCAGATCTTAGGTCAGATCAAGGGGGCCTATCGGACAGCCCACGCCGCCAGCGCTACCGGCACCTTGTTGAACAAGCTGCTCCATAAGGCATTCTTCGTGGCCAAGAAGGTGCGGACAGAGACCGGCATCGGGAACCGGGCGGTTTCGGTGAGCTTTGTCGCCGTGGAGTTGGCAAAACGGATATTCGCCCGTCTGGAGGGGAAAGAGGTCTTAATCGTCGGTGCGGGGGAGATGTGTGAGTTGGCCGCTCACCATCTGGTCCGCGAGGGTGTACAAAGGGTCCTGGTGACC
>MGQS01000018.1:12600-14476 GCA_001797905.1 Deltaproteobacteria bacterium RBG_16_54_11 | reverse complement strand
CAGGATGTAACCCTGATCGGCCGACCAAAACAGATTGCTGCCATCCGTAAGCACGGGCTACAACTCGATGGGGCCTTGGGTAGATTCATCGTCCAGGTGCCTGCTGCCGGGCAGCTGGATTTCCGTCCGGAACTAGCGCTGCTTGCTGTCAAGACTCAGGATGTAGTGACGGCTGTGCAGGTCAGTCTCCCCCTCCTGACTGATACCCCGCTCGTCACCCTCCAGAACGGCTTGAGGAGCGACGATCTTGTCGCCGGCGTCTTGCCGCCCCACCGGATCGTGAGCGCGGTGGTCTCTATTATTGCCACCTATCTCACCCCGGGGATCGTCACTATCGTATCGCCGGGTTCATTGGTGATCGGTCATCCCTTTGCCACGACGGAAACGATCCTGCCGAGGGTCGCCGAGATCCTCAACCAAGCCATCCCCACCCAGATCTCGGCCAATATTCGCGGCGCCCATTGGCTCAAGCTCCTGGTCAATGTGAATAACGCCCTGCCGGCCATCACGAATTTCACCGTCCAAGAGGTATATGCGGATCCCTATCTCAGCCGATTGGTAATCCGCCTGCTCCGTGAGGGTTTAGCGGTTGTCCAGCGGGCCGGCATAAAACTCGAGTCGCTCCCCGATGTCTCGGTGGCATTGATCCGTTTGTTGGGGAGGCTGCCGGTGCGGCTCGCCGCCCGGCTCGCATCCGCGAAGGTCCGCCGCACGGTCTCGGATGCGCCAATCTTCGGCTCGACCCTCCAGAGCCTCCGCAGGCACCGCTTGACGGAGATTGACTATCTGAACGGCGAGATCGTCCGCTTGGGCGCCGAGGCAGGGGTGCCGACGCCGCTCAATGCGATTATGGTGGCGATGGTCCACCACGTCGAGGAAAACGGCCGGTTTTATGGGGTGAGCGCGATTCGCGAGGCTATCGCAACCGGCGCCCCCAATCGACGGCAAACCATTGGCTAAACCGGCGAAGGTGGCACAGGAAAGATCATAAATCCCCCCTTGCCCCTGTATCGCATAGCGATACATCCCGACCTCTCTGATTTGTATACAGCAGTGCGGGACCTTTAAAAAACCGGAGGTGACCCTTTGGTCAGGGGGGTTGGGGGGATTGGAAAATTTATTTCTAGATAATTTGTAAGAGTAAGCGCAAGATTTATCTTGCTGTCATGTAATTAAGTGCGTCGAGGCAGGATGCAAAGAAATATGGCCTTTCTTGCCCTAAATTTGTAATGATAAGTAATACAAATAATGCAAATTTAGCTTGACAATTAAGGCGGAGGTTTTTATAATCTCCCATATCCATATCACAATTAATTCTTACAAAACAAAGAAAGGGGGGTGTCATGGTACGCAAAAAACGTTCGATTTCCGTGGTCATGGTGGTAACATTCCTGATTTTTATGGGTATTGCTGCAACGGGGTTTTGCGCGCAGCAGACCCCGGCGGCGCAGCAGTCACCGAAAATGCAGCAGCAAACCGCGCCGCTTAAGGTTGCGCCTGCGCCGGTCCGTGTTACGGCGACATTGGGCGTAAGCCCTGCTTCGTATAAAGGCAACTGTCCGGCGCTCATCAGTTTTAGAGGTCGTATTGCTGTCAACCAGCCAATGACGGTGCAGTACAAATTCATCCGCAGCGACAATGCCCAGGCGCCGGTGCAGACGCTTAACTTTCCGAAGGCAGGCACGCAGGAGGTGACGACGACCTGGCAGCTCGGTGGCGCTGCACTTCCTACCTACAACGGCTGGGAGGCGATCCAGGTTATCTCGCC
Organism: Deltaproteobacteria bacterium RBG_16_54_11; assembly: GCA_001797905.1. Taxonomy (GTDB): domain Bacteria; phylum Desulfobacterota; class B13-G15; order B13-G15; family RBG-16-54-18; genus RBG-16-54-11. The sequence continues at coordinate 12,708 of MGQS01000018.1, read as the reverse complement.
TGTCAGCGTTGAATCGAACAAGGCTCACTTTAGGGTCCGCTGCGCAGGCCAGGGGCAGCCCGGGCAGCAAGGCGGTTCAGGACAGCAGCCGGGACAACAGGGGCAGCA
>MGQS01000018.1:7761-12562 GCA_001797905.1 Deltaproteobacteria bacterium RBG_16_54_11 | reverse complement strand
CCGGCGCTCATCAGTTTTAGAGGTCGTATTGCTGTCAACCAGCCAATGACGGTGCAGTACAAATTCATCCGCAGTGACAATGCTAGTGCACCCATACAGACACTCTATTTTCCCAGCAAAGGGACACAAGAGGTGACGACTACCTGGCAGCTTGGCGGTCCGGGACTTCCCACCTACAGCGGCTGGGAGGCGATCCAGATCATCTCACCTGTCGGCGTTGAATCGAACAAGGCTGAATTCAGGATCCGCTGCGCAGATCAAGGACAGGAGGAAGCTGCAGAACCACAGGGGCAGCTTTCGGATCTCGCCATTGAAGACATAACGCTCAACGAGCACTGTTTCGTGGTGGTAAAAGTAAAGAATAACGGCCCCGGTGCAGTGCCTGATAAGGTCTGGACTGATCACTCACCGGACAGCAGCGCCGTCTACCTCTACATCAACGGTAAAAGGTGGGGCGGAAAAACGATCTGGGGTTTCGATCCCGCTAAAAACCTCCAGACCCCGGGTGGAACGGCTACGATGACCAGCAACCTGAAGGTAGCGGGCACTGCTACAATCGAGGCCTACATCGACCACACCTATAAAGTGAGAGAAACAGATGAGAGAAATAATGTGATGAAAAAAGGAGTCACCTGCCAGCCGGCTGCCGCCATGCAGCCCGGCGTCGTAGCTCAGCCCGGTGCTGTTGCCCAACCGGGTATGGTAGCACAGCCCAGCGTGGGGAAAGAGGATTGCATTTCCTTCAACCCGGTAACGGCGACGGTCCAGCAGATTCAGGGGAGCTGGAAGGTTGTGGACGGCAGCCACTGGATGTTCGACTTCGGCGCCAACAAGGCTGAGGCGGACCAAACCCTCGCTATCATCAAGAAATACGGTTTTACCCATTCCTGTTATGTGGGGAGACCCGGGCCGAGCTTTACGTATCTGAGAAGATAGCAACAATCCCGTTTGCATGCTAAAGCCCGATGGTCATTATCGACCATCGGGCTTTTTGCATTAAAATTGCTTTATTGAGCATCAGGATCTGAGGGCAGATCTTGAAATATCAGTAATTCTCTGCTAGAGTCGTTCTTAGCGATCAAGATGGTAGCATGGATACCTCAGGGATCGTGGCGGTTTTGAAGGATACCAAGGAAATCGAGGTCCGCATTCGTAAGATGAAGTAAAGACGGTATCTGTTATAAAAACAGGAGTACTTATCAATGGACAACACTGATCAGTCACCAAATGCTGCGCGCGTATTGTTCATCATTGCCGCCTTTACTGTCGTGGCGGCGGGAATGCATGCAGCGCAGGCCATTATCGTTCCCTTCCTATTAGCGGCGTTTATCTCCGTTATCAGCTCGCCACCCCTTTTTTGGCTGAAAGAAAGAAAGGTGCCGACATGGGTTGCCTTGCTCATCGTCATGTTTGTGATTCTTTTTTTCCTCTTGCTCATAGGTGCTCTGGTTGCCTCCTCGGTAAATGATTTCTCGACCAAATTGTCCTTGTATGAGGCCAGGCTCGAAGAGCAGACCGATGCCGTTGTAAACTGGCTGGTACGGATTCATGTGGATGTCGACCGCCTTGAGTTGGACAAGATATTCAATGCTGCAGCAGTCATGCAGTTTGTGGCCATGTTACTCAACCAATTGGTGGGGATGCTGACAAACGGGGTTCTGATTCTGCTCACGGTCATCTTCATGCTCCTGGAGGCCTCGAGTATTCCCACGAAGCTTCAAGCCATTTTTCGCAAGCCGGAAGCTTCGCTCAAGCGCATAAAATATTTTATCGGCACGGTCAATCGATATATGGCTATCCAGACAGTGATCAGTCTTGCTACCGGTGCCTGTGTGGCCATCTTTCTCACCATCATGGGCGTCGATTATCCCCTCTTGTGGGGGGTCTTGGCCTTTCTCCTGAACTACATCCCGAACATCGGGTCCATTATGGCGGCACTACCCCCCGTCCTCTTGACGATCATACAATTTGGGCTGGGGCGGGCTGTGGGAGTTGCCATCGGCTATCTCGTGATCAATATGACCATCGGTAACGTCATCTCGCCGCACCTTATGGGGCGAGGGTTAGGACTTTCGACGTTGGTGGTCTTTCTCTCCTTGATATTCTGGGGGTGGATATTGGGGCCGGTGGGCATGCTGCTGTCGGTCCCCTTGACCATGACGGTAAAGATCGCGCTGGAGAGTTCGGAGGATACCCGTTGGATTGCCATTCTGCTCGGGTCGGAAACGGCAAACCTGCCTGAGCCTAAACCCGCACCCGCTCAGAGGTCTCGTCAAAAGCGGCACAGGTGACAACGGAGAATATGTTACCTTAATCCAAGATCAAGATAGGGAAGGAACAACATCATGAAAATGATCAGTGAACGGTAGCAAGAGGGAAGTGACAAGGGAAAGAATAGGACGCTTTAACATCTAACAAGGGGGAAGGCCATGAAACGTATAACCGCATGTACTACTTTTAGTGTTGCTTTGACGGCTGCCTGCGCTGCGAGGGCCGCAGCGCAGGCAATGAAAACAATAATAAGGAAGAGGACAGCCATGAGTGCCAAATTATTTCGCTATGCAGTCTTCGTGGCAGTGATGATCGGCAGTGTGGCGATGACGGCAATAGCTGCCGAGGAGTCCGATGTGCAGATCCGCGCCGCCAAACCCGGCGCAACGGTGACAATCGACCGGGTCATCGAGAATGGCAAGGTGCTCGTCAGCGTAGTCGATGCCGGGAAAAACCCGCTGTTAGGGTTGAGTGCCGAGGATTTTGCTGTGACGCAAGCCGGCCTGACGGCGAAGATCCTCTCGGTGCAGCCGCTCGCCGAGAGCCAGGACGTGCCCCGGCACATTGTCCTCGTGCTGGACAATTCGTCCTCGATGGATCAGCGCAACGCCGTTGAACCACTGCTCGCCGGCGTCGGCGAGCTGCTGAAGACCATCCGGCCGATCGACCAGGTACAGATGGTCGTCTTCAACATGAAGCGGCCGGTGAACATGGGCGGCCGCAAACTGCATGTGGAGACGTTCAAATCGAACCAGCCGGCCGAGTTACAGGACTTTGCTACGAGGGCCTACCGCGACGGCATGACCGGTAGTACCGTGCTTTACGAAGCGATGCTGGCCGGCCTTGAGCTCATCGGCAAAATACCGGCTACTGAACCCCGGTTCATGGTGGTCTTTTCCGACGGGGAAGACCTGAACAGCGCCTACAAGCGCGATGATGTCTTCAAGGCTGCGCAAGGGCTGGGGCTTTTCAATGCCTATGCGATCGATTTCATGCCGGGCCCGGGGAAGGACAAGTTCCTGACCAAGTTCACCAGCGAGAACCACGGGCAGATCTGGAAGGCCGCGTCGGTAACGAACCTCGTCCCCATCTTCCAGAGCGTTGCCTCGACAATGCAGTATTACTACGTCGTCAGCTACGTGTTACCGCCCACCGTTGCCCCGGCCAGCCTGACGATCGAAGAGATCAAGACCATCGATGCCTCGCCGATGCTCGGGCATATCTACTTCGCCAACGGGTCAAGCGAGATTCCCCCTCAGTATGTCCGTTTCGACGGGCCGGGGGAAACGGCCGGTTTCGATCCGCAGCAGCTCCGCGGTACGCTCGAAAAGTACTACCAGGTGCTGAATATCGTCGGCAAGCGGCTGACCGATCATCCTGAGGCCACGATCACGCTGGTCGGGTGCAATGCCAACACCGGCGCGGAGAAGGGGAAGAACAAGCTCTCCGCCCAGCGCGCCGAGGCGGTCAGGGATTACCTGCAGAAGGTCTGGAACATAGCTCCCGAGCGCATGTCGATCGAGGCGCGCAACCTGCCGGAGATGCCGAGCTCCAGCCAGCTCAAGGAGGGACAGGCGGAAAACCGGCGGGTGGAAATCCGCTCGACGGATCCCGCGATCCTTAGTCCGATCCCGAGCATCTATCTCGCGACCCAGATCGATACGCCTGCGTTGAAGTTGCATACGAACGTGCTCTCGCCGCGCGACATCGCTCGCTGGAAGATCACTGCCGCCAATGCCGGCGGGAACCTGGCCGAACTGGCAGGGGAAGGCGCTCCTGCATCGGAAGTGCAGGTCCCACTGCCGACTAAGGATCTGCGGGCGATGGCCACCGGCGGCGACATTGTGGTGAAGATGGAGCTGCAGGACAACAAGGGGCACACCGTGGTGTTTCCCCCACAGCCGGTCAAGGTCAACTTCATCCAGACCAGTCAGCGGCTCGCGCAAAAGCAGGATCTGAAGGTGCAGGAGAAATACGCCCTGATCCTGTTCGATTTTGACAAGGATACGATCGACGCGCGCAACCAGGAGATCGTCAACCAGGTCGTGGCCCGTATTCGGAAGCTGCCCCGGGCCACCGTCGAGATCGTCGGTCACACCGACAACATCGGCAAGGAGGCCTACAATAGCAAGCTCTCCGATCGCCGGGCGCTGGCAGTTTACAAGCTGGTGGTGGCTGCCTATGGCGAAGCCCCCGGTGACCGGATCCGCTACTCGGGCGTCGGTCCGAACACCCCGCTGTACGACAACCTGTCGCCGGAAGCCCGGGCGTTCAATCGCACGGTGACCATCACGCTGGAATACCTGAGCGCGGAGTAGACGGAACCGCAATAAACGCTCAAGGGAACTTTAGGAAAAAGAGGCAGACGATAAAAAAAGGCGGCAAAGAGGTAACCGAAGGGGAGAGAAAAGGAACTGAGAAAACAAAAAACTCAGAAACCAATAAAAGCAAGAAGCACACCATAGGAACTTTTATATACAAGCCTTCTATTCATGAACCGAGGAACGTGCCCAGACTCATCGAAGCGACA
>MGQS01000018.1:2825-7746 GCA_001797905.1 Deltaproteobacteria bacterium RBG_16_54_11 | reverse complement strand
TGGACCCACTGACATCGCAATTCTGGATTGGGATCGGCGTCGCCGTGCTGTGCGGCGGTGTTGTCGGTTTTGAGCGTCAGATTCGCGGCAAGCCGGCCGGGATTCGCACCAATATCTTGATCTGTCTCGGAACCGCCATCTTCGTTCAGCTCGGTGCCACCTTTGGCGGCATGAACACGGATCCGACGCGCGTGCTCGGCCAGCTCGTGACGGGCATCGGTTTTCTTGGTGCCGGCGTCATCATTGCACGCGGAGGGCACGTGAAGGGGGTGACCTCTGCCGCCGTTATCTGGACGCTCGCAGGCATCGGCGCGATGATCGGATTCGGGCGATTTGCACCGGCCATCGCCCTGGCAGTCGTCACCGTGGGCATCCTCACCGGCATTGAATTGCTGGAAGCCGGTGTTCGCCGGCTCCGGAGTGGGGAGCACGCGCATGGTGATAACTCCACTTCAGGAGAGGAGTAACACAGGACTCGAGCGGTAAGTATTACCAAAGATCCGCGCAAACGCTATTCGCCCTTGCAGAGACGTTGGAGGGCCACGTGCAAAACAAGGAAGATGTCCCAGAGCGTTGGCCCCATCGTGCTCCCCGGCAATAGGGGCAACAAGTAAAGAGATGCTGGCTCATGGTTGACGAGAACAGAGAGAAAAGAAGGTTCCAACGCATCTTCTTCTCTATTGAAGATGGGGTCAAAGGCATCATCGCCTTTTCAGACCTTCAAAGAGGTCTACTGGTGGCCCATATCATTAATATAAGCGAAGGCGGTCTGGGTCTAGCCCTTAGTAAAGATAAGAAGGACAAGATAGTTAAAGGAGATCAGGTAATCCTTACGCATATCACGGGAATAGAAGGTCTAGAGTCTCTTATCAATGTGGACGCGGAGATTAAGTGGCTTATGGACGATCCATCATTAGAATTTGTCGTATTCGGCTGTAAGTTCCCCGACATCCCCGAGCCGATGAGAGATGCAATCGGAATCTTTATCGATTCTTGGCCTATGAAGTAACCCGGAGGGAGTTCCTAAGGGCCGCACATTTGATATTCGTCTGTCGGGAAGAAATCTACGGGTTCTGAATCGACATATTTTTAAGGTCCATAGATGCCCTGATGTCTTTCTGTAAAACAGAAGAACCCGCCAAATCAATCCTACCCTCATCATGCTCTTCGTCATCACCGAGGATTTTTTATTTCAGGTGCTTCTCAAGAAACTTTTTTACCTGGAGTATTGAGTCGGACGCAGCCTGACCATTGTATTGAAGGACGTGTCCCATATAAATAACGTCCATACCCGGAAAATCGAAACTGTGGTAGGCTCCCGGATAGACCTTCAGGACGACTTCATGCTTCGTCTTCCCCCCCTTTGGTATGTTAGCGGAGCATAATTCCGCCGGACACCAGTCGTCTAAACCACCAATCAGGATCATTAGTGGAGCATCCAAGTCATCCAGTGTTTTATAGCAATAGGGATAAAAAGCGATAGACGCCTGAAAAGGAACTATTTTTTTTCCGGTCATCTCACTAACCGAAGCAATTGTCGATAAAGCCCCGTGCGACCATCCCATTACCGCGATCCGTTTGGGATCTACGAATCTCAGGCCGGCAAGATACGATTGAGCGTCATGAGCATCCATGGCGCGCTTCGGCACGTATTTTTTCATAAGATCGTCATCATTACAAATGAAAGAATCGCCGCGCGGAGCAAAACTATCTACTAGCAGGGTTATGTAACCCCAGCTTTTAAGTCTTGACGCCCACATCCTATACAAATCGGAACCTGCTCCGCCCATTCCGTCGCAACCATGTAGCAGCACAACAACGGGGAATGGTCCATCACCTTTCGGTTTGATCAATGTGCCTTTAAGAGTCAACAACTCTGAGCCCTTAAATGTAACGGTTGTGGTTGTAACACAACCTATTAATATCACCGTTAAAAAGACCATTAACCCCACTAACAGTATTCTTTTCATGGAATGCCTCCCTCCAGTTTGCCTGGGGATCTTCTTTGTGAATTGGCGTATGAGAACGGCGCGTGGATCCTCATATAAAAACAGAACGGATTAACCCTGTCTGTCTTTACTTCTGAGATCTCCCCGTTCCGCTATAAAAAAGGGGGACACTATGCTGTCCCCCCTCAAGCATGATCAAAGCGTTGAATAGCCGTTTATTTAGTGGCCAGCGTAGTGTTCAAGGTTGTTGCCAAACGGGTGGCAACCTGGCTCAAGATATTATTGAGCATAGCAGCTGAATCGCCGCCCCAGCTCCCAGAGGAGCCGGTATCCCTCGTATAGATGCGTATACAGGGCTGCGATTTTCCAGGCTCATAGATCTCACAGACTACTGCACCACCGGCTCTGCCTGCCCCCATTCCCACCCAGGCACGGGCTGCCCTGCTTCCCGGATTACATTCCACCACTGCACCCTCGATAAGCAAGGCATTAGGAGCATCCGTTTGAGACGGCTTGAAGGAACTTTTAAAGACCGAATTAAAGAGCGCAATATACGGATCATAGGAAAAGACATTCTGCTGAGGCAGCAATCGGCCGCCAAATTCCGTTACCTTCACCGAACTATATTGGGATAGGTTTACCGACGGATCCCTCCAGATAAGGAGGTTATGTCCGCCCTTCTGCATCCCATCGATATACTCTCTGACGTTAAAGACATGATCAGGATAGTTTTTAAAGCTTATAAATGGTGCCGGCGTGGTTCCCGTCCCGGAGGCAGCGCCGGATGTCGATGACGGCGTTTCCTCAGCAATGGCAGCTGCGCACATTAAAACCACGGCGGCAGCTGCCGCTATGAGACAGGGTATATATCGCTGCATTTTCATCGTTTCTCCTCCTTTGTTACGAGTACAGTGTAAGCCTTACAAAAGGCTAAGGCCCTAAGCTTGAATAGATAAGAGTCTAGTTAAGGGCTCCATTGCTGTCAAGTAAAATTGTGATGCGTTCATCCAATGCTTTCTCGATACAGCGCGCAAGGATGGTTACACATAAGACCTCTTATGCCCTCAGATCATTAAAAGAGAAGACCGACGATAGACCGTGGAAAAGAGAAAAGGTTGACACCCCTGGAAGTAATCATTCATAATGATGTCATGTCCTTGCTGAAACAATATCCCGTGCATCTCCACGATGCAGGGCAGAACCTCATGAGGGCTTGCAACGATGGGTAACAGGCTGGCCTGGGTTGGCTTGGGTATCATCGGCCTCTTGCTGGTGACGGCCCTTGTAGCCCCCTTCCTGGCCCCCTATGATCCCCTTGGCATCGACCTCAGGGGTGAGCTGGAGGGGCCGGGGGCAGGCCATCCCCTGGGGCAGGACAAACTGGGCAGGGACATCCTCAGTCAGGTCATCTACGGGTCCCGGGTCTCCCTCGTGGTGGGATTGGTAGTGGTGGGGATCTCCCTGGTCATCGGGGTGTCCTTGGGGGCGGCAGCCGGTTATTTCGGCGGCGTCTTCGATACCATCTTGATGCGGATCGTGGACATCCTCCTCGCCTTTCCGGGCATCCTGCTGGCCATCGCCCTGGCCGGCATCCTCGGCCCCAACCTCAGGAACATCATCCTCGCCCTCTGCGTGCTGGGCTGGGTAGGCTATGCCAGGCTTGTGCGGGGCCAGGTACTCGCAGAGAAGAACAGAGAATACGTCTTGGCGGCCAGGGCCCTGGGGGCAAGCCACCCCAGGATTATCCTCCGGCACATCCTGCCTAATGTCTTTGCCCCGGTCATCGTGGAGGCTACGTTCGGCTTGGCAGGGGTGATCCTGGCCGAGTCAAGCCTCAGTTTTTTAGGGTTGGGCCCCCAAGATGTACCCACCTGGGGAAGGCTCCTGAACGAAGGGGCGCAATACCTCTTGTTCGCCCCCCATGTGGCAACTTTTCCGGGGATAGCCATCATGCTCACCGTCCTGGGATTCAACTTCATCGGCGACGGCCTGCGCAATAGGTGGGATGTCAAGAGGACGGCATGAAGATCCAGAAGATACCGAGCCCCAACTTTTCCAGCAGAAATGGCGAGCAGGTGGACATGATCGTCATCCACACCGCCAGCCTCCCTGCCGGGGAGTTCGGCACCGGGTATGTCCTGGACCTCTTCCTGAACAGGTTAGACCTTGCAGCCCACCCTTCCTTCAAGGAATTGGAGGGGCTCAAGGTATCCGCCCACTATTTTATCGATAGGAAAGGAAAGGTCATCGAGCTGGTGGATCCCGACCAGACGGCCTGGCACGCAGGCGTAAGCTCCTTTGAGGGGAGGGAAGGATGCAACCCCTTTTCCATCGGCATCGAGCTGGAGGGCGCGCCCGATCACCGCATCACCGAAAGGCAATACGATTCGCTGCAGGAGCTCTGCCTCTTATTGATGGAGCGCTTTCCCCTGATCACCTCGGAGAGGATCGTGGGGCACAGCGATATCGCCCCGGGTAGGAAGGTGGACCCTGGCTCCCTGTTTCCCTGGGCGCGGCTGAGGGCTGCCTTAAGAGAAGGAGCAAAGGGTAATGTTTAAGAGGTTATTGAAAAAACGATTTTTTGCTGGCTGTTCAAAAATGCCTAGATGCAAGTTGAGCTTTACGAAATCCCGCTTCCGGGGGCCCTCGAAATCATGAGGAGTGAGGCGTACTTAGGCGTACGCCGCAACGACGACGGATGAGAGAAATCACGCGAAACGCGGGACAGATGGGCGTTTTTCAACAGCCTATTAGGGCTAAAACCCTGCGTGCGATCCTGCCCCCCCAGGCCCTGGTCCTGGCCCCCATGTCAGGGATAACGGACCCCTCTTACCGCCTCTTGGCCAGGGAAAAGGGTGCCGACCTGGCCTACACCGAGATGGTGAGCGCCAAGGGGCTGGTGAGGGGAAACAATGGATGCAGAAGGCTCTTGGAAGGCTACCCTTCTGAGGGGCCGCTCATGGGCCAGCTCT
>MGQS01000018.1:0-2737 GCA_001797905.1 Deltaproteobacteria bacterium RBG_16_54_11 | reverse complement strand
GCCAAGATAGTAAAGAAGGGGGCAGGGGCGGCCCTGTTGCGAGAGCCGCAGAGGCTACGGGAGATCCTCAAGCAGGTGCGGGATAGCCTGCACATACCCCTCGGTATCAAGATCCGCTCCGGATGGGATGAGGAGAGCCTCAACTGCCTGGAGATCGTTCAGATGGCCGGGGATTGCGGGGTGGACCTGATTGCCATCCATCCTCGCGCGCGATCCCAAAAATTCGCCGGGCAGGCCGACTGGGGGCTCATCAGGATGGCCAAAGAACGAAGCGGACTTACGATCATCGGCAATGGCGATGTACGCTCGCCCGAGGATGCGGCAAGGATGCTGGACGAGACGGGGTGCGATGGGGTGATGATCGGGAGGGGGAGCTGGGGCAACCCCTGGATCTTCGAGAGGGCCCGCGGGTTCATCCACGGGGGAGAGGATATCCCTCTGCCCACCTGGGAGGAGAGGGAAGGGCTAATCCTCAGGCACCTGGAGATGCACCTGGAGACAAAGAGCGCTCCCTGGGGGCTCCTCACCTTCATCAAGCATGTGGGATGGTATCTTAAGGGGTACCCTGCTGCTGCCGCGTTTCGCAAGAGGATAAACACCATCAGGTCCAAGGAGGCCTTTATCCGGGAAATTGAGGCGTATTTCCGCTACATCGAGAGCACCCAAGGAGGGAATAGTTGCCCATTATCGATGCCTGCGGCATGAGGGGGAGTGTGGTCTTCGGCAGCGGGGGACGAAAAGAGGGAAAGGACTCCCTCGTGTTCATACACGGGGCCGGCGGCAGTCGGACCTCCTGGCGCCTTCAAGATGACTACTTCAGCAGGGCCTTCAACTGCTTTATCATGGAACTCCCGGGGCATGGTGCAGCGCAGGGCCAGGGGGCTCAGGAGGTCAAGGACTACACCCTCTGGATCAAAGGCGCCCTGGATGAACTCAAGCTGTCAAGCCCCTTCGTGATCGGGCACTCCATGGGAGGGGCAATCGCCATGGACCTGGCTATGAGATTTCCGGCCCTGCCCAAGGGGCTGGTGCTGGCGAGCACCGGTGCGCGGCTACGGACCGTTCCCGATATCCTCGACGGGATCGAGAAGGCATTTTCCGAGACGGTGGCATTGATCTGCGAAAGTTCCTTTGCCCAGGATGCGCCGGAGGAACTGAGGAGATTTGCCGTCGCGGAGATGATGAAGAACTCCCCCGGCGTCCTGCACGGGGACTTCACTGCCTGCGATCGCTTCGATATTATGGAACAGGTGCAGGCAATCGGCAAGCCTACCCTGGTCATCTGCGGCGATCAGGATGTCTTGACCCCGATCAAGTACTCCCGCTTTCTGGCCGATAAGATAGCCGGCGCTCGCCTGGAGATCGTCAAAGGGGCAGGGCACCTGGTGATGCTGGAGCGGGCTGAGGAGTTCAACAAAAAGTTGGAGGCCTTTTTTTGGTCCGTGGGTACGGGAGATGCCTAGGGTCTACATCCCCCCGGAGAGGATAGCGGGTGAACAGATTGCGCTCCAGTCCAGGGAGGCGCGGTACATCCTCGCGGTCTTGCGGCTCGGCCCAGGCGATGAGGTAACGGTCTTCGACGGGGCCGGGAACGAATACCGGACCGAGCTTGCCGAAGACGACGAGGGGGGCATGTACCTGGCGATCCAGGAGGAGTCGCGCCCTGAGCGGGAATCCCCCCTTCAGATAACCCTCGGCCAGGCGCTCCTGAAGGGGGAGCGGATGAAATTCGTGATCCAGAAGGCCACTGAATTGGGAACTGCAAGGATTATCCCCCTCGTCACCTCCCGCACTATACCCCTTGTGGAAGGGGAGCGGGAATCGCTCCGGATAGAGCGGTGGCAGAGGATCGCTCAGGAGGCGGCCAAACAAAGCGGCAGGACGATGGTCCCCCGGATCGAGGCGATCCATGAGCTGGCGGATTTCCTTGCCCAGAGCGCGGGCACGCGGGTCATGCTGTGGGAAGGGGAGCCGGCCCCGCTACGGGAGGTCGTAAAAAAGATCGATTCGCAAGCAGGGATCACCCTCCTCATCGGGCCTGAAGGAGGGTTTTCCGAAGCGGAGGTCACTGCAGCCCAAGCCCAGGGCTTCCTCGTGGCCGGGTTGGGGCAGCGGGTCCTGCGGGCCGAGACAGCGACCCTCAGTGTCCTCACCATCATACAGCATCTCTTCGGCGATTTGGGTTAACGCCCCGGGTTCGAGAATATTCTACCCTCTATCATTGATGACCAACCGCTTTCCTTTTTTAACAATAAACCCTTCCGTGAGTAATTGCCTCAGAGCTTTCCTCAGCATATCCCCGTCGCGGTTGATCGCTTTCACCAGGGCGGCCTCGGAGATCCCGGGATGCGCAACCACTACCCTCAGGATCATCCCCCTGACCTGTCTCAAGGAACCCTCAAAAGGTGACTGTCTTGTGTAATGGGCGCTCCTGCGGCTGGGATTGGTGTGTCGTTCCTTTAACATGGCACCATAGTCCATCAGGGCGTAGTACCAGTGGCGCGGTCTTTTGGCATCGAGGGTCTGGGCGATCAGAGGGAGGATCTCGCTGTCTTTTACTGCCCCCCTGTCCCGGAAAAAGAAATGGATAAAGACGCTGCGGATGTTCGTCTCAATGAATACAACCGGTTTATCAAAGGCGAAGGCGCACACGGCGCCGGCCGTAGCAGCGCCGACCCCCGGCAGGGCCTTGAGGGCCTCGATTGACGGCGGGATCCTGCCGCCATAGCGATCAACG
>MGQS01000017.1:7349-29561 GCA_001797905.1 Deltaproteobacteria bacterium RBG_16_54_11 | reverse complement strand
ATCCATTGCTATGCACGAATGTGCAAATGCAGCTCCGGCATTCATTGCTATCCCGACAAAGACAGCCTCCGCAATCTCCTCGTCCGATGCGCCCGCCCTTTTTGCGCTGCTAACATGAATCTCAATACAATAAGGGCACCTGGTAACGTGTGCGGCACCGATAGCGATCAACTCCTTGGTTTTTGTAGTAAGCGCACCTTCTTCAAAAACTTTTTGGTCAAAATCGACCAATGATGCAGCAATGTCGGGCTTCAGCTCCATGAGTTTCCCAATACTTGCAAGAGCGTCTTTTGCATAAAAATAATCTTTCATACCATCTCCTTTTTTGCTTGGGATTGGGAATCAGGCCTATGTTCCGTGTTTGAGTTTCTTTTCGTTCCAGCGGGCGGTGCTGTGATGCCAGCCCCAGGGTATGATATGCACTGCGGCCGTGCCACTGGTTACAGGTAGCCCTATCAACTCACTATTTCTGTTAAGCTAATCAACAACTTCCCATTTTTCGTGCCTAGATTGTCTAATCATCAATCAAAGACCTGACCCCTTGTCTTCTCCTGCAAAGCATAAGCGCAGCCTTCTTAGTATATCAATAGATGTCTAAGGAGGAGATGACACGGCCTATCCCACTGCCTCCCGGTACTCCTTCCACAGGTCCGCCTTGTTGATACCGTGGTCGATGAAGTCCCAGGGGAAGAGCTCTTGCTCTTCCTTCTCTCTGTATACCCAGAATGCGGGGTTGATGTAAGAGCTCTTCAGGACAGAGGCCCAGTCGCCACGAGCCTCGTGTACTTTCAGGAGGATATCCGCCACCCTGCGATCGCCCATGGAGAGCAGGGTCTGCACGTACCCCCACTTGGGCAGCTCATTGAGCACGCGGCAGCGGGGGATCTTTGCCACCCCCTTTTTGACGGCCTGGAGCTTTTTCTTGAGGATTTTTACCTCCTCAAAAGGGTGCCACTGGAACGGGGTCCAGGCCTTGGGGATAAAGGGGGCAATACTCACGGTAATCTCACCGACGCTCCGACCGCCCTTTCCCATGTGATGCCTGATGCGCTTGGCCAGGGTGCAAATCCCCTCGATATCCTCCCAGGTCTCGGTGGGGAGCCCGATGATGAAGTAGAGCTTGAGATTGGTTATGCCGTGGCCGGCGAGCGCCTCCACTGCTGAGAAGATCTCCTCGTCCCGGAGCCCTTTTGCCACTACCTGCCGCAGCCGCTCGGTGCCTGCCTCCGGGGCCATGGTGACGGTGCGATGGCGGCTCGCAGCCAGGAGCCTGGCGCGCTCCACGGTCACGGCATCGGCCCTGATGGAGGAGATGGCGATCTCACCCCCTTTCGCCGTGATATACGCACACAGCTCGTTGAACCCCGGATGGTCCCCCAGGGCAGACCCCACCAGCCCGATCCTTTTCCCTTGCTGCAGGCCCTGATCGGCCTCCTGTATGAGCCTCTCTAATGCCCTGTTGCGGAAGGGGAGGTAGATGGCCCTGACGGCGCAGAAGCGGCACCTGCGGGGGCACCCCCGGTTAAGCTCCATGAGGAACATCTCCTTGAACTCCGTCAGGGGGGTGAGGATGGCTGAGCCCGAGCAAAGCAGCCCCGGGTCTTTGATCCATCTCCTCTTTACCCTCGACGGGATTGCCTTGGCACGGGGTGCGAATTCCCTGAGCCGGCCCTCTTCATCGTACAGCGGCTCATACAAGGCCGGGCAATATACCCCCTCGATGCGGCATGCCTCTTTTAAAAGGTCTTCCTTTCCATTTCCTGCTGCTTGAAAGACCTGCAAGAAATCGAGCACAGCCTCCTCCCCCTCGCCGATGAAGAAGAGGTCCACAAAGGGGGCCAGGGGCTCGGGGTTGAGCGTTGCTGCCGCCCCTCCGGCGATGATGAGGGGGTCCCTGGGGTCTCTCTCCAGGGCCTTGAGCGGGATCTTGGCCAGCTGCAGGATGGAGAGGATGTTAGGAAAGTCATTCTCAAAGGGCAGGGAAAAGGCGATGATCTTAAACCGGGAAAGGGGTCTGCCGGATTCCAGCGAGAGCAGGGGGGTGGAAGCCCTCTCATATTCCCGCCATTGGCCTTCTTCAGGAAGGAAGGCACGCTCGCACACCACCTCCGGCAGGGAGTTGAGGAGGCGATAGAGGAGCTGGAACCCCAGGTTGGACATCCCCACATGGTAGGTGTTGGGGAAGACCAGGCAGATGGGGGTCTTCCCCCCCCATGGCTTGATGATGGTCCCCTGCTCCTGTGCAAGGAGGTCCCTATGGCTGAGGGCGATTTTCCGCGTCACCAGGTGATCTTACCACAGTACGGGGACCTTGTGCGCCTTGTGAACCTTGTTCATGACTTAATCGGGCTGTTTGCGCATAAAGGTCGGGACGTCGTATCGCTCCTCCACCTCGGGAAAGGGCTCCGCGGCCTTGTGGAAGCGGAAGTCGGAGAATTGATCGATGCTCTTCCCCCTCCTCAAGAAGGTGGGGATATCCATGTTTTCCTCCGACCCCTCGGGCACCACCTGCAGACGGCGTTTCCGCTCCTGCTTTTCCTCCTCCGCGCCGAGGCCGGTGGCAATCACCGTCACCCTGATCTCGCCGTTCATCCGCTTATCGATGACCGCCCCGAAGATGATATTCGCCTCTTCATAGGTCTCCTTCTGGATAAGGGTGGAGGCCTCGTTGATCTCATTGAGGGTCAGGTCCGGCCCTCCGGTGATATTGAGCAGGATACCCTTGGCGCCATGGATGGAGATGTCCTCCAACAGGGGGCTCGATATGGCCCTCTGCGCCGCCTCCACGGCCCGGTTTTCTCCCGAGGCGGTGCCCATGCCCATCATGGCCATACCCATCTCCGACATGACGGTCTTGACATCGGCGAAGTCGAGGTTGATCAATCCGGGGACCAGGATGAGATCCGATATCCCCTTGGCCGCCTGGTAGAGGATCTCGTCCGCCTTTCTGAAGGCGTCGAGCAACGGCATGTCCTTGCCGCTGACGGTGAGGAGCCGCTGATTGGGGATGGTGATGAGGGTGTCGGCATATCTATTGAGCTCAAGCCACCCCTGTTCCGCTTGGAGATGCCTCCTGCGCCCCTCAAAATGGAAGGGCTTGGTGACGATGGCCACGCTCAGGGCGCCCACCTCCTTGGCGATGTTCGCCACGATGGGAGCGCCGCCAGTGCCTGTCCCCCCGCCCAACCCTGCGGTGATGAAGACCATATCCGCCCCTTCGAGGGCCTCTCTGATCTGGTCCATGCTCTCCAGGGTTGCCTTTCTGCCGATCTCGGGGTCGGCGCCCGCACCCCTGCCCCCGGTGATCATCTGGCCCAGCTGGATCTTCACGGGGCTCTGGGAGATCTTTAAGACCTGGGCATCGGTGTTGGCCGCGATGAAATCGACCCCCTCCAGCCTGAGGTCGATCATGGTGTTTAACGCATTGCAGCCGCCGCCGCCAACGCCTATCACCTTTATCCGCGCCCCCATTTCATGATTTTCATCAAGCTCAAACATCTCTTAAGCCTCCTTTCACATCCCCTTGTCGGGGATATCAGCCGTTTTTTTTGATCATCTCCTTCAACATGCCTAGAAGAACTCCTTAAACCAGCCCTTCATCCTCCTGGTTACCTTGTCGAAGATGTTGTTCTCGCCGGGGGCAAACCCTACGCCCGTCTGGCCCTTCATACCGTAGAGGACAAGCCCCACGGCGGTGGTATAGATGGGGTTTTTGACGATGTCCGTCAGCCCCCCTATCTCCCGGGGATACCCCGTGCGCACCGGGAGGCTGAAGATTTGCTCGGCGAGATCCGCCACGCCTTGCAGGAGGGCCGATCCGCCGGTGAGGACGATGCCCGAGGCGGTGACATTTTCGTACCCGGAGTTAGCGATCTCCCGATGCGTCAGGGACAAGATCTCTTCCATGCGGGATTCTATGATCTCCGCCAGGGTGTATCTGGAGATGACCTTGCCCCCGCGCTCACCCACAGCGGGGACCTCCACCCGTTCGTCCTTTCCCACGAGGGATGTCAGGGCACATCCATATTTCTTTTTTATCTTTTCCGCCTCTTCGATGGGGGTCCTCAAGCCGATGGCGATGTCGCCGGTAACGTGGTCGCCGGCCAGGGAGATGACGGAGGTATGTTTTATGCTCCCCTGATGGAAGATGGCGATGTCGGTGGTGCCGCCTCCGATGTCGACGAGCGCCACTCCCAACTCCTTTTCCTCGGGGGTAAGGGCCGCCTCACTGGAGGCCAGCTGCTGTAAGATGATGTCGTTGACCTCCAAGCCGGCCCTGTTGGCGCACTTTATTATATTCTGCGCCGAGGTGACCGCTCCGGTAACGATGTGGACCTTGACCTCCAGCCTGACCCCGCTCATACCCTGGGGGTCCTTGATCCCGTTCTGGCCGTCGACGATGAATTCCTGGGGCAGGATATGGATTACCTCCCGGTCCATGGGGATGGCGATGGCGCTGGCGGCGTCGATGACCCTCCGCATGTCGCTTTCGGACACCTCGTGGCTCTTCACCCCGACGATCCCGTGGCTGTTGAACCCCTTGATATGCCCGCCTGCTATGCCGGTGTAGACCGAGGTGATCTCGCACCCTGCCATGAGCTCCGCTTCTTCCACCGCCCGTTTGATCGATTGCACCGTGCTCTCGATATTGATCACGACGCCTTTTCTGAGGCCATGCGACGGATGCGTGCCGATTCCGATGATATCCAACCCCTTTGCCGTGGGGACGCCGACAATGGCGCAGATCTTGGTCGTCCCGATATCGAGACCCACGATGTATTCTTCCTTCTTGCCCATCTTTTCACCCCCTTTTCTCAAGCCCGACCACGATGCGGTCGGGGCTCTCATACAGAATATAGTGCACAGGCAGGCGTTTCGCTGCGAGCGTCTTCCAGACCTCTTCCAATCGCCTGACCTTGAGCTCCATATCTCCTGCGTGCATATAAATCATCGTGCCTCCCTGCACCGTAAATATGGTCAGGTCGCCGATCTCGTTGAATTGGATCTCGGAGATCCCCTCTTTGGAGAGGTAAGGATGATCCTGCACCTCCCTGATGAACCACAGGGCCTGTTCGATGAGATCCTTTCTCGCGCCCCGCTTCCACGCCTCGTCCTCCCATCCGGTCACAATGGGGTAGTCCAGGTCCTCACCGGGTGCGGGCTCCTTAAACGGGGTGCCGTCTTCATCTACGTAGTAGAGCTTATCGAGGCGGATCAGGGCAATTGGATTTCTCTCAATGACCTGTAACGACAGGGTGTCCGGCAATACCCTGCGCACCACACACGATCTGACCCAGGGAAGCTCCTCGATGCGCTGGGAGATCTTCCTCAGCCTGAGGTCGAGGATCGGCGTTTCAGGCGACACGGAGGCGGCTTTGATGATCTGCTGGGGGTCCGTGCGCAGGCATCCCTGTACCTCGATCTTATCCAGCTTGAGCTGGGAGGCGAGCAAGAGCCGCGTACCCCTCTCCAGACCCCAGATAAAGGCGATGAGGGCCGCCGCCATTCCTATCAAGAATAGCTTCTTTCCCTTTTTCATCCCGCACCCTCCTCGATCTTCATGGAGGCTTCCTCCACGATGATCTCCACGAGCTTAAGAAAGGAGATCCCCACCTGGGCAGCTGCCTTGGGCACGAGGCTTGTCTCCGTCATTCCGGGCAGGGTATTTACCTCGGTGATAAAGGGCTCCCCTTCTTCGCTCAGGAGGAGATCCACCCTGGCACAGCCGCTGCAGCCGAGGGCCCGATAGGCCTTAAGGCCCAATTTACCTATCTCCTTCTCTTGTCGCTCGCTGATCCGTGCAGGCAAGATATATTCCGTCTGCCCCGGCGTATACTTTGCCTGGTAGTCGTAAAAACCTCCCAAGGGGACTATCTCGACGATCGGCAGGGGCTCCCCCTTGAGGATCCCCACGGTGAGCTCCTTTCCCTTGATGAAGCGCTCGACAAGGACCTCATGATCATAGCCCCTGGCGCTTCTCACGGCCTGCTGCAGCCCCTCTCGGTCCATGACGATATCTATCCCTATGGTCGATCCCTCTGAGGCCGGTTTGACTACCCAGGGGGGAGGGAAGGGCGGCTCCTCCACTTCTTTTCCCTCAGGGGGGCAGATGAACTCCGGTGTGGGGAGGCCGTGGTAGAGGAAGATCTCTTTGGCCTTGATCTTGTTCATGGCCAGGGCGCTGGCCAGCACCCCGGAGCCGGTGTAGGGTATCCGCAGCAGCTCAAGCAGTCCCTGAACCGTTCCGTCCTCACCCCACCGGCCGTGCAGGGCGATAACGGCCACCTCTATCCGCTCCTCCAGGAGGCGTTGGACGATATCTGCGGATACCTCAATCCCCACGGCTTGGTACCCACCCTCCTGCAGGGCCTTCAACATGGCGCTGCCGGTCTTCAAGGATACCTCCCGTTCACGGGAGATCCCGCCCATCACCACCCCGATGCGCTTGTTACGCCAATGCTTGCTCACCGATGATCAGCACCTCCAGCTCAAGCTTGATCCTTTTTTCTTTATAGATCCGCTGCCGGATCAATTCTATCAGCCCCAGGACATCCCGCGCCCGGGCAGCCCCCATATTGACGATGAAGTTCGCGTGCAGGGGCGAGATCATGGCGTCTCCCCTGCGCGTGCCCTTTAACCCCGCCTCTTCGATCAGCCTTCCGGCCGGTATAGCCGGCGGGTTTTTGAAGATCGAGCCGGCGCTGGGCTGAAACAGGGGTTGCGTCTCCTTTTTTTTCCGCAGAAACTCCTCCATCCGATTCTTGATCTCATCCCTTTTCCCCTTGTGCAGGGCGAACTCCCCCTGGAGGATGATATCTTCAGCCGGAAGGTCTATGCCCCGGTAGCCGAATGCCACCTGAGACCGTTTCACCCACCTGGTTTCTCCCGCGCCATCCATGACCAACAGGGAGGAGATCATTGCTCCTATCTCGGCGCCCCAGCTTCCGGCATTCATCCGTATTCCGCCCCCCACCGTACCGGGGATGCCGGCCAGCGGCTCGAGGCCGCCGAGGGCGTTCGCCGTGCAAAAATTGAGCAGCTGGGGGAGCCCGGCGCCCGCCCCGGCCATGACCTTGTGCCCCTGTTTTTTGATCTCTTTGAACCCATGGGAGAGGTTTATCAGGGGCTCGCGCACACCCTTGTCGGCCACGAGGAGATTTGTCCCGTTACCGAGCAGGAGGTATGAGAACCCCTGGTCACGGCACAGGGCCCTCACGATGTTGAGTTCTTCCAGGTCTCGGGGATAGAGGACGAGGTCGGCCGGTCCGCCGATCCTGAAGGAGGTGATCTCGCTCATGGGGATCCCCCGCCGGATTGCCCCCTTGAAGCCGTTTTTTCTGATACCCCGCTCCAGGCCGTTGCTGGTCATGCGGACCCCTTCTTCAAGGCTTCCACGATGCCCTCCGATACCTCCCAGATGTTGCCCGCGCCCAGGGTCATAACGATGTCCCCGGGCCTCACCAAAGGTATAATCTCCCCAACCAATCTCTCCCTGTCAGGGACGTAGTGGACCTCGATGCCTCCTTTTTTCTCGATCTCCTGAACAAGGGCCTTGGCAGTTACCCCCGGGATGGGGTCTTCCCCCGCCGGGTAGATATCCGTGATGAAGAGTATATCGGCCTCAGCGAAGGCGGAGATAAACTCATCGAAGAGATCTCTCGTTCTCGAGTAGCGGTGGGGTTGGAACAGGGCGACGACCCGCCCCTTGCCCAGCCCCTTGGCAGCTGCCAGGGTGACCCGGATCTCTACAGGATGGTGGGCATAGTCGTCGATGACGGTTACCCCGGCATCCGCCCCCTTGAGCTGGAACCGCCTCTGGACGCCGGTAAAGCCTTCCAAGGCCTCCTGGATCAGGCGAAACCCTATGTCCAGCTTGAGACCGCAGGCGATGGCGGCCAAGGCATTAGATACGTTATGGACCCCCGGCATCCTGAGCCTCACCTCTCCCACTGCTCGGTCCTGCCAGGAGGCCTCGAAGGCGATGCCCCACCCGTCGGGCCTTATGGCCTGCCCGCGCAGGTTCGCCTCTGAATCGAGGCCGTAGGTGATGTACCGCTTGTCCACCCAGGGGATAAGGGCGCGGATGTTTTCATGGTCGAGGCAGAGGATGGAGCTCCCGTAGAAAGGCACCTTGTTGATGAACTCCAAAAAGGTCCTCTTGAGATGCTCGATGTCGTCATAGTAGTCCAGGTGCTCGGGATCGATATTGGTGACAATGGCGATGGTGGGGGACAACGTGAGGAAACTGCCGTCGCTCTCGTCGGCCTCAGCCACCAGAAATTCCCCCTCCCCGAGCCGGGCGTTGCTCCCCAAGCTATTGAGCCTCCCCCCGATCACCATGGTGGGGTCCAGCCCCGCATGGGCGAGCACGGTGGCAATCAGGGAGGTCGTCGTGGTCTTACCGTGGGTGCCGGCGACGGCGATGCCGTATTTCATCCTCATCAACTCCGCCAACATCTCGGCGCGCGGGATCACCGGGATCATCCGGGCCTTGGCCTCCCGGATCTCCGGATTGTCCCTCTTGATGGCCGAGGAGAATACCACCACATCGGCCCCCTGCACATTCTCCGGCTTATGGGCATAGGTTATCGTGCACCCCATCAGACTCAGTCGCCTCGTGATCTCCGTCTCCTTGGCGTCCGATCCCGTGATGCGGTAGCCGAGGTTGAAGAGCACCTCTGCTATGCCGCTCATGCCGATGCCCCCGATCCCGACAAAGTGTATCTGCTGGTTTTTTTTCCGGTACATGTCTTTTTCCCTACTTCATTCCCAGCAATCGGTAGCACTCATCGACGATACGGGCGGCAGCATCGGGCAGCCCCAGGGCAGCTGCCCCCTTTTCCATCTCTTGCAAGGCCGCGCAATCGCGATAGAGGAGGAGGATCTCCCGAGAGAGCCTCCTCCCCGAGAGCTCCGCATCGGGGATCATTCTCCCCGCGCCCTGCCGCACCATGACCTGGGCGTTTTTGCGCTGATGGTCGTCGGCGGCGTAGGGGTAGGGGATCATGATCGAAGCCCTGCCCCATGCACAGAGCTCGGTTATGGTGGCGGCCCCGGCCCGGCAGATTGCCAGATGGGCCTCGCGGTAGCACGGGGCCATCTCATCGATAAAGGGGTGGACCGAGGCCTGAAATGCCGTCTTCTCATACTCCCCCTTGACCCAGCCATAGTCTCCTTCGCCGGTTTGATGGATGATGCTCAGATCCTTTTTTATCTCCTCCAGGGCAGGTAAGGCCTCTATCATCGCCCTGTTGATGGCAGTAGCCCCTTGGCTCCCCCCGAGGATGAGGAGGGTAAACCCCTTTCCCTGTCTCTTTTTTCCCCTCCCCTCGAGCACCCCCCGGCGCAGGGGATTACCCGTCACGCGCACCTTCGCCGAGGGAAAGAAGCGGGCACCCTCTGTCCACGAGAGAAAGACCCGCTGAGAGAACCGGGAGGCCATCCTATTGGTGAAGCCGGGGTGGACATTTTGTTCTTGAATTACCCGCTTTATCCCGAGCAGGTAGGCGGCGAATATCACTGCTCCGGCAGAGTAGCCCCCCAGGCCGATGACCAGACGGGGTGAGATCCTGCGCAGGAGCGCTACGGACCACCATATCCCGAGCAAGAGGGTGGAGAGCGCTGCGGCCTTTCCCCACCATGACCTCCCCTTCAACGGGCCAGCGGGTATTGTCATCAGCTCGAACCCCCGTTGGGGGAGGATCCGTTTCTCCAACCCCCTGCCCGTTCCGATGAAGATGATTTCCCATCCCTCTCGCCTTCGGGTGAATTCCTCGGCCAGGGCGATGCCGGGGAAGAGATGCCCGCCGGTGCCCCCTCCTGCGATGACGACCTTTCCCGTCATTCCTTTACCTTACTGGCCGAGATGCTCAACAGGAGCCCCACCCCCACGAGATTCGCCACCAAGGAGGTCCCGCCGTAGCTGATGAAAGGGAGGGTGAGCCCCTTGGTGGGGAGCAGCCCCAAGACCACCCCCATGTTGATGATTACCTGCAGGGCGATCAGGCAGATGAGCCCCACGGCCAGATGTGCTCCGAAGGTATCCGCGGTTCTCAAGGAGATCCTCACCCCCCGCCAGATCAGGAGGGCAAAGAGGATGATGACCACCATGATCCCGATAAACCCGGCTTCTTCCCCCAGGATGGCGAGGATAAAATCGGTATGGGCGGCAGGGAGGAAGAAGAGTTTTTGCTTGCCATCGCCAAGCCCGACACCCCAGGGCCCGCCGGAACCCAGGGCCACGAAGGACTGAACGATCTGGAATCCCATACCCTGCATATCCTCCCAGGGATGGAGGAAGGCGATGAGCCTGCGATAGCCGTAGGGAAAGCGGGTGATAAAGAGGTAGAGGGCAGGTGCCGCGAGCAGCGGCAGTGCCAGGAGATACGAGAACCTCGTCCCCCCTATGAAGAGGAGGACCATGGTTAATATCCCCATGAGTATAGCCGTGCCCATGTCCGGCTCCAAGATAACGAGGAGGACCATGACGCCGGCAATGGCGATCACCGGGAGAAATCCCCGGAGAAATTCCTTGATCTTATCCCCCTTTTTGGTCAGGGCATAGGCGAGGAAGATCACCAGGGCCAGCTTCCCCAGCTCGGATGGCTGGAAGGCGAACCAGGGGGTCATCAGCCACCTCCTCGCCACCCCCACCCGGAGACTCAAACCGAGCGCGGGGATCAAGACCACGATCAACAGGAGGAAGCTCAGGACGAGGATAGGGTAGGTCCAGGCGCTCAACCTGCGATAATCGATCTTCATGGCCCCTACCATGCCGATCAGGCCGATGAGGGAGAAGAGGAGCTGCCTTTTTAAGAACTTGAAGCTGTCATGGTACTGCATCTCGGCCACGACGGCGCTCGAGCTGTAGACCATGATCCACCCGATGACCAACAGGGCCAGGCATATATAGATGAGGATATAATCGTACCCTTTTTTCATCCTTCTTCCTTGGCGAAGTTCAGGACGAGATTCTTAAAGACCCGTCCCCGTTCCTCGAAGTTCTCGAACATGTCGAAGCTGGAACATGCCGGTGACAGGAGGATCGTATCTCCCGGATTGGCCAGCCTCCAGGCCAATTGCACCCCCTCCTTCATCCCCGCCACCGGATGGATGGGGATGGGGCCTTGCAGGGCCTCCTGCATCCGCGACTGTGCCTCGCCCATGAGAATAAGGATCTTGACCCGCTCTTCGATGACCCTTCGCAAGGGCGCATATGCGCCCCCTTTGTCACGCCCCCCTGCCAAGAGGATGATCGGCCCCTCGAGGGCGAGCAGCGCCGTGACGGCCGAGGCCACGTTGGTGGCCTTCGAGTCGTTGTAGACGCGCACCCCGTTCCATTCACCTACCAGCTCAAGGCGATGCTCCAGGCCGGCGAAGGACTCCAACGATTCCTGTATGACGGCACGGGGCACACCGCATATCGTGGCGGTCGCAACGGCAGCCATGATGTTCTCGCGGTTGTGCATCCCCTTGATCTTCACCCTTGCCAGGGCGAATCGTTCTGCCTTTTCGCCGTTTTTATACACGACGGTATCTCTGTCCTCCAGCCACACCCCTTGCTGTCTGTTCCTTTCCCGGCTAAAGGGGACCACCTGCGCCCTGATGTGGGGGATCAAGGCCTTTACTGCCGCATCATCCGCGTTGATTATTGCCCAATCTTGAGGTCCTTGATTGAAAAAGATCCTCGCCTTGGCGGCTGCGTAAGAGGCGAGGGTGGGGTGGCGGGTGAGGTGGTCCTCCCCCAGGTTGAGCAGAAGGGCGATCCACGGCCTAAAAGAGGAGATCGCCTCCAGCTGGAAACTGCTGATCTCGGCCACGATGTAGCCCGTTTCTTCCTGCTGCAGGAGATACGCCGTCAAAGGGGTGCCGATATTTCCTCCCACAAAGACCTTTTTCCCCCAGGCCGAGAGGATGTGGCCGATGAGGGAGGTGGTGGTGCTCTTCCCGTTGGTCCCCGTGATGGCGATCAGCGGCGCGGTCAGAAACCACGAGGCGAGCTCGACCTCGCTCACGATGGGGATCCCCTTTTCTCGTGCCTGTTCCAGCGGGGGGATACGGGGGTCCACACCGGGGCTCAAGACGATCAGATCCCCGCCGAGAAAGGTCCGTGCGGAGTGCTTGCCCAGCTCCACCTCGGCACCAAGGGCACGAAGCCGCTTAAGGGAGGGCCCCAGCCTCAACTCACGTTCGGTCTTTTGCTCGCTCACGATGACTGTTGCGCCCTGTTTTATCAGGAACTCCGTTGCCGCCATGCCTGTGGCGGCCATGCCCACCACGACGCAACGCTTCCCGGCGAGGTCTTTTTTAATGTCATATAGTTGCTGCGCTCTGTTCATCTCAACTTTAAGGTGCTGATGGCGATCAAGGAGAGGATGATGGTGACGATCCAGAAACGCACGATGATCTTCGGTTCGGCCCATCCCATTAACTCGAAGTGATGATGGATGGGGGCCATCATGAAGACCCGCTTTCTTCTCGTTTGGTAGACCGCCACCTGGATGATCACCGAGAGGGCCTCGATGACGAAGATCCCCCCGACGATGGCCAAGACGATCTCCTGCTTGGCAATGATGGCTACCGTGGCCAAGGCCCCTCCCAGGGAGAGGGATCCTATGTCCCCCATAAAGATCTGGGCGGGATAGGTATTGAACCAGAGAAACCCCAATCCTGCCCCCACGATGGCCCCGCAGAAGATACTGAGCTCCCCACACCCGCTCGTATAGGGGATCTGGAGGTAGCTGGAGAACTGCTTGTGTCCGGACAGGTAGGTGACAAGGGCAAAGGTCCCGGCCGTGATCATCACCGGCCCTATTGCCAGGCCGTCCAGTCCGTCGGTGAGGTTGACGGCGTTCGAGGTCCCCACGAGGATGAAGATGATGAGGATGATATAGAAAAGGCCTAAGTCGGGGCGGAGATATTTGAAAAAGGGGAAGGTGAGCCGCTGATCAAAGTCCAGAAGGGTGAACAGAACGATTGCCGCTGCCAGGGCGATGGTCGTCTGAAAGACCAGCTTTACCTTGCCGGATACCCCCTTGCCCCTCTTTATCTTTCTATAGTCGTCCACAAATCCGAGCAGGGCATAGGCAATGGTGATGAACAGGACCAGCCATATATAGGGGTTTGTCAAGGTGCTCCACAACAAGGTGGATCCGACAACGGCGATGATAACCAGGCTCCCACCCATGGTCGGGGTCCCCTCCTTGGCCCGGTGCCTGACGGGGACGTCCTCCCTCACCCGCTGCCCGAGCTGGAGTTCCTTGAGCTTTTTGATGAGCCACGGACCCAGGATGAAGGTGATGAGCAGGGCGGTAAGGGACCCGCAGATGGTCCTGAAGGAGATGTATTTCAGGACGTTGAAGGCGATATGGGTGGTATGGAGCGGATAAAGGAGATGATAGATCATAGTGCGTCCCTCAACTCTTTAATGATTTCTTTCATAGTGCGTCCCTCAGTTCCTTGATGATTTCTTCCATCTTCATGATGCGGGAGCCCTTGATTAACACCCAATCCCCCTCTTTTAAAATCCCGGAGAGGTGGAGGCTCACGGCGTGGTGATCCTTTCCGATCGTAACGGCCCGGGGGTCCATGCCGGCCTCCGTGGCCCCCTCGGCCACCTGGGAAGCGAATCGGCCGAGGAGAAAAAGGAGATTGATCCCTTTCTCGTGTATTGCTCGGCCGAGCTCCCTGTGGGCCTGTTCTGCATATTCACCGAGCTCCCACATGTCTCCGAGCACGGCGATCTTTCTCTTGCCCGTTACCTCCTCGAGGGTGCGCAGGGCCGCATCCATCGATTGGGGATTGGCGTTGTAGGCATCGTTGATGATCGTGATCCCCTTGCCGAGCGCCGTCAATTCCATCCTCATGGGCGGGGGTTCAAAGGCCTCCAATCCATCTTTTATATCCTCCATCCCCAGGCCGAGATGGGCGGTTGCCGCAGCGGCTGCCAGGGCGTTGTAGATCTGATGACGCCCTATGATCCTCAAGGAGACGGGTATCCTGCCGGCAGGCCCTTGTATTTGAAAGAAGACCCTGCCGTCCTCCTGTATGCGGATATCCGCTGCCATCCAGTCGGCGGGGTTTTTTGTGCCGAAGGATGTCTTGTTACCCGCAAACCGGTTGCTCAGTTGAACCACCCGGGGGTCATCGGCGTTGAAGATGAGCCTCCCTCGTGCGCCCATGCCCTGTAAGAGCTCCCCCTTGGCCTCCATGACCCCTTCGATAGATCCCAGCCCCTCCAGATGGACAGGCCCGATAGTGGTCAAGATCCCCAAATCGGGTTCTGCTATGTGGGTCAGCCTGAGTATCTCCCCCCTGCGGTTCATCCCCATCTCCATGATTGCCACCTGGTACGTGGAGTTCATCTTCAACAGAGAGAGGGGTAGCCCGATAAGGTTGTTGAGGTTTCCCGGGTTCTTCATGACCGTGTATCTTTTCCCCAGGATCCCGGCCGCCATCTCTTTGGTGGTAGTCTTTCCGTTGCTCCCCACGACGGCCACCAGGGGAATGGGGTGTCTTTTTCGCCAGAGATGAGCCAGATCTCCCAAGGCCTGCAGGGTAGTTGTTACCTTTATTATCGGGATGGTTTTGTCCGGGGCGGGCTCGATCTCTCCTTCCACCACGGCCCCCTTCCCCCCCCTCAGCATCGCCTCGGCGAAAAAGCGGTGTCCATCGAAATTCCCTCCCCTCAGCGCGAAGAAGAGCTCACCCGGCTTGATGGACCTCGAGTCGGTGGAGACACCGGTAAAGGAGGCCCGTGCATCGCCCTGGATCAGGACCCCGCCGGTGGCCTCTAAGACCGTTTGCGCCGACAACTGTTCCTCCTCCGCGCTCATTGCCCTGTGCCCCTGTTCGCCAAGGCCTGACGCGCCTCCTCGCGATCGTCAAAGGGCAAGCGTTCTTCGCCTATGATTTGATATGTCTCGTGCCCCTTGCCGGTGATGAGCACGCAATCCTGCTCCCCTGCCAGGGCAATGGCCTTCTTGATGGCCTCTCTCCTATCGGGTATGACGAGGTAACGGTGTGGGGAGACCTCTCTCGCCCCCTGTTCTATCTCCTCGATGATTTTGAGGGGGTCCTCGGTGCGGGGGTTGTCGGAGGTGATGATGGCCAGGTCCGCCCACTTGACCCCTATCCGCCCCATGGGGGCCCTCTTGCTCCTGTCCCTGTCGCCGCCGCAGCCGAAGACGACAAATACCTTGCCCGCGGCGAGCTTCTTCACCTCCATGATGCTCTTCTCCAGGGCCTCGGGTTTGTGGGCGTAGTCGACGAGGACCCACGGATTGCCGTCCCCGATTCGCTCCATCCTCCCCGGGACCAGGGAGAGGTCTTTGATACCCTGTCTGATCGCCTCAGACGGGATGCCGAGGGAGATGCCCACGGCGGTTGCCGCCAGGATGTTGTAGAGGTTGTACTCGCCGATCAGGGATGTCCCTATCTCGATGGTTCCAACGGGGGTGGAGAGGGCGGCCCGTATCCCCGTTAACGATATCTCTCTCTTCGGCGCCCTCACCGCTCCTTGGTCCAGGCCATAGGTCATCTGCCGCGCCGGCGGGAGTTCCTTCGGAAGGTCCCCCAGCAGGGGGTCATCGAGATTGAGGATGGCCCAGGGGGCCTTTTCCGACTCAGGCAGGAACTCGTGAAAGAGGCGTTTTTTGGCGGCAAAGTATTTATCCATGTCCTCATGATAGTCGAGGTGTTCGGGACTGATGTTGGTGAATACCCCCACGTCAAAGTGGCACCCCCGCACCCGATCTTGGTCCAGGGCATGGGAGGAGACCTCCATCACCACATACTCCATGCCTGCGGCGACCATCTCGCGCAGCAATTGTTGCAAATCGTAGGACTGGGGGGTGGTGGTGGGGGCCGGTTGCTCTTTCCCCCTCATCCTGTAGTTGATGGTTCCGATCACGCCGACTTCTTTCCCCGCGGCCTTGATGATGGACTCGATCAGGTAGGAGGTGGTGGTCTTTCCGTTGGTTCCCGTGATCCCCACGAGCGTTATCTCGCGTGAGGGGTGGGAGAAAAATTCAGCCGAGACCTGGGCCAGGGCCCTCCGTGCGTCCTTTACCACGACCAGGGGGATGTCACCAAGGCGCGGGGGCATCTGCTCCACGATGACGGCCCCGGCCCCCCTGGTAATAACCTCCTCTATGAACTGGTGGCCATCCTGCTTCGTACCCGGGATGGCCACAAAGAGGGTTCCCTCCTTGACCCGGTGGCTGTGGTAAGAGATATCGGTAATATCCAGATCCATGGCACCCCTTGAGTCTAGCACATCCAGCGAGCGGATCAGCCGGGCTAACTGCACAATCGTGTCTTTACCGGGGAGGGGAGAATCTGAGGAAGACCTCGCTTCCCTCTTTGAGGGCATCCCCCGGGTTCGGCCGTTGATTGACCAGCAATCCACTTCCCGCCAGTCTGATTTGCACCTTTTCGCCTTCCAATTGCGCCAAGGCCTTTCGCATACTGAGGCCACGCAGATCGGGCATCCCCTGCCGTGAGGCAGTTTTGCTCCGGCTCTCCCTCTGTTTTTTGATCCGGGGGAGCTGAGCCAGGATGAGCTTTTTGCTGAAGTCTTCTCCCGTCGGGGGAACTCCCATATAACGCATGAGCTCCTCGGCGATCCTCTTGAAGACGGGCGTTGCCGTCGCCCCCCCGTAAGGGCTGTTCCTGGGTTCGTCCACGACCACCAGGATGGCCACCCGGGGGTCATCAGCAGGGAGAAATCCCATAAAGGAGGCGACGGTCTTGTCCTTTGCATATTTGCCGGTGGTGAGATCGATCTTTTGCGCGGTAGCTGTCTTGCCGGCCACCTCGTAACCGGGAATACGGCCCCGCATACCCGTTCCGCTTGCCACGACCTCCTTCATGACGGAGGTGATTCGCCGGCATATCTCTTGGGAGAGGACACTTCTCCGCACCTGGGGGGAGAATTCCGCTACCACCTTGCCTTCCTCATCGGTTATCCGCTCCACGAGGTAGGGTTTCATTAAGTTGCCGCCATTGGCGATGCAGCTGAGGGCGGTGATCAGTTGGAGGGAGGTGACCGATACCCCCTGTCCAAAGGAGATGATCGCCAGATCGACGGGGGACCAGGATGCGGGAGAATGGATTTTACCCGCAATCTCTCCCAGGAGATCGATCCCCGTTGTTTCGGTGAACCCAAAGGCGTCCAGATAGCGGTAGTACCTCTCCGCACCCAGCTTCTTTCCTACTTTATAGGAGCCGATGTTGCTGGAGTACCGTATGATGTCGCGCATGCTCAGCCACCCGTGGGGGCTCACATCATGGATGGTGTGTCCCTGGATAGTCTGGGCCCCGTTTTCGCAGAATATGACATCGTTTTCCTTGGTTATTCCTTCCTTCAAAACGGCGGCCAGGAGAAATACCTTCATGACGGAACCGGGTTCAAATGAGTCGGTGACGGCGCGATTGCGCCACCTGGCCGGGCCGTACTCCTCAAAGAGGTTAGGGTTAAAAGAGGGTTGAACAGCCAGGGCCAGGATCTTTCCGGTGGCGGGTTCCATAACCACCGCCATGCCCCCCGCGGCCTTTTGCTCTATGACTTCTCTCCTCAGCTCCCGTTCCGCAATATATTGGATCCGGAGGTCGAGGGTGAGATGGAGGTTATGAGGGGCATTCATCCCTTTTTCCCTCTCGGGTATATATATCCATCTCCCCAGGGCGTCCCTCTCCAGCACCACATAGTTATTTGCCGTCTTCAGGTACTTTTCATATGCCCCTTCGAGACCTTCGAGCCCCTGAGAGTCCATCCCCACAAAACCTATGATATGAGACCCCAAATCGAAGTTAGGGTAAAACCTCCTGCTCTCGGGTATGAAATCCACTCCAGCGAGATGCAAGGCCTCGATCCGCTCCTGCTGAAGGGGGGTTATCTTCCTCTGCAGCCAGACAAAAGGTTTGGGGCTTGACAAGAGCCCGGCGATCTCGCCGGCATCTTTACCCAGGATGGGTGCGAGCTTGGCGGCAACGGCGCCTTTGTTGTCTATCTTGTCGGGTTGGGCATAGAGGGAGTTGACCCTCATGCTCACCGCCAGCACCCGTGCCTTGGAGTCATAGATGGTCCCCCGAGGAGGGGCCAGGTTGATCCTCCGAGCGTAGTATTGATTCTGAGCCACGGTGAGGGATTTGCCCCGTTCGAGGACCTGCATGTGGTAGGCGCGCACGGCGATAAAACAGAAACAGAGGATGAAGAACACGAAGACCATGCGCGTGCGGATCTTAAAGTGTAGTGCGGCTCGATCGTTCATCGTATGATTACCAGCTGATCCTTGCGGGGAGGGCTCATCCTCAGTTCTTCCCGGGCCCTTTTCTCCACCTGCTGTGCCGAGCGCAGGGTGGCGATCTCCAGCGTCCGCTCATTGCGGGCGGTGACAGCCGTTTCCTTTGCCCGCAAGCCCGAGGATATCTCATATCCGTATTGCACCACCTTGATCCTCGTCCATACGTAGCAGAGGATGCTCACGATGAGGAGGAAAACAAGAGCGGGCAGCAGGAAGGAGGGGCGCGAGGTCTTTTCTTTCACCCTCCTGGCCACCCTTTGTCTCTGCATGAAGGTGGTTCCACCGATCGTGCGGGCGGGGACGGCGGATGCTCTCATCGTCTACCTCCTTATTGCTCTCGCCTCTCTCTCATCCTCTCATTACGCACAGGATCTAACTTTTTCGCTCATCTTTAGGTGGAAATAGTGTCTCAGGGGGATAGCCAGCTCAAAGATCGCACTGCAGGCGATCGAATCGATCTTCCTCTCCCGAGCTTCGCACTCTTCCCGGTAGTCGTTCAAGAGTGGCAACGCCGGAAAGGCGCTTTTTGATACTTCCTCAGAGGCATTTCTGTAGGCATTCCTCGGAGATAACCCTTTCTGATAATAGGACCACATAGCCTTGACGAGGTGGACTTCTTTTTCCGTATAGTCCCTTATCAGCTTTTTCCCTACGCTGATCCTGCCGGGGGCAAGATAGCCCTGACGCTCCCAGTTGTGCAGATGATCCATGGTAATACCCGGGATGTTGCCCATCAATTCAGAAGCTCTCATGACAAACCCTCCTTTTTCGTTATACCCGCTCCGCCACCCTCAGTTTTGCGCTCCGCGCCCGGGGGTTATTCCTCAACTCCTCGGGACTGGCGGTGAGGGGACGCCTGGTGATGATCTGCAAGACCTTTTTCCTGCCCTTGCAGACGCACTGCGGCAGGGAAGGGGGGCAGATGCACGTGCTCTCCAACTTTTTAAAGCCTTGCTTGACGATCCTGTCCTCCAGCGAGTGGAAGGATATAACGCCGATCCTTCCTCCTTGCTTGAGCAGCAGGGGAGCTACAGGGAGGACTTCCTCTATTTTCTTCAACTCCTCATTCACCGCGATCCTCAGGGCCAAAAAGGTCTTGGTCGCAGGGTGAAGCCGGCGGGGGTGATACTTGCGCGGGATGGCTCGAGAGACGATTTCCGCTAAGTGGCCGGTGGTCTTGATTTTTTCTTGCTGCCTCTCTTTGCCGATGGCCCTGACGATCCGTTTTGCCCACCTTTCTTCACCATATCCCTTTAAGATCTTTTCTATTTCCTCGAGGGGGTAGCGGTTCACGATATCGGAGGCCGTCACCTTTCCCCTCGTGTCCATCCTCATGTCCAAAGGCCCGTCTTGCTGAAGGCTGAAGCCGCGCCCCTGTTCCAGAAGGTGAACAGTCGATACCCCTAAATCTAAGAGAATGCCGTCCACCTTCTCGATCCCCAGGGCTTGCAGGATCAGCGGGAGCCGGGTGAAGTCATCGTGCATCAAGGTTACCCGATCGGCGTATCCCGCAACCCGCTCTCGCGCCCGCTCCAGGATCTCTTGATCCCGGTCGATACCGATAACCTTGTTCTGCCCCGAGGCCCGTAAGATCTCCAGGGTGTGCCCGCCTTCACCGATGGTGGCATCGACGAAGGTCCCGCCCTCGCGGCACTTCAGGTGTGCTATCACCTCCTCCGTCAAGACGGGGATATGGAGATATCCCCTCACAGCCCCATCCGTTCGGCTATGCCCTCGCTTATCTCATCAAAGGTCTCTTTGTATGTTGCAAATTCTTTTTCCCAAACATCCTTATTCCATATCTCAAAGCGGTTCATCACACCGAGGAAGACGATTTCTTTGTTTAAATTGGCATGGTCGCGAAATTGCGGAGGGATCAGGATTCGCCCATGGTCGTCGATGGCGCACTCCATGGCCCCGGAATAGAAATAACGCAGGAAGGACTTCGCCTCTTTTTTGAGCTGGGAGAAGTCTTTCATCTTCTCCTCGAATATCTGCCATTCCGCAAAGGGATAGGCCACGAGGCAGCTGTCGAAGATGGTGACGATCAGCTCGTCGCTGCCATACTCCCGCTTCAGGGTCTCCCTGAACTTGGCGGGGATGCTGACCCTTCCCTTGCCGTCTATGCTGTGCTCGAATCTGCCTCTAAACACCCTCTTTGCTCCACTTTATCCCACTTTATCCCACTTTAATTATATAGAAGAGGGTATATGTGTCAAGCAAAATCTTGATTTTTTTAAAAAAATTGGTTCCCTAGACGGGAATTTGTACAATAATTTGTACTATTTGATGATAAAAAGTGGTTAAATTAGGGTCATTCAGGGGTTTCTTCTGCCGCTTTCTTTTTTCCTTCGGCCTTTGGCCGATGACCTTTGGCCTCCGGTCTTTCGGCTTCGGCCACTGGCTGATGGTCTTCGCCCTTCGTCTTTCGGCCGAATATCCTTGCCACCCAGATGCTGGCCTCATAGAGGGCCACGAGGGGAATAGCCATCATGATCTGCGACAGGGGGTCCGGAGGGGTGAGCACGGCCGCCACAATGAAGATGAGGACGATCACATATTTTCTATTGCGCGCAAGCATCCGGGCGTTGACCACCCCCAGCTTGGAGAGGAAGAAAATAAAGAGGGGGAGCTCAAAGGTGAGGCCGAAGGTGAGCAGGAGCATGGAACAGAAGGAGAACGATTCCTTGAGCCTCGGCGCAGGTTGTATAAAATCCGTGGCAAAGCTCATGAAGAACTTGGCGCCCATGGGGAAGATGAAGAAATAGCCGAAGGCAGCCCCTCCTATGAAGAGGAGGGTGGAGAAGCAGACAAAGGGTATCGCGTATCGCTTTTCGTGGCCGTACAGGGCCGGTGCGACAAAGAGCCAGATCTGATAGAGGACAACGGGAGAGGCGGCGAATACACCTGCGAGCAGGCCGACCTTCATATAGGTGAAGAAGGCCTCGCCCGGGGTGGTGAAGATCATGGTAGCCCCCTTACTCAGGGCCTTCTGGAGTGGTTTCATCAGGAACTGGAAGATCTCTTTGGAGAAGAGGTAACAGGTGATAAAGCCTATCCCCACGGCGATCAAGGATATGATCAATCTCTTGCGGAGTTCTTCCAGGTGTTGTATGAAGGTCTGCTTCTCCTCCACGAGCTAGTCGGTCTGAGGGCCCTTATCGGCTTCGGACCCTTTTCCCCGTTCCCCTCCCTTTTCCCTTTTCAGCCCCTTTTCCCTCTTCGGCCTCCGGTTTCTCTTCCTCCCCTTCCAAAAACTTTTTCTTCAGGGCCTCTTCCAGCTCCCTTCTGTCCGGGAGTTCATCCTTGATGGGTTTAATCTCTTCAAAGATGGTTTCCTTGACATCATCGGTGGCCTTCCGTAATTCACCGAGGGTCTTTCCCAGAGATTTGGCGAGTTCGGGAAGTTTCTTCGGGCCGATCAATATGAGGGCGAGGCCCGCGATAATCATGAGCTCAGGCAATCCTATACCAAACATCTTCTTTTCCTTGATCGATGAGATTTTTCAGTTGATGTATCAATAGTACCATATCTCGTCTCCTTCCACAAGAGAAGAGGACGCGCAAGCTCAGATTGTTATCCTCATCGTATCCTCGGCCAGGAGCACCTCGCCCGGGAATACCTTTTGGCAATCCTTTCTGATATCCGATAGGTCGCAGGGAGGGTAGAAGTGGGTGAGGCAGAGCCTCTTGCACCCGGCCTCGTTGGCAATGCGGCCGGCCAGCGCCGGGGTAAGATGCCCCGTGACCTTCATCCCCTCCGGAAAGGAGCATTCCAGGAGCAGGAGATCAACCCCCCTGGCCAGCTCCACGATGTTCGGACAATAGTCTGTGTCCCCGGAATAGACCAGCGTCTGCCCCTGGGAAGCGGCAAGCCGGTAGCCGACGCTCTCCGGGGCATGGTCAA